>WFZZ01000233.1 GCA_015489315.1 Deltaproteobacteria bacterium | reverse complement strand
GTAAAAAGAGAATAAGGATGGAGCCGGCAAGCGGACTAGAACCGCTGACCTGCTGATTACGAATCAGAAAATTTTATTATCCAGTTTTTTAAACAAAACTTCTTGAATTTTTTGTTTTTTAATATCTTATTTTTATTATAATTTCACTAAATGGTAGAAGAAGTGAAAACTAATTATCTCTATTTTTTAGTTTCAAAAGCTAATTGTGTATAAAGAAATAAAGAAAAAATACTATGTTTGTCAAAGTGACTTCAGTGACTTAAAAAGGATTTTTGATGAAACTAAAGGAAGTTCATTTAAAAATAAAAGAGGTAGCTAAAAAGAGAATCCTTTTTTTACCGCACGCTGTTAGGCAAATGTCCAGACCTGACAGGATGATAACACCTAATGACGTAAAGCTGGTAATAGAAGAAGGGAAGATCATAGAAGATTATCCTGACGATCCAAGAGGTCATAGTTGTCTCATATCTGGAAAAGATATTAATAACAGATCAATACATGTGGTATGTGCACCTAAAGACGATTACTTGGCTATTATCACTGCTTATCTCCCTGATCCTAATTTATGGTATAAAGATTTTACTAAGAGGAGAACTTGAAATGAAATGTATTTACTGCAAAGGAGAAATGGTTAGGGGTGAATGCCCGATCCATATTGATAGAAAAGGTTACCATTTTACATTTGATTCAGTGCCTGCATGGATCTGTAAGCAGTGTGGAGAGGCATATTTTGAGCCTAAGCAGGTTGAAGCAGTACAAGAAATCCTGCATGTACTGGATGAGAAAACAAAGGCCTTCAAGGAGGCAGCCTGAAAGAGGAAAAGATGGGCGATTGATTTAATTTTAAATTATTGGAGCCGGCAAGCGGATTCGAACCGCTGACCTGCTGATTACGAATCAGCTGCTCTACCAACTGAGCTATGCCGGCCTTTGTAGAATTTTTATCATATTTTAAAGGAGAGGGTCAAGTTAATCTCATATTACTATCCTCATCATGTCTTCCGAAAGGATTACGGGCCCCTGGTATCTTTCCTGGCATGGGTCTATCATATCACTTCTATCGCAGTTTGGATAAAAGTGAGTAAGTACAAGTCTTTTTACCCTTGCCCTTTTTGCAATCTTTCCTGCCTCTGAGGGGGTCATGTGCCCTTGGACCTTGCGGCCTTCAGGGGCTGCGCATTCAAGGACCAAAAGGTCTGCATCTTTTGAAATGTCAATGAGTTCATTGCAAAAATCCGTATCCCCTGAGAAGACAACACTTTTCCCGTCAGGCCCTGTGATCTTGTAAACAAGGCTTTGGGGAGTGTGTTTTGTGTGAATGGTATCTATCACAAACGGAGGAAACTGCTGGGAAGTGGGCATGGAGACAGGGATTTCTTCAATTACGATTCTGTCATCCTGGGGAGCTGCCCATTCGCCCCAGGCGGAAATAAAGCCCTCCATGAGGCGCGATATCCCCTCAGGCCCCCAGATAAAGACAGGTTTTGTCCTTTTGTAGGACGGCGAGTATTTTGATGCAAAGATAAAGGGCACGATTTCTCCGGTGTGGTCGGGATGAAAGTGGGTAATAAGGATTAGATCTATCTCATCCTGTCTTATCCCTGCCCTTAAAAGCCTTCTAAGTGAGCCTGCGGACATGTCAATGACTATGGTAAAGCCATAGGCCCTAATACAATGGCATGGGCCTGCGCGCCTTAAGGACGGGACACATGTGCCAGAGCCGATGGTTATTATCTCCATAAAAGATGACATATTGCCTCCTTTTGACTAAAGGGTTACAAGTTCAAGCTCTCCAAAGGCACCTATTGCATCTGCCTTTATGATCACCCCTCCCAAAACATCTGGGAAATTCCTGAGTCTGTTTAAGGCACTTTGGATATCTGCCTTTGTCCTTACAATATTTCCGATGGAGGTTGCAAGGGCATCTGAATAGGCCCCGCTTTTTGATATGACAGTTACTGCATCGGATGTCCCAAGGCTTTTTGAATGCCCTATGGTTCCAGAAGATGTGCAGACAGCCAGAAAAATTCCTTGAGGCAAAAGCCTTATCCCTATCTTTCCTGAAAAGGGGGAATCTCCTGCCCAGATGGACATGGTTATCTCATCTTCCACCCGCAAGACTATATCCCCGCCATTTTCCACAATGACCTCTCCGCCGATCTGTTCAAAGATTTTTTTTGCCACAATCTCTGCAATTGTCCCTGCTACTGCTGCCATTGGACCTACACCTGCCTTTTTTGAGGCCTTTATCATCTCCTTTACAATAAAAGGGGCTAATTCATCCTCCTTCCAGGGGGTAAGGGCCTCCAAAAAGCCAGGGTGTTTTCTTGCGTATGCCTCAAGCTTGCTCCTTTCCTCAATCACCCACAATGAGACCAGGTCCTTAAGGGAGGTTTTGGCCTGGATGAAAAGGTCTGTCTCCTTGTGCCTTACATTAAAAGAGACAAGGCCCCTTCTTTTCATAAAGGACCTGTAAAAGCGGCTTCCAGTCATTCTGTCTTTAGATCACGCCATGTAGTTCAGGCTTAGGCGGCCTTTCAAGAAGTGTTTTTACTGCATCCTTCGGACTTTTCCCCTCCCAGATTACCTTATAGACCTCGGCAGTTATGGGCATCTCCACCTGATATTTTTTGGAAAGATTAAAGATGGACTTGGATGTCTTTACACCTTCTGCAACCATCTTCATGGAAGAAAGGATTTCTTCCATGCCTTCTCCCTTTCCAAGTCTAAGGCCAACCTGCCTGTTTCTGCTTAAATCCCCGGTGCAGGTAAGGACAAGGTCTCCTAGACCTGCGAGGCCTGCAAAGGTAAGGGGATTTGCACCAAGCTTAAGCCCAAGCCTTGACATCTCGGCAAGGCCCCTGGTTATAAGGGCTGCCCTTGTGTTTGTGCCAAAACCCAGTCCATCTGAAATGCCTGCTGCAATTGCTAGGCAATTTTTAACAGCGCCTCCAAGCTGAACCCCTACCACATCCTGGGTGCTATAGACCCTGAAAAACTCCGTTCCAAAAAGGTCCTGGATGATGCCCGAAACCTCTTCATTAAAGGCGGCAACGGTCACTGCCGTTGGCATCCTCTGGGCCACTTCCCTTGCAAAGCTTGGCCCTGAAAGGACAGAAAGCCTTGATGAAAGGTGATCTGGTAGCTCCTCCTTAAGGACCTCTGTCATCAAAAGGAGGGTTTCGTTTTCAATGCCCTTGGCACACGAGCAAATAACACGTGGGTTTTCATTTATAGAAGATAGGGCCTTTTTTACCTTTCTTGCCACCTGTCTCATTCCGTGGGAGGGGACAACAAAGATGATGGCCTCTGAACGGGATACGGCCTTTTTTAGGTCTGATGTAAAAAAAAGCCCTTCAGGGAGCCTAAAGCCAGGCAGATAGCGCCTGTTTTCCCGTTCCTTTTTTAGGCTTTCACAAAGCTCTTCATTTCTTGCCCAGAGAAATGTCCTTATGCCCTTTTCGGAAAGTAGCTTTGAAAGGGCCGTTCCCCAGCTTCCTGCACCCAGGACCGTTACCTTTTCCATTACTCCTCGTTATATCCAAGCTTTGCTATTGCAGCAAGGTGATCCCCTTCTTCAAGGCGGATGAGTTTCACTCCCTGGGCTGAGCGCCCAGTTATTCTTATGTCCTTAACACTCATTCTAATTATGTTTCCGCTTGCCCCAACCAGCATGATTTCATCGTTTTCATAGGTAAGGACAACACCCACCACCTTCCCGACCTTTGAGGATACCTTCAGGTTTATGACCCCCTTTCCGCCCCTTGATATCACCCTGTATTCCGAAAGGGGAGTCCTTTTTCCATATCCCTTTTCAGTGACTGAAAGTATGTAGCCATGGTGTTCTGTGATTACGACCATTGCTACCACCTGGTCATCGTCCTGAAGGCGGATTCCAATGACCCCTGCAGCAACCCTCCCCATGGGCCTTATGTCAGATTCCTTGAATCTTATGGCAAGGCCGTTTCTTGTGGCAAGAAAGATATCGGCATTTCCATCGGTTAGAGCTGCTGTGACTAGCTCATCCCCCTCTCTTATGGTGGCTGCAATTATGCCCTTTGGCCTTGGATGGGAAAAGTCTTTTAGCGGGGTCTTTTTTACAATGCCCTTTTTTGTGGCCATTACCACAAACTTGTCATCTTCAAAGGTCCTTACCGGCACAACTGCCGCAATGTGTTCCTTTTTCTCCTTGTCAATTGGAAGTAGGTTTACAAGGGCCTTACCCCTGGATGTCCTTGGTGCCTCTGGAATTTGATGGACCTTAAGCCAGTAAAGCCTTCCAAGGTTGCTGAAACAGAGGAAATAGTCATGGGTGGAGGCAACAAAGAGCCGTTCCACAAAGTCCTCCTGCCTGGTGGATAGCCCTGTTACGCCTCTTCCTCCCCGCTTCTGGCTTCTATAAAGGCTCAAGGGGTTTCTCTTTATGTAGCCCCTGTGGGAGAGGGTAACAACCATGTCCTCTTCTGCTATAAGGTCCTCAAGCCTTATCTCCTTTGGCTCCCCGATTATCTCAGATCGGCGCTCTATTGCATATTCTTCCTTGATGGCCCTAAGTTCATCCTTAATGATGGTTAATACCCTCTCTTCATTGGCAAGGATATCCTCATAGTCCTTAATGTCTGAAAGGACCTTTTTGTACTCCTCGATTATCTTTTCAAGCTCTAGCCCAGTAAGCCTTTGAAGCCTCATGTCAAGGATGGCCTGGGCCTGGATTTCTGTAAGACTGAATCTTTCAATAAGCCCTTCCTTTGCCTCCTTTGGGGTCTTTGATGCCCTAATGAGGGCAACCACCTCATCCAGGTTGTCAATGGCAATCTTTAACCCCTCTAGAATGTGCGCTCTTTCCCTGGCCTTTTTCAAAAGATAGTTTGTCCTTCTGATGATGACGGTCTTTCTGTGGTCAAGAAAGTGGGAAAGAAGCTCCTTCAGGTTCAAAAGCTCTGGCTTTCCGTGGACAATTGCAAGAAGGATTATGCCAAAGCTTGTCTCCATGGCCGTGTGCTTGTAAAGGTGGTTTAGGACCACCTGGGCCACGCCGTCCTTTTTAAGCTCAATCACTATCCTCATGCCGCGCCTGTCGGATT
>WFZZ01000232.1 GCA_015489315.1 Deltaproteobacteria bacterium | reverse complement strand
TATTTTGCCCTGGGCACAAGGCTTGATTTGCATACGGCAAGGGCTTTAGAGGCACTGAACGCCGGGCTGGACCACCTGATCCAAAATATATACAGCAAATTCAGCTACCTTAAAAAACTCCATGAAAACCCCCAAAAGGAGATAAGGGCAGTGCTTCTTTCAGATGATCTTAGCCAGAAGGGCCTGAAATATGAATTGGAAGAGGATGAACGCGAAGACGTAAAGGAAATAGCCACTTTCATCGACCTTATGACCATGAAAAACAGGCCCATAGTCTTAAGCGAGCTTATCCAGCATTTCAGCTCTGCTCCTTTTGGATGGCCCACATGGGAAACAGCGCTTCTGGTGGCAAGGATGTTTGCCGGCGGCAAGATTCATCTTGTAAAAGACGGCGCCAAGATGCGCCCAAGGGATGCTGCAGGCCCCATGACCAAGTAAAGGCATCAAGATCATAAAGCAGCGCATTGCCAAAAAGGCGGAGCTTCAAAGGGCACAAAATCTTGGAAAGGAACTCTTTGGTTCTATCGGTCCTGAAACCCAGGAAAAGCTCTTTGAGTTTCTCAAAGGTAAAATTCGGAAGTGGGAGGATGAGCTTGAGCATTTCCAGCCCCTTGCGGCAACCGGAGAATATCCAGGAAAGAAAGAGATAGAAAACGGCCTTGTCATCATTGAATCACTCCTTGCCATATCTGACCCGTACGAATTCATTGTTTCCTTCAATGAGAAAAAAGACGAACTGCGTGATCTTGCCGATGACCTTCAGGATCTTAGCGACTTCTACAAGAACCAGCTTTCAACCTGGCAGAATCTTAAAAAGGCGCTTGACACCTTAAAATCCAATGAAGCTGCTATCTTGGAAAATGAATCTGCCGCAAAGGCCCTTAACAGATTAAAAGAAATCCGGAACAGTGAAGCCCCTTACGGAATGCTGCGTGAAGTTGATGGCCTTATAGAAAAAGTTAAAGCAGTAAACAACAATATCCTTGAGGAGAAAAGAAAGGACGCACTCAACAAGATGGAGAGGTACATGGATCAGGTGAAGGCTGTTCTTAATGAGAAAAAGGCCTCCGCTGATCTCAGGAACAAGGCTCTTACAGGCCTTCAGCAGACAAAACAAAAGATTGAGCAGGAAACAAGTATTCCCAATATCTCATATCAGCTCGAAAAGGCCCATGAACTTTCGGATGAGGCAATAGAACTTATTGAAAAGACCTGCAGGCCAAAAGAGAAAGAAAAGAGTTCAGCCAAGCCTGTAAAGGTTGTATATCCTGCGAAATTTTCCCTTGGCTATCTTGAATCAGAGAAGGATGTGGAACGGTTTCTTGCCACGCTCAGGAAGGAATTAATGGCGGCCCTCAAGGCTGACACAAGGATAAAGATCCAGTGAACACATCAAGGATAAAGGCCTATGCTCCAAAGGCCAGAAGGGATTTCATCAAGGCAGTGACCGAAAGGGCCAACCTGCTTGGCATAACGCACAATCATATTGAGCCTTGCGAAATAAAAGGAGATGTAGCCATCATTGGCGGCCAGCCCTTCCCCAAGAGGGTGGGTGAATTAAGAGACGAGATAATAAGACGCATAAGGCGCACCAGTTTGAAGGAGGTTATGGAAGAGGCCGCCTACACCTGGTTCAACCGCTTTGCAGCGCTTAGATACATGGAAATCCATGACTATCTCGATCATGGCTATAGGGTGCTCAGCAACCGTTCGGGTTCCGATGTCCCGGAGATTCTGGAAAATGCTGCGGACATAGATCTTCCCGGGCTGGACAGGGAGAAGGTCATCGAGCTTAGACTGGCAGGTAACAGGGATGATGAGCTTTACCGGCTGTTAATAATCGCCCAGTGCAAAAGCCTCCATGATGCCATGCCATTTCTGTTCGGGCGCATAGACGATGCGCTGAAACTCCTCCTTCCTGCAAATCTCCTGCACTCTTCGGGCCTTGTGCGAAAACTCGTCTCTTCTATACCGGAAGAAGATTGGCAAAACGTGGAAATAATCGGCTGGCTATACCAGTTCTACATAAAGGAAAAAAATGGTTCTTCCGGCATATGAGTACCTGTGTTGAATTAGAGAGTTGAAGGTGGACATAAACAGAGACAAATTATTTGAGCCTAATCAAATAAAAGGAGGTCTCTGTCATGTCCACGTCCATATTGTACCATGCTTTTGGGCTCAAGGG
>WFZZ01000231.1 GCA_015489315.1 Deltaproteobacteria bacterium | reverse complement strand
GTAATTGGCCTTGTAGTTGTATTTTTATTCAATCTTTTTAATAAGCCCCAGACAAATATTCAGGAGATATCCTATACAGATTTTTTAAATTATGTGGAAAAAGGGCAGATTGCAAAGGTTGTTATTCAAAATGAAAAGGTAGAAGGCTTTTTTATAAATCAACAAAAATTCCGCACTGCTATTCCATTTCAAGACAAGGATCTTATTCCAGAACTGAAGAAAAAGGGTGTTGTAATTCAGGTTAAGCCTGTTGAAGAAACCCCTTGGTATCTGACCCTTTTGATTTCATGGTTTCCAATGCTCCTTCTAATTGGTGTCTGGATATTTTTTATGCGACAGATGCAAACCGGAGGCGGAAGGGCCATGTCCTTTGGAAGGAGCAAGGCCAAGATGTTGAGTAGCGAAAATATTAAGGTCACCTTTAAGGATGTGGCAGGGGTTGAAGAGGCAAAGGAAGAGCTGGCCGAAGTTATTGATTTTTTGAAGGATCCAAAGAAATTCACAAAGCTTGGAGGAAGGATTCCAAAAGGAGTCCTTCTTGTGGGGCCTCCAGGAACCGGTAAGACCCTTCTTGCAAAGGCCATTGCAGGTGAGGCAGGGGTTCCTTTTTTTAGTATAAGCGGTTCCGACTTTGTTGAGATGTTTGTTGGGGTTGGAGCTAGCAGAGTAAGGGATCTCTTTCTTCAGGCAAAAAAACACGCACCCTGCATAATTTTCATTGACGAGATCGACGCAGTGGGAAGGCATAGAGGTGCTGGCCTTGGTGGAGGTCATGATGAGAGGGAACAAACTCTAAACCAGCTTTTGGTGGAGATGGATGGCTTTGAGACATCTGAAGGGGTAATAGTCATCTCTGCAACAAACAGGCCCGATGTCCTTGACCCAGCCCTTTTAAGGCCAGGAAGATTTGACAGACAGGTTGTAGTACCTGTTCCAGATGTGAAGGGAAGGGAAGAGATACTTAAGGTCCATGCCAAAAAGGTACCTCTGGCAGAAGATGTGGATATTTCAGTCCTTGCAAAGGGTACTCCGGGTTTTTCTGGTGCGGACCTTGAAAATCTCGTAAATGAGGCAGCTCTTCTAGCAGCACGGGCCAATAAGACCAAGGTTGATATGAGTGATTTTGAAAAGGCTAAGGACAAGGTCCTCATGGGTGTTGAAAGAAAAAGCGCCATTATGTCTGACAAGGAAAAAAAGATTACTGCGTATCACGAGGCAGGCCATTGCCTTGCTGCAAAGCTTCTTCCAGGTGCGGACCCTGTCCACAAGGTCACCATTATACCCAGAGGGCGGGCTCTTGGGGTTACACAACAACTACCAGAGGACGAGCGTCATGCCTATTCCCGTTCTTATCTTTTGAATAACTTGGTTATTCTCCTTGGTGGCAGGGTGGCAGAAGAAATAATCTTTCAGGACTATACAACTGGGGCAGGCAATGACATAGAAAGGGTCTCTTCCCTTGCGCGAAAGATGGTATGTGAATGGGGCATGAGTGACGATCTAGGCCCCATTGCCTTTGCAAAGCAGAATGAAGAGGTCTTTTTGGGAAGAGACTTTGGACATGTGCGTGAATATAGTGAGGCCACAGCCAGAAAGATCGATGAGGCAATAGAAAAGATTGTAAAGAATGCATATGATAAGACCTATAGTCTTTTGACTGAAAATATTAATTGTCTCCACAATATTGCAAATGCTCTTCTGGAAAAGGAAACCTTAGACGCAAAAGAAATTGACGAAATAATGACTAGATGCCGAGGAGAAGACAAAGGAGAAAATGAGGGAAATCAGGAAAGTGGGGTAAGTTGATTCATAAATGACCCTAAATAAAATACTATGTAGGAATCATGAATTAGATCCAAACAGACAGACAATAATAATGGGGGTCCTTAATGTGACCCCTGACTCTTTTTCCGATGGAGGTCAATATCAGACAAAAGAAGATATAAAAAGGCAGGCTGAAAGACTCATAAATGATGGTGTCCACATAATAGACATAGGAGGTGAGTCAACCCGCCCTTTTTCAGAACCTGTTTCAGCTGAAGAAGAACTCAAAAGGGTAATTCCTGCCATTAAGACCATAAGGTCCTTTTCTTCCATCCCAATATCCATTGACACCACTAAATCCGAGGTTGCAAGGGCTGCCCTTGATGAAGGTGCCGACATAGTGAATGACATAAGCGCTCTTCGTTTTGATGAAAAGATGCCAGAACTTGTGTCAGAAAGGGAAGTTCCTATCATATTGATGCACATGAAAGGGACTCCCAGAGACATGCAGGTGGCCCCTTTCTACAATGATGTGGTTAAAGAGATAAGAGAGTTTTTTGAAGAACGGATTGAATTTTGTAAAAAGAATAATATCTCTCAGGAACAAATTATCCTTGATCCAGGCATAGGATTTGGAAAGAGATTTGAGGATAATCTTGACATAATCAATAACCTTTCTGAGTTTTTGGCACTTAATTGTCCCATTCTGGTAGGTCCATCTAGAAAAGCCTTTTTAGGACAAATTACAGGCAAAAAGCAACCAGGAGACAGGGATAATGCTACCTGCGGGGCAGTTGTTGCTTCTATTTTAAACGGGGCTTCTATGGTAAGAGTCCACAATGTTTTGGCCATGTATGATGCCATAAAAGTGGCAGATACCTTGAAAAACAGGGTGAGGGAACGGGATTGATGGAGGTCATTCACAACCTTTTACCCATGGTTCGCTGGCAAGATGTCATTGACATCCTCCTTGTGGCCTTCATCATTTACAGGATTATGGTCCTCATAAGGGGCACCCGGGCTGTCCAGATGGCAGCTGGCCTCGGGGTTATCATTTTGACCTATTTTGTTGCCAAAAAACTTGAGTTCTATACCCTTCACTGGCTTCTTGGCACGGCCCTAAGTTCCCTTTTTCTATTAATTGTCATTGTATTTCAAGATGATATCAGAAGGGTCCTTACGCAATTTGGCCAGCCCCCTTTTTTGCGTTACAAGGTAAAGACCTTTCATGCCCTTGAAGAGGTATCAAAGGCAGCCTCTGAGATGTCACAAAACCGGATTGGCGCTTTGATTGTCCTTGAAAGGAGTATTGGCCTTAGCGAATATATAGAGACAGGCACAAAGATAGATGCAGAAGTGAGTAGGATACTTCTTTTAACAATATTTGCAAAGTGCACTCCCCTTCATGATGGAGCGGTGATTATAAGAGGTGGAAGACTAACTGCCGCTGGGTGTGTTTTACCCCTTACATCTAATCCTGCCATAAGCAGAAGGCTTGGCACAAGACACAGGGCAGGAATAGGGGTTACAGAGCAAAATGATTCAGTAAGTGTAATAGTTTCAGAGGAGACAGGAAGTATTTCCGTTGCCATTGCTGGAAGGATTACCAGGGACCTTGATCCAGGGACCCTTAGGAGGGTATTACACAACAGCTTTGCCACAGACGAGCAAGATAAGGCCTGGTGGCGTTTCAGGTTGAAATAATGAAGTGGAGAGACATTTTTTTAAAAGATTGGCACCTTAAGCTTGTTTCCCTGGGATTTTCCATACTCCTCTGGTCCCTTGTGGTGGGGCAGGAGAAGGCCGAGATAGGACTTTCCATCCCCCTTGAGATAGTGAATCTACCTAATAATTTAGTGATTGCCAATGACATCCCATCCAATATAGAGGTGAGGGTATTTGGTCCAAGGAGCATTATAAAGAATATTGCAGGGCAAAATCTCACCAAGGTCATCGATCTCAAGAATGCCAGTGTGGGGAAAATGGTAATACATTTTTCTACAGATGATTTTTCCCTTCCTGGAGGTGTAAAGGTTCTTAGAATCAAGCCAAGTATTGTAACCATTGATATCCAGCCCCTTTTGCGCAAGTCTGTGATTGTGAAACCTGTAATAGAAAATAAACCGGCGCCTGGCTACGAAATAGAACGAGTTGATGTGCAGCCAATTACGACACAGATAAGTGGACCTGCAAATGTGGTAAAAAAGATAAAAAGGCTGGATCTTATGCCAGTGAGTGTAAAGGATATCAAAGAGACAATTACCGCAATAACTACTCCAGATACGCAAAAATATCGTATCAGTATTGAAGGTGCCTCAAAATTTAAGGTAACAATTCATATTAAGCCTAAACAAGGTGAAAGAAAAATTACTCATGTTCCAATTAGGTTAATTCAGGGCGAACATTTGGTTAGTATCTGGCCCACTGAGGTAAGCGTTCGGCTTTGTGGAGAAGTACCTTCACTTAATAGCCTTAAGATAAAAGATATTAATGTAACCCTTGATGTAAGTGGGCTTAAACCTGGAAGCTATAAGCTCGAACCAGATGTTTCAATACCAGCAGTTTTTAAATGTTTAAAGGTTTCTCCTAAAAAAATAAGTGTTTGGGTAAAGAGAGGGAAAAGAAAAAAATGAGAAGATTATTTGGTACAGATGGGGTTAGAGGGCTTGCAAACACTTATCCAATGACCACAGATGTGGCCATGAGGCTGGGAAAGGCTGTAGCCTATATTTTTAAAAATGAAAGAAATAGAAATCCAAGGATATTGATTGGGAAAGATACTAGACTTTCCTGTTACATGCTCGAAAATGCCTTGGCAGCCGGTATCTGTTCAATGGGCGTGGATGTCCTTTTAGTGGGGCCAATGCCAACCCCGGCCATTGCCTTTTTGACAGAGAGTATGAGGGCAGATGCTGGAGTTGTAATCTCTGCCTCTCATAATCCTTTTCAGGATAATGGCATAAAAATATTCTCCCATGACGGCTTTAAGCTTCCAGATAGGGTTGAGGAGCGCATTGAAGAACTTATGGAATCAAAAAGCATTGAAAAGAACATGCCCACTGGAAAAGATGTGGGAAAGGCCTATAGGATAGATGATGCTAGAGGGCGCTACATAGTCTTTGCCAAACACACCTTTCCTAAAGAGCTTACTTTAGACGGTTTAAAGATAGTTTTGGACTGTGCCCATGGCGCCACCTACAAGGTTGCTCCTGCAGTTTTTGAAGAGCTTGGGGCAGAGGTTATAAAGATTGGTGTAGATCCCAATGGTACCAATATCAATGAAAATTGTGGTGCCCTTTACCCAGAGCTCATGCAAGAGCTTGTAAAGACAAGCGGGGCAGATATGGGGATTGCCCTTGACGGGGACGGAGACAGGGTAATAGTTGTGGATGAAAAGGGCAATGTGGTTGATGGAGACCACATAATGGCTATTTGTGCCAAACAGATGATTGAGGATAAAAAACTCAATTACAATACAGTGGTTGCCACAGTTATGAGTAATATGGGTCTTGAAAAGGCCCTTGAAAAAATGGGAGGAAGACTTGTCCGTACTAAGGTTGGAGACAGATACGTAGTAGAGGCAATGAGAGAAAAGGGATACAATTTTGGTGGTGAACAATCAGGCCATCTTATCTTTATGGATCATATAACCACAGGAGATGGTATTCTGGCTGCACTTCAACTTCTTTCTGTAATGCAAAGAACTAAAAGACCCTTATCTGAGCTCGCATCAATTATGGAATCCTATCCACAGGTCCTTTATAATGTGAGACTTTCTGAAAAAAAACCTATTGAAGAGATACCTGGTCTTTCGGAGGCACAAAAAAAATTTGAAAAGAAGCTTGATGGAAGAGGAAGAATACTCATAAGGGCATCTGGCACCGAGCCCGTAATAAGGGTTATGGTTGAAGGAGAAGATGAAAAGGAAATAGATGAAATTGCAAAGGAGCTTTCCAACATTATAGAAAAGAACGCTCAATAACCACCATGGCCCGCTGGTGATTAAGAAGAGGAAGGCGTTCCTCAAAGGACTTTAACCTAAAGGACCCAAAAGATATCTCTTTATCCTTTAACTCTTCTTTAAAAGAAGGTCCTTTTAATGTAAGTATAATGCCCTTTTCTGAAAGTAATGGTTTAGAAAGTTCAAAGAGCCATTGGATGCTTCCTGTTGCCTGGGAAGTAATGACATCAAGGCCTTTTTTGGGCATCTTTGGAAAACCCTTTCCATTAATCCTTTCATTAATTACATGAACATCTTTAAGTCCCAGGGTTGCTATTATAAATTCCAAGAATGAACACTTTTTTTTGACCGCCTCTGCCAGAAAGACCTCCATTTCAGGCCTTAAAATCTTTAGCAAAAGCCCTGGAACCCCTGCACCTGTTCCTATATCCAGCAAGGATGACAGATTTTTAGGAAGATATTTTTCAAAAAGGAGGGTATCTCCAAGGTGTTTTAATACAAGCTTTTCTATATCCCTTATGCCAGTGAGATTGATCTTTTCATTCCATCTTGAAAGTTCTAAAAAGTAGCGTTCAAGATGGCCCTTTTTTTCCTGGGATATATCCCTTTTAAAGGCATTAAGGACTTTTTCAATGTGCTCATGCAACTTCTGGGATTTGATCCTCGTCTGCAAGGTTTCCAAAGGTGGAGTACTTTCCAACAAAGGCCAAGAGGACGGTTCCTGTTGGGCCATTTCTTTGCTTAGCTACTATTATTTCTGCCTTTCCGCGCCTTGGATTGTTCTCGTCTCTATTATAGACTTCGTCCCGATAGATAAATGCAATTACATCAGCGTCCTGCTCGATTGCCCCTGACTCCCTTAAATCTGACATCTGCGGACGCTTGTTGGGTCTGTCTTCAACCTTTCTGTTTAACTGGGAAAGGGCAATCACCGGCACATTCAACTCCTTGGCCATAGCCTTTAGAGACCTGGAAATCTCAGATATCTCCTGTTCTCTCCTTTCTGCATTTTTTCCTTGCATGAGCTGGAGATAGTCAACTATTACAAGGCCAATATTCTGGTCGCTTTTAAGGCGTCTTGCCTTTGCACGCATCTCAAGGACGCTGAGTGCAGGGGTATCATCGATAAAAAGTGGAGCTTCTGAAAGGTTTCCAGCCGCAGTTATGAGCCGTGGCCAGTCTTCTTTGCTTAAAAAACCTGTCCTTACCTTGTTTGAATCAACCATTGCCTCGGAGCAAAGCATTCTGAGGGCCAGTTGTTCCTTAGACATTTCTAGGGAGAATATGGCAGTGGGAATTCCATTATCAACCGCCGCATGCTGTGCAATATTAAGGGCAAATGCGGTTTTTCCCATGGAAGGCCTACCAGCAATAATTATAAGGTCAGATGGCTGAAAACCGGCGGTTAGCTTGTCAAGCTCTGTGAAGCCAGAGGGCACGCCCGTAATAAGCTCCTTTTTTTCATAAAGGTCTTGGACCTTTTTTATGCTGTCCTTGAGGATATCATTAATTTTATGAAAGGACTGTTTTATCTTTGCTTGAGAGACCTCAAAAATGGCGCTTTCTGCGTATTCCAAGATGTCATCCACATCTTGGGCCTCTTCATAGCAAAGGGAAGCAATGTCAGAGGATTTTTCAATAAGGCGTCTTAGAATTGCCTTATCCCTTACGAGTCTTGCATAGTATTCAATATTTGAGGCAACAGGAACTGTTTCTGTAAGCTCTGCGAGATAAAGGGCGCCTCCAACCTTTTCAAGTTGGCCACTTCTTTTCAGTTCATTGTGGACAGTGACAAGATCTTGGGGCTCATTCCTGTCAAAAAGGTTTAAAATGGCCGAATAGATAATACCATGGGCCTCTTTATAGAAATCCTCAGGTCTCAGAATTTCGATGACCTTTAAAAGGGCCCCTGCTTCAATAAGTATCCCACCAAGGACGCATTGTTCTGCCTCCACATTTTGCGGAGGCAGTTTAAATTCGTCTCTTTTAAGTCTTTTTATACTAAGTGGTTTCACTTTTAATTTTAACCTGCAACCACCTTGACATTTACTGTTGCCGTCACATCCGGACTAAGTTTTATTGGTATTTCATACTCACCAAGGGCCTTAATTGGTTCAGGCAGCACAATCTTTTTCCTGTCAACTGTGTAGCCCTTTTCTTCAATGGCCTTGGCAATATCCATTGATGTAACAGAACCGTACAGTTTTTCTTCTTCACCAACCTTTACAGGAATTTCAATATCAAGCTTTGACAGTTGTTCTGAAAGGGCCTCAAATTCCTGTTTAATTTTTGCAGCCTTTTCCAATATTGCAGCCCTTTGTTTTTCAAGTTGAACAACATTTTTCCTGTTGGCAATCATGGCAAGACCTTTAGGAATTAGGTAATTCCTTGCATAACCGTCTGCCACTTTTACGATATCACCAGCCTTGCCAAGGCTTTCAATACTCTCATTTAAAATTACTTCCATGACTAGGAACCTCCAAATATGCTTTACTTATTTTTCATTTTAAGGATTTTTGTCCTGATATGGAACCAGTTATCCATGAGACCTAAAAATACCAAAAATAATAGGCCATACCATTGTATTCCCAAAAGTAAGTATACTAGAAGCCTTGCAAAAAAAGGAGTCTCAAAAGTACTAAAAAAGAATTTTAATATAGAAAAGCCCTGAATCAAATAAAAAATACAAACGATTACAATTCCATTTTTGCCTATGGATTCGTATGGTGACTGGTTTAAAAGGGCCATAAAACCAAAGACAATAAAGGCCCAGACAAGGATTTCAGGCATTTGCCATTCTTGGAATTTAGGGCCAATAAGCAACTTGCCAAGCTTTGCTTCTGTAAACTTATTAAAGCTTAATATATTAAAAAAACTTGTAAAAATGAGATAACCTCCAAGAATGGAAGGGAAATAGGTTGAAAGGGTATTTCTCATGGCGGCAATTACCTGATTTAGCTGGGGGGATATATTTTCACCAGAATTTTCCATATAAAGCTTTATTCCTTTGTCAAATTCACTGAGCATTGCATTTAATACTTGGTTATAGGTATCAACTATTTCCCCTCCGGTAAGCCCTAAAACCATAACAAATTCCATAATAGTAAGCCCCAAGGCCATAGTTAAAAGGGTCTTTGGAGCAGAAGCCCTTTTTTCCTTTGAAAGGAGCAATAGCCCAGCTATGACAAGGCCTTGGGAAAGTATCACAGGAACAAAGGCAAATCCAAAAGTAGCCCCAAGTATTCCTGCAAGGACAAATACAGCAAAAAGGAAAATGAGAGAAGAACCTAATTCAAATCCTGCAAGAAAGGATGCAGCAATCCCGGGTAAAAAGAACTGAAGAAAAGATGATAATTCTAGGAAAAAGGCAGGAAAAACAAGAAAAAGGGCAGAAAAAGTGGCCCCCTTGATAAAGGCATCCTGCCCTTTTTTCTCCCTTTGTCTTTGAAAGGGGTTCACATCACCTTAAACTACTCAAGAGCATGACCTGAAGTAAATGGCATAAGCGCCATTATCCTTGCCTTTTTTATGGCATTGGTAAGCCTTCTTTGGTGTTTTGCACAAGTTCCGGTCACTCTTCTTGGCAGGATCTTTCCTCTTTCTGTTACAAAGTTTTTTAAAAGTTCTGGATTTTTATAATCTGCTACAAGGCTTTTGTCTGCACAAAATCTGCAAACCTTCCTTCTTACATAGATTCTGCGGCGTTTATATCTCTGTTGCTGCTGGGGATTGGGTCTCTGTGGCTGGGTTTGTTGTTGTCCTTGCTGTTGTTGCATTTAAGCCTCCTGTCCTTCCTGCTCTTCTTCAGTCGTTTGTAAAGCTTCTTTTGAAGCTCCAGACTCTTTTTTGTCAAAGTCCTTAGACGCACTTTCAAAATCAAATTCGTCATCCAGCTTAGTGGTTATAAATTTCATAACCCTTTCATCAAGTCTGAAATTTCTAGTAAGTTCTTGAATAGTCTGGCCAGGAGCGCCATAATTCATCACTACATAATAGCCCTGGGTCTTTTTTTGGACTTTATAGGCCAATTTTCTTAAAGGCCACTTATCAATATTAACAATCTGGCCTTTATCTTCAGTAATGATGTTGGAAAATTTTTGGATGGCGTCTTCTCTATCCTCTTCATTAAGGTCAGGATCGAGGAGAAACATCGTCTCATAATAGCGTAATTTCATATTTCAGCCCCCTTTCGGTCTTTTTTCTGGCCCTTAAAAAGGGCAAGGAGGAAATTGAATAGGCTTTTAAATCTAAATAAGAGAAAAAGTCAAGACAAAAACTCCAATGAATTCTTGAAACCTCAAATTTTTTTTGAGCTTATACATTAAAAAATAAATGAATCAAAGGTACTGGCCTTGCACCTAATTTTATCCATACCTATTGTAACAAAAAAATGTCTCCAAATTGTACTTTGTATAACATCTTTTGATGTAATTATGAGGCTATCAAGGAAAGGGTTTTTGTCTTATGCCAGTTATAAAAATTGGAATTTCAAAGGAACTTGATCAACTTCGCAAAGAATTTGAGGAAGTAATGGATGAGCTTTTCAGGGTGCCTTTTGGTTCTAGAACCATGGGCTGGATGCCTGCCATAGATATCTATGAGGACACCACGCATATTTACATAGTGGCAGATCTTGCAGGAGTTGATTCAAACTCCCTAGAGCTTCTTCTTGAAGGTCAATACCTACGTGTTTCTGGTAACAGACGACCACCAATTACCATAAGAAAGAAGAGATTTTTTCAGATGGAAGTGGAATATGGCCCCTTTGAAAGAGTAATAAGGATTCCTCTACCAATTGATAAAAGTGAGATTAAGGCAAAGATGGAAAATGGCCTGTTGCTGGTTCAATTTTTAAAAAAAGAAGGCAGCAAAGTTTCAATTAGCGTTAAGTAGCACACAATGAGCAAAGAGGTGACCATGAACGAAATAAAGGAACTAAATGAAATATTGATAGAAAAAGGAAATAATGAACAGGTAGAAAAACAAAATACCATAAGGGAACTACCTGTTCTTCCCAGCAAAGATGTAGTCCTTTTCCCCCATATGGTTGTTCCCTGGATAGTTGAACCTCCAAATCTTGTAAGGATGATAGATGACGCCCTGGCCACTGATAGGACAATTGCTGTTGTCTCTGTGGATGGTCCTGTTGAGTCAGATGAAGATATACCCAAAAAACTTCACAAGATGGGTACAATGGGGCTTATTTTAAGGATGGCCAAAAATGAACAAGGTCATGCGCGTTTAGTGGTTCAGGGTATAACTAGGGTTAGGATAAAAGAGATAACTGCCACAAAGCCCTACATAAAGGCAAAGGTAGAGTCCGTCCAGGACAAGGTAGCTAAAGGAATGGCCCTTGAGGCCATGGTGGTGAATATCAGGCAAGCCTTTTCCAAGGTCCTAGATCTTTCACCAAATCTGCCCGGAGAGCTCAGGTCAATCATAATGAGTATAGAGGATCCTGGAGTTTTGGCAGATGTAGTAATAAGTCATCTTAATGTCTCGAGTGCCCAAAAACAGGAGATCCTTGATGAGCTTGACGTGATGAAAAGGCTTAAAAAGGCCCTTCGTATCCTTTCTGAGCAGATAGAGATACTTGAGCTTGGGCACAAGATCCAGTCCCAGGTAAGGGATCAGGTGGATAAGAGTCAAAGGGAATACTTTTTAAGGGAGCAGCTCAAGGCCATAAAGAAGGAGCTTGGGGAGTCTGAAGAGGAATCAAATGAAGTAGAAGAGTTAAGGGAAAAGCTCAAGGCCAAGGAACTTCCTGAAGAGGCCAGAAAAGAGGCAGAAAGGGAGCTTGAAAGACTTTCAAAGATGCATCCGTCTTCTTCTGAATATACGGTTGCAAGGACATATCTTGACTGGATCCTTGAGCTTCCCTGGAATGAATCTACCGAGGATATCCTGGACCTTGAAAGGGCAGAAAGGATACTGGATGAGGATCATTATGACCTTGAAAAGATAAAAAGGCGCATAATCGAATTTTTGGCAGTAAGAAAGCTTAAGCCCGATGCCAAGGGTTCCATACTTTGTTTTGTTGGCCCTCCGGGAACGGGAAAGACCTCCCTTGGAAGGAGCATTGCAAGGGCAATTGGAAGGAAGTTTCACCGTATTGCCCTTGGTGGTGTAAGGGATGAGGCCGAGATAAGGGGGCACAGGCGTACCTATATTGGCGCCATGCCTGGAAGGATCATCCAGGGTCTTAGAAAGGTTGGTGTCAATAACCCTGTGATGATGCTCGACGAGATCGACAAACTCGGGACCGATTTTAGGGGAGATCCGGCCTCTGCTCTTTTGGAGGTCCTGGACCCTGAGCAGAATTCCAGGTTCACTGATCACTATCTGGGGGTGGAATTTGACCTTTCTAAGATAATATTCATTGCAACCGCCAATGTCCTTGAGACTATTCCAGCCCCGCTTCTTGACAGGATGGAGGTCCTTGAGCTTTCGGGTTACACCCTTGAAGACAAGATAATGATTGCCAAAAAATACCTTATTCCAAGGCAGTTAGAGGCCCATGGGCTTACCAAAAAACAGCTAAGTATAGAAAAAAGGGCCCTTGTAAGGATCATTTCCGAATATACCAGGGAGGCAGGTGTAAGGAACCTTGAAAGGCAGATAGGCTCAATTTGCAGAGCAGTTGCCAAAAAGGTGGCTACTGGCCATGAGGGAAAGATCGTGGTCAAGGTCAGGAATCTGGAGGAATACCTTGGAAAACCCCGGTATTACCCTGAAGTTGCCGAAAGGACCTCTGTCCCCGGAGTGGCCACCGGCCTTGCATGGACGCCAACAGGTGGAGACATCCTTTTTATAGAGGCAACCAGGATGCCTGGGACTGGAAAGCTTACCCTTACAGGGCAGCTTGGGGATGTGATGAAAGAATCTGCCCAAACGGCACTAAGCTTTGTGAAGTCCAAGGCATGTCAGCTTGGAATCCCAGAGGAGCTTTTTAAGACAGAGGATGTTCATGTCCATGTTCCGGCAGGGGCAATTCCAAAGGATGGCCCTTCTGCAGGAATAACCATTGCAGTGGCCCTGGTCTCCCTTTTTCAGGAAAAACCCGTAAGGCCGGATATTGCAATGACAGGCGAGATAACCCTAAGGGGGCTTGTGCTTCCGGTTGGAGGCATAAAGGAAAAGGTCCTCGCAGCCCATAGGGCAGGGATCAAGGAAATCATTTTGCCAAAGAGAAATGCTATTGACCTTGACGAGCTTCCAAAGGAGATAAGGGATCAGCTTAAATTTCATCTTGTATCCCGGGTGGACGAGGTAATAAGGATTGCATTTAGAAAAAAGCGGAAAAAAGCCCAGAAAAGGGCGGCAAGGTGCGCTGCCTAAACGGTATAAAAGGAGGTCACTTAATGGAGCGAAAAAGGATTTTGTTCCTGGTAGAAGACGGCTTTGAAGACAGCGAGCTCTTATGCCCAAGATACAGGTTTCAGGAAGAGGGCTATTTTGTGGATATCGGCGCGCCTGACTGGGGTGAAAAAAGGGGTAAGCACGGCTACAGCATCTCGGCAAATCTGACCCTTGACGAGATAGAGGTAGATGCCTTTGATGCACTCTTCGTTCCTGGTGGCAAGGCGCCTGAAAGGCTCATGAAGCATGAAAAGGCCCTTTTGATTGTAAAGGGCTTTTATGAAAAGAAAAGGCCCATATTTGCCATCTGCCACGGCCCTCTTCTTTTGGCAGAGGCAGGGATCTTAAAGGGCAAAAGGGCCACCTGTTACCATAGGGTTGCTGAAAGGCTTGAAGAAAGGGGCGCCATTTATGAAAATGAGCCGGTAGTACAGGATGGAAATATTATAACCTCAAGGGAGCCAGGGGACATCCCTCAATTCATGAAGGCTGTCATAGGATTTCTTGGGCAATTAGTTTAAGGAGAATGGGTGCCGATTACCTGGTCCAGTGAAGGACGTTCTTAATCACAGACCAGCGTTTTTTCCTCCTTTTTTCTTCCTTTCCAAGTATCCAGTGGTTATACGCAATTTGGCCCACACCTGCCTTGACTATTGAATCTATCCAGGTGTCTATAAATTTACACCACTCAATTTGGCCATTTGGAAGGGCAAAGGCCACTGGTGATTTGGCCTTTAGCCCTGTGGGGACGACGACTGTATATTGTGGATAGACTAAAGTCCAAGCCGTAGCAGTTTGTGCTGTATAAATCATGGCATCCACATTTTTTATCTTACCCCTAAAAAAGTCGCGAGGAGAATCAATGACCACCAGCTTTGCATTAGGGAAAAGCCGTTCCCCAGCTCCTTCCTTGTATCTGAAAGGAGTTACTGCAAGACGGAGATTATCCATGCCAAGGATATCGTCATAGGATGAAAACTTGTTCCGTTTAAAATCGGGAACTACAAGGCCAATGTATTCATCAAGATAGCTTTTGGAAAATGTAAATTTTAACGCCCTCTGGGGGCTTATGCTTATTCCCCCTACTGCTATGTCCACTCGTCCAGATTGAAGCTCTTCACTTACTTTATCCCAATTTATCCTAACAACATCAAGGTTTACGCCCATGTCCTTTGCAAGGGCTTGCATTAGTTCCATGTCATAGCCAACAACGTGACCATTTGAGTTTTTAAAAGCAAAGGGAAGCCTGTCCTTTGCATAGCCTACTCTCAACACCCCTCTTTTTTTGATGATATTAAGCCTGGAAAGCCGACGTTCCTCAGAGGCCAAGGGCCTTGGATTGGCATCATTGTTAGTTTTGACAGTTGGCCCCAAAAGTTCCATGTTTATTAGTGTCTTGTAACCTGTATATTGATAAGGGATTGCTCTTGTCAATATTTCACCAAGGCAAAGCATTGAAAGGGCTATAATGGCAATACTTGCTACTGAGACTCCTGCCATCTTTTTCCAGGTGAGCCGATTCATCATGGCACAAGCGCCAAGGATACAGATTACAACCCCTTGCATGGCTGCAATGGCGGTAACAAATCTCATGGTAAAGACACTTCCAATCATGTATAGCTCGAAAAGGTCTGATGGTAGCTTGAAAAAGTCCAACAAAAAGGGGATTGCAACGGGCAAGGTTCCAAAAGCTGAAAGTATGCCTAGTCCACAAAAGATGGGATAATCGGAAATTGTAAGTGGAGAGCCGATAAACCATGCGGCAAATATGACAAAGCCTATCCCTAGAATTGTGCCAGCACCTGGGAAGCTGTAGGCAGTAGGCACCAAGGCATCAATTGCAGATACTGTGGTCTTATTCCTTAATCCTTTTCTTTCTAAAAGGGCCTTTGTCTTTTCAGCTATCATTGGAAGGACAACCAGCACTGTGCCTGCAGCGAAGGCAGTGACCATGGCAATTCTTGCCTCTTTTAATACGTCTTTATAGGAGAAAGGGGTGGATCTTGCCACAAACATGGGGAGTGTAAAAAAGGCTAGAACAAGCCAGACGGCAAGATAGACCCACAAATAGACCTGGAGTTTGCTAAGCTCTTCCACCTGTAAAGTGCCGGCTGCTGCTGCCGAAAGGGCAAAGATACCTATCGGGGCAAATCTTGCTACAACTGATGCCATTTTCATAAGGGCATCGCTTAAATTTTGCATGCTAAGGATAAAGCCCCTTTTTCTTTCAACTGTAATCAGGACTACGCCTAAAAAGATACTAAAAAAGACAATGGCTGGAACCACAGTATTTGCCATTGCATTAAAGGGGTTGGCCGGAATGTATAGGTCAACAAAGTTAATTTTAGGAATTTCAGAGACCATGTTTGTACTGAAAAAGGAGGCAGATGTCCATTTTGGAAAGGCAAGTGGCAGAAAAAGCAGGGCAAGGGCTGCAACTGCCCAGATAAAAAGGATGATTAGCCCGCCCCTTAGGCCCACCAGCTTGGCAGTGTCAAAATCAAGCCTTCCAAGGCCACCTATCAAGGAGACCATTATATATGGGATGACAGTCATTTGGAGGAGTCTTATATAGACATTTCCGAGG
>WFZZ01000230.1 GCA_015489315.1 Deltaproteobacteria bacterium | reverse complement strand
AAGTAAGAGCGCAATTTTTATGGTCGCAAGGAGGCAGACCATGATTTTAATGAATAGACACGAAAAAGACATTCATCAAGGATTGAAAAACAGGCTCTGTCATTATCTTTCGCCCTTTCACTTACTGTCTTTTGTGATCGTGGCAGCCTATAAAACAAAAAGGCACCATTTAAGGTGCCTTCTGCTCTCAATAGTAAAGGGGTATGACCTGGTTTATAAAACGGTTATTGTACGATAAATAGCTAAAAGATCATGGCCAGGCTTTGCTGGGCTGCCGAGGCCACATTTGCAAGCCCTTCTGGAAGAATACCAAGATAAAGAATCCCTAGGGCAGTAACTATCAGGGCAATGGCAGTAGGGGCAGAAACTGTTCCCCTTGTAACCTCTCTTATTTCTTCTTTCATGTACATCATATAAAGGACTTTTAAGTAATAGTAGGCCCCAATGACACTTGTTAGAACACCAAGGGCGGCCAAGAGATAATAACCTTCTTTAATAGCTGCCGAAAAGACATAGAATTTGGCGATAAAACCTGCAGTTGGTGGAAGGCCTGCCATTGCTATCAGAAAAAGGCTCAATAAAAATGCTAGTGTAGGATACCTGTAGCCAATTCCTCGGTAATCATCCAGAGTTTGGGCATCCCTTTCCCTTCCGTCTATGAGATAAATCACGCCAAAGGCACCCAGATTCATTAGAGTATAGGAAAAAAGGTAAAAAAGGACTCCCATTCTGCCATCTGCATTTGCAGCAATTATACCTACTGCCATGTATCCAGCGTGAGCAATTGATGAATAGGCAAGCATTCGCTTAATATTAGACTGGGATACAGCAATAAGATTTCCAAAGAACATGGTCAAAAGGGCTAGCCACCAAATGACAGGTTTCCAGTATGGGGCAAGAGCAGAAAGATTGACAGTGGAATAAAAATCTGGCTGACCGTTTTGGCTAAGTATCGGCGTGAATGTGACAAAAAGGACTTTGATAAAGATTCCAAAGGCGGCTGCTTTGACACAGGTAGCCATAAAACCAGTCACCACAGAAGGTGCGCCTTCATAAACATCAGGAGTCCACATGTGAAATGGCACCATTGCCATCTTAAAAAATAAACCCGCCATTATCATGGCAAAGGCAAGAAGTATCGGAGCCTTTTCGTAAAGTCCCGAAGAAAGGCTCTGTGCTATCTTGGTAATATTTAGACTTCCTGTAATCCCAAAGATCAGTGCTACCCCAAAAAGGAACATGGCCGACCCAAAAGCCCCTAAAAGAAAATATTTAAGGGCCCCTTCCTGACTTGTTCTATCATCTTTCAAAAAGGCTGCCAGGGCGTAAACGGCAAGGGACATGACCTCTAGGGTGATAAACATCATGAGTAAATCCACTGATTGGACCAATCCTACGGCACCTGCAACAGCAAAGACAAGAAGGATATAATATTCCTCCTTCATTACCTGGTTGTTTTTGAGATATCCTATACTCATTAGGGCTGCCAAAAGTCCGGAAATGACCATGATTATGGAAACAAAAACGCTAAATTTATCCGCAGAAAAAACCCCCATGAATACTGTATCGTGAAGACCCCATTCTCTCTTTGCGAGATGTCCGATGGTCAGGGCGAAGATTATCACCGTAAGCCAGCCCAGCCATTTATTCCTGCATGACTCATCTTTATCTAAGAGAAAAATATCTACAAATATCAAAAATATACCGGCAAGAATCAATATTAACTGGCCACCGCAAACCTGCCAAAGATGTCCTAGGTCAAAGCTAAATGTTAATGCGTTCATGCTCTACTCCTTGGCAATAACAACTTTCGTTTCATGGTTCTTTAAAAAGGCCCTAGCCATCTGATGGTGAGAATTCGAATCTGTTCTTTCCACTTTTACTTGAGAGATGAACTTATCCACAGATGTATGCATCTTGTCCAGGAAGAAGTTCGGGAAAAGACCAATCCAAAATATAAGAACTAACAATGGAAGCATATATACCACTTCCCTAAAATTTATATCCTTCAAAGTAAGATTTTTTGGATTGGTTACCTGGCCGTAAAATACCCTTTGGACCATCCAAAGCATATAAACTGCACCGAGGATAACCCCTGTTGCAGCAAGAACGGCAGCAAGTTTATTCACCTTAAAGGCACCAAGAAGAATTAAGAACTCACCGATAAAGCCATTTGTTGTGGGGAAACCTATTGAAGATAAAGTTACAATAAGGAAAATGGTCGAATAAATCGGGACTATCCTGGCAATCCCGCCATATTCCTTAATAAGCCTGGTATGCCTCCTTTCGTAGACAATACCTACTAAAAGGAACAATGCCCCAGTTGAAATACCATGGTTTATCATCTGAAGCACCGAGCCTTCAACCCCTTGCCTTGTGAGGACATAAAGACCAAGCATACAATAACCGAGGTGAGATACCGATGAATAGGCAACAAGCTTTTTAATATCAGGCTGCACCATTGCCACCAGGGCTCCATAAATGATTCCTATAATAGATAGAGTAATTATTAATGGTGTGAAAAAGGCAGAGCCCTGCGGAAAAAGTGGCATTGCAAAACGGAAAAACCCATATGTACCCATCTTGAGAAGTATTCCAGCAAGTATGACAGAGCCAGCAGTAGGCGCCTCGACGTGGGCATCTGGCAACCACGTGTGCAAAGGAAACATTGGAACCTTAATGGCAAAGGCCAGCGCAAAGGCGGCGAAAAAGAGTATTTCATAAAGACGCGGAATCTTTGTTCCATAGAGTTTCAGTAGATCAAATGTCATTACACCTGTCTGCTGCTGGTGAAAATATACAAGACCGATAATACACACCAACATCAAAAGAGAACCAACAGCTGTGTATAAAAAGAACTTAACAGCCGCATAAATCCTTCTTTCACCTCCCCATACACCGATTATTAAATACATGGGGATCAACATTATTTCCCAGAAGACATAAAAGAGAAAGAGATCAAGAGCCATGAAGGTACCTAACATAGCAGTCTCCAAAACCAGCATGGAGACCTGAAATTCCTTTACTCTTTTGTCAATGGCTCTCCAGGTCGAAAGAATAGTAAGAGGCGTTAAGAATGTAGTTAGAAGGACCAGCCAAAAAGAAAGACCATCAAGCCCCAGCTTATAATGAATACCGTAACTCGATATCCACTGATGATCTTCAAGAAACTGGAAGCCTCCAATTGAGGCATCAAAGTCAAAATAGATTCTAAGAGAAACCAAAAAGACCAGGATACTTGTTACTAAGGCTATGCCCCTGATCACGTTCTTCCCTGCTTCTCCCTTTTGGGGAACAGCCAGGATAAACGGAACTCCTAAAAGTGGTAAAAAGATTGTGTATGTCAATATGGGCGCGTTCATGGACTCCCCTGTCTCCTCTTTATTTTTCTTTGCCCTCTATTTAGTCCTTAATTCTCCTGTACCTCAAATGGCCTATCTATAAAGGAAAAAGCAAACTATTGAGACCAGACCAACTAGCATGAATGCACCATAGGTCTGGACATAGCCATTTTGAACCAATCTCGTGCCGGCTGATGTCTTCTTAACAAGCCATGCCGGGCCATTGACGCCTATCCCATCTATCATAAAGGCATCCACTACCTTCCAGAGTAAGATACTGAGGTAATAGATTGGAAGAACAAACAGGACTTCGTAAATCTCATCAACATAATATTTGTTGTAAATGACCTGATAATGGAAGGCATATTTTTCGGCCAGCTTCTTCGGTAGCTCTTTGCCGTGAACAATATAGATATAGAAGGCGAGAGAAATACCTATTATGGCTACAACCACTGAGGTACTCATTAGACTCCACTCTGCTGCCTCTGGAACATGGTGAATTCCAGCAGTTGAGGCCACAATATCATTAGAGTGTTCAAATACTGGCTCTAGAAATGTTTCAAGTAAATTTGGAACATGGCCAAAGAGCTTTCCTATCAAATGTGGAATACCTAGCCATCCACCAACAATGGAGAGAATGGCCAATATGACAAGTGGCACGGTCATATTGGCAGGTGATTCGTGCAGGTGATGCCTTTGCTCTTCTGTGCCACGAAACTCACCGTGAAAGGTCATAAAGATTAGGCGAAACATGTAAAAGGCCGTGATTCCAGCAGCCACAGTACCTATGAACCATATAACCTTACCTGCACCTGGATAGAAGGGAAAAACAAAGGCCTTTCCAAGGATTTCATCCTTACTAAAGAAACCAGCAAAGGGTGGAAGCCCGGAAATGGCCAAGGTGGCAATGAGCATGGTTAAATATGTAATAGGCATCTTTTTGGCCAAACCACCCATGTGTCTCATATCCTGATCCCCGCTCATGGCATGAATTACAGAACCTGAACAGAGAAACAAACAGGCTTTAAAAAAGGCATGGGTCATGAGGTGAAAAATGCCTGCCCAATAAGCAGTAACACCCACTCCAATAAACATGTATCCGAGCTGGCTAACAGTTGAATATGCAAGAACCTTTTTTATGTCATTTTGCAAAACTCCCATGGTAGCGGCAAAAAAGGCAGTTGCACAGGCTATGCCTGCCACCACAAGAAGGGCAGTTGGAGCGAGGGTATAAAGGATATTCGTCCTTGCTACCATATAAACTCCTGCCGTCACCATTGTGGCAGCATGGATCAATGCAGAAACAGGAGTGGGACCCGCCATGGCATCAGGAAGCCAGATATAGAGAGGAATCTGTGCAGATTTTCCGGTTGCTCCTATAAATAGAAGGAGACATATTGCAACCATTACAGGTGAGTTTAAGGCAAGGGCGCCGCTTTCAAACATGTGCAGGGCCTTTGGGAATACATCTAAGTATGATAAAGAGCCAAAGGTCCAGAACATAAGAAACATGCCCAAGGCAAATCCAAAGTCCCCAATCCTGTTGACAACAAATGCCTTTTTACCTGCTATGGCGTTATCTATCCCTTGATACCAAAATCCGATGAGAAGATATGAGGCAAGGCCGACACCCTCCCAGCCTACAAACATTACCAAATAGTTGCTTCCAAGGACTAGAAGGGACATGAAAAAGACAAACATGTTCAAATAGGCAAAGTACCTCCAGTAGGATTCGTCATCCCACATGTAACCTGTGCTATAGACATGTATGAGAAAACCTACTCCTGTAACTACCAGGATCATGAGCATGGACAGAGGATCAATGAGAAAGCCGACCTCCACATTGAGCTTTCCAACTGCAAGCCATTTCCACAGTACCTGGGTAAGAACCCTGTGTTCCGGCTCCAGGGACAAAAGATATTTCCATATGAAAACCGAAACTAGAAAGGAAAAACCTATAGTCGTGCACCCTATAAAGGATATTATGCCTTTTCCGAGTTTTTTTCCAAAAAGCCCGTTAATTAGAAAACCCAGGAATGGAAAAAGCGGTATCAGGTAAATATAGTTTTCCATGTCTTATCCCTTTTCCCTTTTACCCAATCACCATTTCAGTAGATTGAATTTGTTTATATCTACAGACTTTATATGCTTAAATAAGCTAATCAATATAGCCAGACCAACCGCTACTTCGGCGGCGGCAACAGCAAATATGAACAGAACCATTACCTGCCCGGACATATCAGCCCTTTGATGGGAGAAACTAACTAGCATCAAATTTATGGCATTTAGCATTAGCTCAACGGACATGAATAAAATCAGAGCATTTCGACGGGTTAAAAAACCTATTGCCCCAATTCCAAAAAGCAGACAGGAAAGTATCACATATTGATCCATAATGGCCCCCATCAAATCCTCTTTTTGGCCAGATAAATACCTGCTATTAAGGCCACCAGGAGTAAGACCGATGCCATCTCAAAATGAAGCAGGTATTTTTTGAAAAATAAATCTCCTAAAAGCCCCGGATGGCCAAAGCCTTCTGGCAACTCATTTGCGGAAATTAACTCGCTAATACCTTTGACTCCAACAACTGTCAGAGCTGTAAGATATGCTCCAAGAACTGCACCCATAATGCGATAGGCCATATTCTTTTGTGCTGCCTCTAGCTTTTCATCTGGGGTCATAAGAAGCATGATCACAAAAACCACCAGTACCAATATGGCACCTGCATAGATGGTCACCTGAAAAATGGCTATAAGTGGCGCATGTAGGTGCAAATAAAGGGCAGAAAGGGCAATAAATACTGTTAAAAGACCAAGGGCACTTGGAAGTGCGTCCTTGGCAGTAATGGTAAAAAGTGCGCCGCCTAGTGCCATTATTGCAAAGATTATAAAATAGATATCCATTGACCTCTCCCTGGTAAAACTAACTTTCCTAGGTTGTCTTTTAAGTTTCTTCCCTTTTGGTTTCTGACGCCTTCTTTTCCTCAGCCTGTGGCTTTGAAGCAGCCTTTTTTGACTTTTTCCCATCGGTGGCTACAGGCTTTTTTGCCACCTTTTTTGCACCAGCCTTTTTGTCTCCTCCTGCAACTGGAACCGGTTTTTTGGGCGGCTTGAGCTTTCCTTCTGCCTTGGCCTTTTGAAAATTGGCCAGAAGTCGCTCTTTATCATAAATGCAGGCATCCATTGTATATTCAGCAAGCTCGTATTCCTGACCGAGCTGAATTGCACCCTTTGGACAGGCCTCTTCACAAAATCCACAGAAGATGCAACGAAGCATGTCTATAGTAAATTCAGCGCTCATTGTCTTTCCAGCGTATTTGCCCTCTTCACCTTCAGCAGGTTTACCACGCTTTACTGTTATGCACTTTGCAGGGCAAGCACGGGCACACATACCGCAACCAACACAGAGCTCACGGCCTTCATCGTCTAGGCAAAGCATGTGGGCACCCCTGAAAACAGGGGCAATTGGTCGCCTGTCTTCAGGATATTGCCAACAAGTAGGTACCGTATGAGGACCTTTTTTCAAGG
The DNA here is from genome assembly GCA_015489315.1 of Deltaproteobacteria bacterium. Classification (GTDB taxonomy): domain Bacteria; phylum Desulfobacterota; class Dissulfuribacteria; order Dissulfuribacterales; family QOAL01; genus JAADCZ01. The sequence goes on along the minus strand of WFZZ01000230.1, from coordinate 27,957 downwards.
ATTCTTTAAAATTAAAGGTAAAATGCTTGAAGGTAAGTTTTAGCCCCTTAACTATCTCCCAGAGATAAATCCTTTCTAAGAAGGTATATTCTTTTTTGACTACTGGTTTTGCCATGATCTGCTCCAGCCTAAACTGTTAACTGAATACAAAGGGCGGTTATAAAAAGATTCACCAAAGCCAGGGGTATAAGGGCCTTCCAACCCAACCCCATAACCTGATCATACCTAAACCTTGGCACTGTCCAACGGACCCAAACAAACAGCCACAGGAAAAAGGCTGTCTTTAGAAAAAACACCAGAAAACTTGCGATTCCATAGGAAACGGGCCCTAGGAACTTACTCATATCGATGTATGGCAAATGCCAGGCACCAAAATAGAGGGTGACCATGAGTGCAGCCAAGGTGTACATGTTCACGTATTCGCCGAAAAGATAAAGACCAAGCCTCATGGAACCGTATTCAGTATGATATCCGGCAACAATTTCACTTTCTGCCTCAGGAAGGTCAAAGGGAACCCTGTTGGCTTCGGCATAGGCAGTTACGATGAAAAGGATAAACCCTAGAGGCTGCTTGAATATTCCCCAATTAGGCAAAAAGCCAAGGAAGGTTCCTTGCTGGACCAAGGAAATCTCTCTTAGACTGAATGTGCCATAGACGAGAACGACAGCCAGCAGAGACAGACCAAATGGAACCTCATAGGAAATAAGCTGGGCAGTTGAACGAAGCCCTCCCAAGATAGAATATTTATTGTTGGAACCCCAGCCTCCAAGGACTATGCCATAAACGGCCATGGCCCCCAGGGCCACCACATATAGGAAACCAACATTTACATCGGCAACCTGAAGGATTATTTCCTTCCCATTTACTATGAGCTTATCGCCAAAGGGTATTACTGCATAGGCAGAAAAGGCTGGAAGCGCAAATAAAATAGGACCAAGACTGAAGAGTATCTTATGGGCCTTTTCTGGGATAATATCCTCCTTGGTAAAGAGCTTTATACCATCGGCCAGGGGCTGAAATAGACCAAAAGGGCCTGCTCTGTTTGGGCCAAGCCTATCTTGCATCATGGCAGAGCCCCTACGTTCAACCCATGTCATCAAGGTTGCAATTAGAAGTGTCCATGTCCAAATAAATACAACCTTTATTAGTGCAATAACCCAATTGTCCATAAGGTTGCCTCCTTACCTGTCGAGCTCGCCCGCAATAATGTTAAGACTGCTCAAACAGGCAATTGTATCAGCTATCATCTCCCCTTTGACAAGCTCAGGAAAGGCCTGATAAACCATATAACATGGAGGTCTAATCTTTATTCTATAGGGCTTATCAGTTCCATCGCTCTTTATGAAAAAACCCAGTTCCCCGTTGGGGGATTCAATGGCAGAATATATCTCTCCCTCTGGCGGCTTTATAATCTTTGGAACCTTTGCCATAAGTGGAGCATCTGGCGGCAGTTCCTTATACATAGCATAGGCCTGGTCAATTATCCTAATGGACTGCTCCATCTCCATGAGTCGGACATAATATCTATCGAATACGTCCCCGTGCTTTCCAACTGGAACTTCAAAGTCAAATTTATCATAAAAATAATAGGGCTCATCCTTTCTTAGGTCCCTTTTAACGCCAGTTGCCCTTAAACACGGACCTGTAAAGCCATACTCAAGCGCATCTTCAGGAGAGAAGGGATTGACTCCTATGGTCCTATCCATCCAAATACGGTTATGAGTAAGGAGCTTATCAGTCTCGTCATTTGCCTTTCTGATGGTGTCTTTAAGTTTCGGCCATTTGGTATGAAAGATTTCCGGTAGGTCCGCATTAACTCCACCAATTCTTCCAAAGGTGTTGGTCAAACGTGCCCCATTGTACCACTCAAATATGTCGTATATCTCTTCACGCTGAATGATAAGATAGAAGAATGGAGTAAATGCTCCAAGATCGACTCCAAGGATACCTACACAGACCTGATGGTCCGCAATCCTTGCAAGCTCTTTCATTATGACACGAATGAGCTTGGCTTTATCTGGTATTTCGATACCTAAAAGTTTTTCAACGGCCTTTTCATAGGCAACGTTGTTGGCAATTGCGCTACAGTAGTTGAGCCTGTCTGTAATTGGAATGAACTGATGATAGGTAAGATTTTCTCCAAGCTTTTCAACCCCTCTATGGAGGTAGCCGATTTCCGGGATGGCCTCTACAATAGTTTCACCATCGGTTTTACATACCACCCTAAGCGTACCATGCATTGCAGGGTGGGACGGGCCAATGTTTATGGTTACATAATCGCCAGTAATAGGGGCATTATTATTATTTGCCACAACATCCCTCCTCAGGTGGCATTTAATAAAGACTAGTCTATTGAAAATTCCTCTTTAGAAGAATCTGCAATCATCAAAGTCTCTCTGCTCACCCTGTCCTTCAAGGGGATAATCCTTCCTGAGAGGATGAGCAGGAAAACCCTCCCACATAAGAAGTCTCTTAAGATTTGGATGACCCTTAAACCTTATACCGAACATGTCATAAACCTCACGTTCGGGCCAGTTTGCACCACGCCAAAGACCTGTTATTGAATCTACCTCAAGATCATCTTCTGAAACCCTTATTTTCACCCTTAATCTTTCATTAGTACTTAAGGCCAAAAGCAAATAGATAACCTCAAACCTTGGCGGAGGTGGCCCCTCTTCTACAGGCTCTTTTTCCTCTGCCTCCTCATCCCCCTTTGGCTTTTTCTTCTTGGCCTTCTTTTTTTCATAGAGGGCAGAATTATCTACCCCTACAATATCCACCAAAAAATCAAATTGAAGACCCTCTGCCTCCTTCAAGGCCTTAAGAATTTTAACATTTTTGGATTTCGGGACTTCAATGGTTAAGTCCCCCCTATACTCCACAATATCGAGGATATCGTTGCCAAGAAGGTCTTGAACTTTTTCCTTGAGGCCCATCTCTAGCCCCCCAATGCCTCAACCACCTGCTTACGCAGTGGATGATCTTTTTGTATCTTGTCCATCAACTTAAGAAGTGCATACAAAAGGCCCTCAGGCCTTGGTGGACAGCCAGGTATATAAACATCCACGGGTATTACGTCACTGATTCCCTGGTGTGTGGAGTAGGTGCGAAAGACTCCCCCAGTACAGGCACAGGCTCCCATTGCAATTACCCACTTGGGCTCTGCCATCTGATCGTAAATGCGCCTTAAAACAGGTACCATTTTTTTTGTAATCGTTCCGGCTTCAATTAGAACATCCGCCTGACGTGGCGAAAAACTTGGGCGCTCTGCACCAAACCGTGCCATATCATAGGATGCCGCCAGGGCACACATCATCTCAATGCCACAACAGGCTGTTCCGTAAGGAAGGGGCCAAGGAGACCTACTCCTCCCCCAATTTATAAGCTGTTCAGCCTTAGTCAAAAGCCACCCGGGGCCGGTATATGCCTGAAGACCCATAAATGCCTCCTACTCCCATTCAATGGCGCGTTTCTTAATTGCGTATAACAGACCTGCCAGCAACACGGCCACAAATATAAAAACCTCAAAAAACACTCCCCATCCTATATGAGCAAGGGCCTTGTACCTGACAGCTATTGGATAAATGAGAACTGTTTCAAGATCGAAGACGAGAAAAAGGACTGCAACAAGATAATATTTTACATCATATCTTTTTTCTGCAGGATCGAGAAGCGGAACACCACATTCATAGGTGGTAGCCTTTCTTGGCTTTGGCCTGAATGGACCGAGGGCAGCCGAAATACCAATCATTGCCAGTACAACTAGCAATGACATCCCGAGATACATGACGATGGTTTCAAAACCGCTCATCATGCCCTTCCTCCTCTCTCAGCCGAAGGGCTGAAATGAATGATGATTCAATGTCTATCACAAACCGCCCAGCAAATCAACAAAAATTTTTGGCAGCAAAATAAAACAAAGCCTAAAAGTTGCGAAAAATATTATATTTTTTAAATTAAGCTACGTGAAAAATATCACTTTAAAATAGGAAAGTCAAGAAAAAATGAATGATGATTCAATTATTTTTTAAATTCATCAAGGGTAATATTTTATCTGGGTATGCACCATTTTTGATTTATGTTATATTTGTTTAAAATTTATAAGTCGTAAAAAAATCTAACTTGGAGAAAACTAATGCTTAAGAAGCGACAAAAGAATAAAGTTTTAAATAAAAAAGGGTTTACCTTAATAGAATTATTGGTAGTCGTCATAATTATTGGGCTCTTGGCCTCTTTAGTGGCACCAAAATTTTTTAAAAAACTGAGCGCAAGCAAACAAAAAACTGCCAAGGCCCAAATTGAACTTTTGGGACAGGCACTTGATGAATTTAGACTTGATAATGGTCGATATCCGGCCACTGAAGAAGGACTTCAAGCCCTTCGGGAAAAACCCGATGATCTTCCAAACTGGTCTGGCCCATATCTTCCAAAGCCTGTCCCAAAGGATCCTTGGGGAAGAGATTATGTTTATAAAAGTCCGGGTGAACATGGGGACTATGATCTTTACAGTTATGGGAGAGACGGTCAGGAAGGCGGTGAAGGAGAGGATGCCGATATTGTCAGCTGGAAATAGCAATGCCATTACTAGATATTAGCAACAAACTAGCCCCCTTTTTAAAGGGAAATCAAGAAAATAAAAACCAGCTAAAGGATGACCCTGAAAACAGGGATAATGATAGTATCCTTTTAAAGTTCAGGACCATTGACGCCCACGATTTTCCTGACAAACCCCCAATAGTCAATGGCCTTACACCTCAGCAGATGCAGCAATGGAAGGTTTTACCCCTTGAGGTTGCGGATGACAAAATAATTATTGCCATGTCAGACCCTTCAGACCTCTATCTAGTTGAACTTTTGGAAGATGTTTACCAAAGAAAGGTCGAGCCCCTTAGAGCCTCTGAAGAAGATATACTTTCGACCATTTATCGGTGGTACGAAGCAGAATCTGACATGGAGGCACACGAAGAAGAGACAGAATCCTCCATGGATGAAGGGCTCTGGGATGATCCTGAACAATTAAGAGACCTTGCTACTGAAGCGCCGGTGGTGAGGCTTGTAAATCACGTTATAAACCAGGCCCTTGAAGTAAGGGCCTCCGATATCCACTTTGAGCCCTTTAGAGACCATTTAAAGATTCGGTACAGGATAGATGGAGTCCTTCACGACATAGAGACTGTATCAAAAAAGCTTCAGCCTGCCATTACATCACGCCTTAAACTCATGGCAAAGATGAATATTGCCGAGATGAGGCTACCTCAAGACGGACGGATAAAAGTAAAGGATGGGAGAAGGGAGATTGATATCAGGGTCTCATCTCTTCCCACCATCTTTGGAGAAAGCATTGTTCTGAGACTTTTAAACAGGGAAGAGGTAAAGCTTGAACTTGAATCCCTGGGAATAACACCAAAGGTTCTAGAGAAATTCGACTATCTAATAAGACGCCCCTATGGAATGATTCTTGTGACCGGGCCAACAGGAAGCGGTAAAACCACCACCCTTTATAGCGTGATGAACCGCATAAACAGCCCAGAAAAAAAGATCGTGACTGTTGAGGACCCTGTTGAATACCAGCTTGAGGGAATAAACCAGATACAAGTAAAATCAAGCATTGGTCTTACCTTTGCCTCTGCTTTGAGGACAATCCTAAGACAGGACCCAGACATCATACTTATTGGAGAGATAAGAGACAGCGAAACTGCAGAAATTGCAGTTCAATCTGCCCTTACTGGCCACCTGGTTTTCTCTACCCTTCACACAAATGATGCTGCAAGTGCCATAACAAGACTTGAAGAAATGGGGATAGAGCCATACCTTATCTCATCATGTCTCCTGGCGGTTATGGCCCAGAGGCTTGTTAGAAAAATTTGCCCTAACTGCAAAGAGGAATATCTACTCCCAGAAGGTCTCCTTGACGAAACTGCTTCAGCTCTTGGAGTTTCTAAAGATCAAATACCGGTTAAACAATGGAGAGGAAAAGGTTGTCCAAGTTGTGCCAATACAGGCTATTCGGGAAGAACAGGAATTTATGAACTTCTGGAAGTAAATGATGGCATCCCAGCCCTTATCTTAAATGGAGAAAATTCAAGCGCCATTTCTAAAAAAGCCCAAGAAAACGGAATGAAGACCTTAAGACAAGATGGGCTCCTCAAGGTGGCAAGCGGCATAACAACCCTTGAAGAGGTAATGAGGGTAACTAATTAATGCCTGACTTTTCCTTTGAAGCTGTTGATCAAAGGGGAAAGCGCACCAAGGGGACGAAAAGCGCTCAAAACCAAAAAGAAGTAGTAGACCACCTCCTCTCTAAGGGTCTTCAACCAATTTATGTCAAAAAGCTGCATTCATTTGAGGCCATCTTCGAAATTGGGAAAAAGCGCATTAGACTGGATGACCTTCTTTACTTTACCACGGAGCTTGCAGACCTTCTGGAGGCAGGGGTTCCACTTGAAAGAAGTCTTGTAATTCTTTCTGACGCCTCGGAAAAAGAGGAGCTAAAAGCTCTCATAAAGGAATTAAAGGATGCCATCCACGGTGGCAAAACCCTTTCAGAGGCCCTTTCTTTACATAGGGACGTTTTTGATAACCTTTACGTGAATATGGTCAAGGTGGGAGAGCTCGGAGGGGTTTTGCCTTCGGTCTTAAGGCGCCTTGGTGAATTTTTGGAAAGGACAAGGCAAATTAAAAAGTTTATTATCTCTTCCTCTATCTACCCTGCCATACTGGCAACAGTTGGCCTTTTGTCCATATTAATACTAGTCATCTTTGTGGTTCCAAAGTTTGGACAGATCTTTGAAGATCTCAATCAGCCAATGCCCTTTATGACCAGGATGATCCTGGATGTGAGCCTTTTATTCCAGAAGTGGTGGTGGCTGGGATTCCTCTTGATAATAGTCCTTTTTCTTGGACTCAAATATTATCTTTCTCGCCCTGAGGGAAGACAAACTGTTGACAGATTAAAGATTACCCTTCCCTTGATAGGTCCTTTTGTAAAAAAGATGGAGCTATCTCGATTCTCAAGAACCCTTGGAACCCTTCTTGAAAGTGGCATACCCATTCTTAAGGGCATAAGCCTTTCTTCTGATGTGGTAAATAACACCCTGATAAAGGATGCAATAAGAAGGCTTTACACAGGGGTAAGACAAGGTAAAAGCCTAAGTCTTTTGATGAAACACTCTAACATATTCCCCTCCCTTATGATTCACCTTGTTTCTGTTGGCGAAGAAACAGGATCATTGGCCAAAATGTTATTAAAGATAGCAGACGACTTTGAAGAAGAAATTCAGTCAGACACCAAGGTCTTTTTATCCATGTTAGAACCTATAACGATAGTTTTAATGGGCATTGTTATAGGTGGGATAATCTTTTCCATGCTCATGGCAATTTTTGGAATAAATGATGTTTCCTTTTAAAAATCAGGCAGGCTTCACCCTTTTTGAGCTCATAGTTGTCCTTGTTTTGATTGGGCTAATGAGTTCAATGGTCTTTATTTCGGTTTCAAGCGGAATATTTAAGAGTAAAGAAAAAAGATTTGTTTATGACTTTAGAAAAGGGCTTTTAAATGCAAGAAACAGAGCCATTGGCACAGGACGCCCTGTCAATTTTATTATTGATGGCGAAAAAAGGGCCTTTGGCATTAAAGGGAAAAAACTACAGGATATTCCCAAGTCTTTGGAAATAAAGGGGGATAAGATCATTGAACTTGAAAATGGTGTCTTTGCCATAACTTTTTACCCTGATGGAAGTTCGAGTGGAGGAGAGCTTGAGCTTAACTGGGAAAATGGAAGAAATGATCTTTTTACCATTGGACGCATCTGGGCCTATATCTACCATGAAATCAAATCTGGCTAATCAATGTGGTTTCACTTTAATGGAAGTCTTGGTGGCAACGGCCATAACAGCCATAGCAATAGGCGTGGTCATGGCCCTTTTTGCCCAAGGACATTCCCAGGCCTTTCGTGGGCTAGAAGCCCAAAGGGCTGCCCAGATAGCTACAAGACTTATCGATACATGGAACATACGAAATAGCTTCCCTCAAGAAGCATCGGGGGAGCTAGAGTGGGCAAAGGGCTGGTCTTATTCTGTTGAAACAAGAGATGTAGAGACTAAGATAACCCTTCCATCTGGAGAAGTTAGGCAAATAAAGGCAGAAAATGCCAGGGAAATTGTATTAAGGCTCCTTACACCTAGTGGAAAAAGAGCGTTTGTTTTGAACTTCTGGATAGATAAAAACAAGATAAAGGGGCTATGAAAAAAAAAGGCTCTATAGAAGGCTTTACACTCCTTGAAGTACTAGTTTCCATCACACTCATGGCACTTTTGATTGTTGTCCTGTCCTTGGCACTAAGAAGCGGAATAAATGCCTACACAAGAATAAAGGCTGGAAACGAAAATTTCTTCCCAGAGGCTGCAATTGAAGGCCTTCTTTATAGACAACTTGAAAACATTATTGAAAAAACAGGTTCTTCACTATCTGGCTTTTCCTATTTCTTTGGTGATTCGGACATGATTTCCTTTACCACCACCTATTCCCCATCAGGCCTTTCTCAAGGGGGAGTTATTCAGGTGATTTATGCCTACGATGATGAAAATAAGGGCATTATTTATGCTCAAAAAATATTAACCAAGCCCTTTGACCTTAAACAAAAAATCTCAAAGGATTTCTTAGGCCAACACCCCCAAAAATTATTGGACGAAGGATGGATAATTGATGAGATAAAGGGGATAGAAGAGCTCGAGTTCGCCTTTAGACCCCCTCTTCTTGATGAGAATGTGGATGTTTCCGATTGGCCAAAGGAACATCCAGGTTTTGGCCCGATCCCCAGTGAAATCGCCATCAAGATAAAATTTAAGGACCAAAAATTTGAACAAAATTGGCATGTAATTCCTGTAGGGATACTATGATCTTAAGGACACAAAAAGGTGCTGTATTAATACTTGTTCTTTGGGTAATTGCATTTTTATCCATGATTGGAGGCTACTTTACCCTGGAGACAACCCTTAAAAGAAACCTTGGCTTTAATCCATGGAACCTCTTAAGGGCAAAACTTGCCATAAATTCAGCTCTTTTGGTAATTGCTCCACATATAAAGCCTTTTGGCCAGGAAGAGGAAAATCAGGATCAATTTATTGTTCCAGATGGAACCCTTTATAAAATTTCCATTGGTGGACAGAACCTTAAATTTAGTATTGAAGATGAACGGGGGAAAATAGACCTGAATAAGGCCCCAGATGAAATGATTGAAATGGCCCTTCAAGGGCTTTTAGGAAAAGAAGACGGAGAAATCCTTTCCGATTCTATATTAGACTGGAAAGACAACGACCAGGATGAAAGGACAAATGGAGCTGAAAAGGACTATTATTTGTCTTTAAGGCCTTCTTATGAACCATCAGACAGTAAATTTATACTTCTTGATCAACTTCTTTTAGTAAAAGGGGTAAGCCCAGACCTTTATTGGGGACCCTTGGACTGGAAAGAGAGAGATGAGGAAAAAGAAATGACTACCTGGACAGGTGGCATTAAGGACCTCTTTACCATATATAATGGCACTGACAAATTGATATCAGAGGCAGCTCCCAAGCCACTTATTGACATATTAGAAAAAGAATATTTTAAAGAAGCAAATGGATTAGGCACCTTGCGTTTTAAGGCTTGTGCCTATCAAAGCTGTTATCAAATATTTTTTAAAAAGGAAACTGGAAGTAAGTTAGGATTCAGGCTGGTTTACTGGGGACAGGCACCAAGAATTTAACCATAATACCCACTTGAGGTGCATAGTGCTTAAAAAGGAAATTCTAGGCATCTATCTTGGTGAACACCAGATCGAGTATGAATTACTAAAAAGGTCTTTTAAAGGATGGGAAAGATCAACCCCCCCTTTATTTACGAAAGTACCTGGAAAAAACGATGCAGAAAGGCTTAGGGGGCTTTTAGCACAAATCAGTCCTAAGCGATCTAGAATAATCTCCGTAGCCATTCCAAGGACCAAATATTACTTAAGAGAACTGAAATTTCCTGGCCTTACCCCAGAAGAGGCTGAAAATGCAGTAAAAATATCAATAAACGTCCATTCTCACATTCCCCCCGAAAAGATATATTATGACTGTTTTTCCTATGAAAGAAATGGTATATCAACGGTACTTCTCGCCTATTGTAAACGACCCTTTATTGATTCCATTTTAGAAGAAATAAAAAATACAGGCCATCAAAAGAGCCTTTTCTGTATAAGCCCTTGTTCACTTGGTACAGACATACTTCTTAGAAAGCTATCAGAAATGTCCTTCCCATGCATAAGCCTTCAAAGGGAAGAGGAAAAAAAAGTTGTAAATCTCCATGGCCCTTCCTTTTGGGAAGGAAGCCATTTTCTAAATAACCTTGACGTTATTACCGCTAAATACGGAGAAAATACACCTGTAATACCCCTTGAAAAAGGTCTTGGTGACACATTGGATCAAAAACTTTTGCTTAAAGGCCTGCCAAAAATTGAAAATACAGGCATACTTGGTTTAAAAAAGTGGACCCTAGGCCTTTCTGCATCAATCCTTGGAACTTCCTCCTATCCCCAAATATCCTTTAAACCAGGGCCACGGAAAAGGCCTCTATCTCTTAGAATTGATACCTATCAGATCTTGCTTGTAGGACTAATAACAATACTTTTTGCCTTTTCTGGACTAAGACTTTTTAAACTCACAAAGCTAGGTTTTACTGCAAAAAAAAATCAAGAAATAATTACTGTTCTTGAAAAAAAATATAAGCCGCTAAAATCGAAGGATGAAGAACTTCAAAAGATCAGGGCCCTTCAAGGCGATCTCAAGGCATTTTTAAAGGAACGGCCTAATTTCCTTGATGTCTTAAAGGAACTTGCAGAAAAGACCCCTAAAAATGCATGGATAAAATATTTAACCTTAAGAGACAATAAACTACGCATCTCTGCAGAAGGAGGTTATGCAGTGCAAACCATGGAGGCATGGCGGAAAAGCAGACTCTTTTCCCAGGTAAAACTTGCCTCCCCAGTTACAAAAAATCGGAATGGACAAGAAAGATATACAGTAGAATTAACATTAAAATGACCCATTAATCATTAATTGAAATTGACTATGGACATCTCCTTTTTGAACCTTAAAAGACAGCCTCCTCTGGTAAGATATGGCGCCCTTTTAATTATTTTTATTGCCTGGTATGCCCTCTTGTATTCGCCAATAGAATCACGCATTGAGCTTCAAAAGACAAATATTGAGTCCCAAGAATTAAAAATAGGCCGGTTAAAAAGGAGAATAAACCGTCTAAAAAATATAGATCAGACCCTTTCCCTTGAGAAAAAGAAATTGGAACAGCTAAAAGGACGCCTTGTACCAGGAGACACCATTCAGATGGTTGCTACAAATATCCAGGATTCCTTTTTAAAAAAGGCATCTAAGAATGACATAAATGTTCTTGTCTATAGAAGCGGTAGGCCAAGGAAATGGAGAAGTTATAAACTTGCTGTAGCAATTTTTAATCTAAAAACAAATATAGTAAAATTGGTACATTTCTTGGAAGACTTTTATTCTGACAAAAGGCTTCAAAGGATAAACAACATAAATGTATCAACTATGAGGGGTAAGGAAAAAGAACTTAGAGTAAATCTTGAAGTAGAAGCACTATTTTTGGGAGATAGGGCAAACCAATGAAAGGAAACAAAAGTATAATCATAGGAACCATAGCTTTATTATTGACCATTTGTCTAGTGGGAAATGGCTTTTCACAAACTACAGCTGCACCTCAGGATAAAGAAGATAACCCTCCTCTTATAATTTCTCCATACCAGGGGGCTAAGCCTGGGGAAAAGAGGGATATTGAAATCTCCCTAGACAATATGGACATTTACCCTGTCCTAGATCAACTTCTTGGCGACATTCTTGGCCTTAACTTTGTGGTAGAACCTGCCATAAAAGGAACAATATCCGTTCATATTAAGGGGAGATATAGCAAAAAGGAACTCCTTGACCTCATCAACTCTGTACTTCAAATGCAGGGCCTTGCTATAACTCCAGGGGTTCATGGATTATACAAGGTGGTCAGAAAGGCCAATAGCCCGAAGCTTGGAGGCTATGTGGAAACGAAGGTTCCTCCTCAAAGGCCAGGGGATGTGATAAGGGTTATTCAGCTCGAGTATCTTTCTGCGGTCCATGCTGTAAGCAACCTGAGAAACCTGGTGTCCCCAGGTGCAGTTCTTATCCCAGTCACAAGCAGCAACAGCATTATCATTTCCGATACTGCAGAAAATGTGGCTAAGGTCAGCAAGGTTCTGTCAATCCTTGATGAAAACATATTTAAAAATGTCTATTGGAAACTTTTCACCTTGGAAAATGCCGATATAGAAAATCTTGCCAAGGATCTTGAAAGTATATTCTCTGCCCGCATCCTTTATAAAAGGCCTGGAATTGACACTACTGGAATAAAGATCATACCCTTAAAGACCTTGAATGCCCTTTTGGTGGTTACACGATGGAAAAAGGTCATGGATCAGGTGGCAAGGTGGGTTCATGAGCTGGACCAGGGGCAACTTGGAAGCGGAAGCAAGGTATATGTCTATTTTGTGCAAAATGGCAAGGCAAAAGAACTTGCAGAAATATTAAATGAACTTTATGGGGAAGCTTCATCAAGTTCCAAGAATAGACGTGTCCTTGTTAGGAGAGAAGTCAAAAAGAAAGACCAAAAATCATTATCAACTGGCGAGCTTTCTGGAGAGGTTAAAATCATAGCCGATGAAACAAATAATTCCCTGATTTTTAAAGCAAGACCAAAGGATTATGCAATTATTAGAGATGTCTTAAAAAAGCTTGACATTGTTCCTAGACAGGTTCTCATTGAAGTCCTCATTGCAGAGGTATCTCTAACTAATGATGTAAAATATGGAGTTGAGTGGTTTATAGAAAATAAAGGGATAAACATCAGCGGATCCCCCTATAATGCCAACATGATGCTCGATGCTGGAAAATTTATTACTCAAGACACGCCCCTTGGAAAGGGTTTCCCAGGTTTTACCTACGCCCTCTATGATGGAGACGGAACCCTAAGGGCACTTATACATCTTCTTGCTGAAAATACAGATGTTGACATCCTTTCTGCCCCTAACATCATTGCCGCTGACAACCAGGAAGCCCGCATTGAGATTGGTGAAGACGTACCTACCTTATCGGAATCAACCATCTCCTCAGGAGGAGTAAAGACCCAGGGTGTACAATATCGAAAGACAGGTATTATCCTACAAGTAAAACCCTTTATAAACGATAGTGGCCTTGTAAGAATGGAAGTCACCCAAGAAGTCAGCAAGGTAAATGATCAGGCGACAGCCGGAATTACATCGCCAAGAATCACAAACAGAAAGGCAACCACCTATATCATAGCTCGAGATGGACAGCATATTCTTATGGGCGGTCTCATGAGCACCCAATATACTGAGGTCCACTCAGGAATACCCGTCCTTAAAGATATTCCTGTTCTTGGTTATCTTTTTGGCTCAAAGGGGACAAAAAAGGAAAAAAAGGAGTTGATTTTTATCTTAACTCCTCACGTAATTCGGACACGAGCTGAGGCGGACCGCATAACGAGAGAATTTGCCACAAAGGTCCATAGCCTTAAAAGGATGCTTGAAGAAAAAAGAATACTTAGAGAAAATGAAAAAAGATCGAATAACCCCATGCAAGATGAAAGTGGGGAAATGGGCAACTATTAGTGTAGTTTCACTTTCCCTAGCCCTTTTGGGCTTTTTTTACTTCAATCCTAAGGCCATTGGGGCAAACTATAGATATAATATCATCATAGAAAAGAATCCCTTTGACCCTGAAAGGGGAAATGGGGAAAAAACAGCAGATGACTCCAATGGCGCCGCATCTAGTTCAGAACTTGAAAAGGATTATGCAATTTATGGGGTTATAATTTCAGGCTCTAAAAAGAAGGCTTTTTTAAAACCTTTAAGCTCCAAGGATAAGGAATACAGAAAGGTTAGCATAGGAGATCTGGTAGATGGCTGGAAGGTTGAAGATATTACAGATAATGGAGTCTTTTTTTTACGTGGCAAGGAAAAGGCTTTTTTGAAGGTATTTGGAACTAACAAAAAGGAAAGAAGCTCTTCAAGACCAGTTGCTATGGCAACTCCAAGGCCAAAATCGGCAATTTCACATTCTTCTTCCACTCATTCCAAGAAGAAAAAAAAGGATAAAAAACATTCAAAACGTCCTCAAATATTCAAATTCCCCACCAATATGAAAGGTGATGAGAACCCATTTCTAAAGGCCATCATGAAAGCTCGGGAGAAAAACAACAAGTAGCATCCATCCATGAATTACCCCTTGAGACATTGCCTCAAAAGACCCCTGTTGCTATCATAGTCCCATGTATCAATTTCAAAACGATAAAACACCCTTTTATATACCTATTTTTTGCAATCTTGAAGGCAAAAAGGTTGTAATTATAGGAGGAGGCAAGGTTTCTGAAAGAAAGGTCAAGGCCCTTTTGCCATCGAAGGCTAAAATTGAACTTATAAGTCCAAATCTCACCAGCGGCCTAAATGAACTTTTTAAAAAAGGGGCCATTTCCTATAGGGCCCGAAGGTATAAATCAGGGGATTTAAAAGGGGCATGGCTTGTTATTGCGGCAACTGATGATGTTTCGACTCAGAAAAAGGTCTATGAAGAGGCATGTAAGAACAACTGTTTTTGTAATGTAGTGGATAGGCCTGAACTTTGTAGTTTTATAGTCCCATCAGTGGTAAAAAGAGGGGATCTTTCTATTGCAATATCAACATCTGGCAAAAGCCCTGGTCTTTCAAGGGCTTTAAGAAAAAGGCTTCAGGATGAATTTGACCCCGAATGGAGCACTTATCTTTCGTTAATTGGGTACCTAAGAAAAATAATTATCAAAAAATTTAAAGGAGATGAAAAGAAAAAGAGATTGGAAGGGCTCATAAACTTTGACTGTATAAAATGGATAAAAGAAAACGATCTGGCCAGAATCCATAGATGGGCCAAAGAAATTTGTGATGAAGATATAAATAATCTGAAAAACATTTTAGGAGAAAATGACTGAATTTCTGCTCCACTTGACCTTGATAGCCTATATTTTAGCTACTGCTGGCTTTCTGGTTAATCTTATAACCCTTAGAAAGGATGTTGAAAAATTCGCAACCTACTTTCTCTGGGCGGGTCTTTTTATCCATACCTTGAGCATTCTACTTCGGTGGATGTCATCAGGACACCCTCCAATAGTCAGTTTTCATGAGGTCTTTTCCTTTTTGGCCTGGGCACTATGCCTTGCCTTTTTACTATTTCAGATGGGACACAAACTTAAGGCCCTTGGGGCCTTTATTAGTCCAATTATCACCCTTGTAACTATACTTTCAGTTATACAGCCTAAAAAGATATTACCTCTTCCCCCTGTCCTTCAAAGCTACTGGTTGCCTATTCATGCCTCCATAAGCCTTATTTCCTACGCCCTTTTGACCATGTCCTTTTGCATATCTATTATGTATCTAATTCAGGAGAGGCAAATAAAGAAAAAGCGTCTCGGAGCAATTTTTAAAAGGCTTCCGTCTCTTCAAACCCTTGACACCATGGCTGAAAAATGTCTTAAGATAGGGTTTCCCTTTTTAACCCTTGGAATAATTACAGGTTCCATCTGGGCAGAAAAGGCCTGGGGAGCTTACTGGAGTTGGGATCCAAAGGAAACTTGGTCCCTCATCACATGGCTCCTTTATGCTGCGCTTTTGCACCAACGGCTCACTGTAGGTTGGCGTGGCAAAAGAAGTGCATATATGACCATAATTGGATTTTTGGCCCTTTTATTTACCTTTATTGGAGTAACCTATTTTCTTCCTGGTGCACATTCCTATGCCTCTTGATATGCCTTCAAAAGAGATATTAGTTATTGGAGTAAACCACAAAACAGCACCTGTTGAGGTAAGGGAAAGGCTTGCCTTAAACCAAATGGAAAACCCTCCAATAAAGCTTTTTTGGGAATTACCCTCTGTGAGGGAGGTGGTATTTCTCTCAACCTGTAATCGGGTAGAGGTCATTGCAGGTGTAAAGGACTATTCCAGTGCCAAGGACGAAATTGTTGATATCTGGACCAAGGTGGCACAGGTTCCCACGGAAAACTTTTTAAAAAGCACTTATATTTACAAAGGGAAGGAAGCAATAAGGCATGTCTTCAGGGTTGCATCAAGCCTTGACTCCATGGTCGTTGGAGAGCCACAGATCCTTGGCCAACTAAAAAGTGCATATAGGACAGCCCACGAGCTAGGATGTTCCGGTCAAATACTAAACAAACTCATGCATAAGGCCTTTTCAGTGGCCAAAAAAATCCGCACAGAAACCCGTATTGCAAGCCAAGCTGTTTCCATTAGCTATGCAGCGGTTGAACTTGCCAAAAAGATATTTGGAGACCTCTCTGGAAAAAGTGCCATGCTTATTGGTGCAGGCGAGATGGCTGAGCTTGCAGCACAACATTTAATAACAAATGGTATCTCAGAGCTAAAGGTGGCCAACAGGACCCTTGAACGTGCAATAGAGCTATCCAAAACCCTGGGAGGCGAGGCCATATCTTTGGCTGAGGTAGAAGATGCCCTTATAGAGGTTGATATTGTAATCAGTTCCACTGGTGCCCCAGGCTTTGTGGTTAAAAAAGAACAGATTCAAAAAATAATGAGACCTAGACGCCACAGACTGCTCTTTTTTATTGACATTGCAGTTCCACGAGATGTGGATCCAGAGATAAATGACATTGAAAACTGCTATGTGTTTGATATTGATGAGCTAAAGGAGGTAGTTGAAGAAAATAAGGCCGAACGTCAAAAAGAGGCAGTAAAGGCGGAAAGGATAATTGATTCTGAGATAATTAAGTTCAAATCCTGGCTCAGTTCACTGGATATTGTTCCAGTTATAAGGGGCTTACAGGAAAAGGCAGAATCAATCAGAAAAAAAGAGCTAACAAAGACATTAAAAAACCTTAAAAACCTTGATGAAAAAGAGCTTAAGGCCATAGAAAAACTGACCCAGTCTCTGGTAAGCAAAATACTTCATGACCCTATAATTTTTTTGAAAAAGGGAAATTCTGAAAACAAGGAAGAGGCTCTTGTAATGATTTCAAAGATATTCTCTCTTAATGGGATAAATGAAAGGCAAGAAACTCTCAAAAAACAATCTCATTCTTGTGAAGATACAGACAAAAAGGCCTCGACCAATGGACAATTTTAAGGCCTGTATTGACACGGTTTTTATTTGAGATTATAAAAGGCGCCAATCTCAAAAATCCTTAATATAGCATGGAGGATAAATGGCTAATCATAAATCAGCTCTAAAGAGGGCTAGACAAAATCAGAAAAGAAGGCTTCGCAACAAGATGCGAAAGACCAGGATAAAAAATCTTACAAAGGCTGTTGAAGCTGCAATCGCAGAAAAGGCCCCTGAAAAGGCTCTGGATTGTCTAAAAAAGGCTCAAAGCTATATTGACAAGATTGGGCACAAAAGGGGCACACTACATAGACGAACTGCATCAAGAAAGGTCTCAAGGCTATATAAAAAGGTTAGTGCCCTCTTAAAAGAAACCGGCTCTTAAACATCCCTGTATAAAAATGAAGAAGGCAGCAATATATTTTCTTCTCATTGCAGCCTTCTTCCTTTTTTCATCTTGTGCCCCTAAAAAAGATTTAATTTCTCCACAGATTGAGCTTTCGGGTCTGAATGTAAAAGATGTAAGCCTTTCTCACATCACCTATACTGCAACCCTTGGGATTTATAATCCAAATAAATTCGACATCCTCATAGACTCCATAAAATATTCCCTTTACTTAAATGGCTCAAAGTTCATGGACGGGGCTGACTCTGTAGATGTTAAGATTGGGCCTCATGAAGATAAAAAGGTCAATGTAAGGCTATCTGGTTCCCTCTTTAATGTTCTAAGGCTTCTTTCTTCCCTGTCAAAAGAACCAAAGATAGATTTTAAAATGAAAGGAACCATCTGGGCACGGACATCGGGAATGGGGCCAAGCTTTTCTATCCCCTTTGAGGAAAAGGGTAATTTCGATTTTAATGACCTAAATCCCGGAATCCCATTAAACTAAAATGTCCTTTACCATAAGTAACCTTATTTCAGGTGGACTAATTACCAATTATTATTGCACATCTTCATGCAAACACTGCCTATATAACTGTAGCCCTTTTTGGCCCAAACAATATATAGACAAAGAAACCGCCATTAAGGCCTTTAAAATTGCCAAAGGCCTTGGTTGCAATACAATGCATATAGGCGGAGGGGAACCTTTTTTAAACAAAAAGGGGCTCCTTGAAGTAGTTCGTGCCGCGGGAGATATAGGGATACACATTGAATACATAGAGACAAACTCTTCATGGTTCACAGATGAAAATCGGGCAATAGATTATCTTCTGACCCTTAAAAAGGAGGGCATTTCAAGAATTCTTGTCTCCATAAGCCCGTTTCACGTGGAATATATTCCACTTAAAAAGGTCCTTGGAGTAATCTCGGCGTGCCAAAAGGTAGGTATGGGAATATTTCCCTGGACATCGGAATACCTAAATATGTTTTTAAAACTCGACCCTGAAAAGCGCTATACACTTAAAGATCTGGAAGATATCTTTGGCAAGGGTTTTATACGAGACATTCCCAAAAGATATTGGATTCACCCGGGTGGAAGGGCACTAAAATACTTTTTTGATATGGGGATGCCTTTAAAAGAATTGATTAATAGCAATGGATGTATGGAACTTTTTGACACCAGTCATTTTCATATTGATCTTTTTGGGAATTATATCCCGGGTCTTTGTGCAGGAATAAAACTAAAGGCAACGGATCTTGGCAAGGCATTTGACAAGGATAGGTACCCGATTATCAACATCCTTGCCGAAAATGGGGTTAAAGGGCTTTATGAATATGCCTGTTCTTTGGGCCTTAAGATGGATGAAAAAAGGGAATTTGGCTCAAAATGCACCCTTTGCAATGAAATACGCTCCTTTTTATTTAAAAAGGGACTTCACAAAAGGGAGCTTGGCCCTAGGGAGTATTACTCTGGTCTTTTGAATTGATCTTTATTCGTTCGACAATCTTTCTATAATAGAACTGATTAACTTCCAAATTAACAGGTCTTTTTCTCATTAAATTCATCTTTGTGACAAGTACATTTAGTTTGATAACCTGCTTATAACGAAGCCTTTCATCCTCCATTGACTCCAATAGGTCAACCGCCTGCCTTATCTCCTTTTCGGTCTGTAATTCTGGCGGGATAAAACCTGCATTTTTTAATATCTTATATGCCATCCTGAGGTCTTCAGGGACCATGGAATCGTCTTCAAATTTAAGGGGTTTGCCCTTTCCTGGAAGATTATCAAACTGGCCCTGACTCATGGCCTCCTGAATTCTTTTTTCTGCAATCAAGTGAAAAGAGTACATGGCTTACTTCCTAAATGCATACTTGATTTCTTTTATCACAAATTAGGGCTGTTTTCCATATCCGTTTTTAAGACACAAGATACACTTCAACTGTCCATAAATTAGCCTTTGTTTTTTTATATCCAACTATTAGAATCCACTTACAAGAAATATCAAAGGATGGAGATGAATGCCCTTAAATAAAGAACATGAGGCCATATATATCACTTCTTTAGAGCCAGGAAGCGGTAAATTGATGGTTACCCTAGGCATGATGGAGCTTGCCTCAAGAGTTGTAGGAAAACTCGGCTTTTTTAGACCTGTAATTCGTTCAGGCCCAAAGCTAGACAACGATCTTGACCTCATCCTGAAAAGATATGATCTGGATATAGACTATAAGGATGCACATGTCTTTAAGGTCGATGAGATTCAGGCCCTTGGGGCTGATGGAAAATTTAGTGATATAGTTCAGGCAGTTATTGAAAGATATGACAAGATAAAGGAAAAATTTGACTTTGTTATTATTGAAGGCTTTGAGTCAAGTGGAATCAGTGCTGGATTTGATGTAGATGCCAATATAGAGATTGCCCAAAATCTTGGAGCCGGAATTCTTGGTGTAATGAATGCAAAGGAACAAGGCCCAAGGGAGATTTTGGAGGAGTTTAAAATATCTTCAAAGGCCATTTCTTCCCACGGCTGTTTTCATCTTGCAACCATAATCAACATGGTTGAGCCCAAGATGATAAAAAGCCTTGAAGCTCTTTTTGAAAAAGAGGCAAAGGACCATGCGCCCTTCTATTTTATACCCCAAATACCTGAACTGGCATCCCCAACTGTAGGTGAAATACTGGAAGCGTTAAACGGAACACTTGTTTATGGGAAACCTTCAAGTCTTAGCCAAATAGCCACTCAATTTAAGGTAGCGGCAATGACTCTGGACAATTACCTTTCATACCTTGAAAACGGAGATTTGGTAATAACACCAGGTGACAGGGAGGATATAGTGGTCGGAACCCTTTCCTCCCTTTTTTCAAAGACCTTTCCCAATATTTCCGGCATCCTTTTGACTGGAGGACTTAGACCTGGGAAAAGGGTTGAGCGCCTTATAAACGGCCTGAGGTCTGTATCCATTCCAATAATAGGAGTTAAAGAAGATACCTTCACTGCCGCCATGGCTGCAAGCCGTCTTAAGCCCCAGATAACGGCCAAGTATCCCAAAAAAATTGACATTGCCCTTGGGGCCTTTGAATCCAGGGTTGATATAGATGAGATTAAAAATCGGCTTTCATTAAAGCCCTCAGACATAGTAACTCCCCTGATGTTCCAGTACAGGCTCTTTGAATGGGCAAAGAGAAAAAAACAAAAAATCGTCCTTCCAGAAAGCAATGATGAACGGGTATTGCGGGCAGCAGAGATATTAAAAGCCAGAGGTGTGACAGACATCGTTCTTTTGGGAAATAGGGATACTGTCTTAGATAATGCTGCCCTTTTGGGGGTTAATCTTGACGGTATTGAAATCATTGACCATACTCATTCGAGCCTTCTTGACAATTTTATTCAAAGGTTTTTTGAGTTAAGACAAAAGAAGGGTATCACCCGTGATGCTGCAAGAGATGCCATGCTTGATGCAAACTATTTTGGAGCTATGATGGTCTATATGGATGTGGTAGATGGTATGGTATCGGGCGCGGCCCATGCCACTCAGGATGTCCTTAGGCCGGCCTTTCAGATCATAAAGACAAGACCTGGAATAATTATTGCCTCAAGTGTCTTTTTCATGTGTCTTCCGACAAAAGTACTTGTATTTGGAGACTGCGCCGTTAACCCAGACCCTGATTCCAGGGAGCTTGCTGCCATTGCTGTCACATCGGCCGAAACCGCTGCATCCTTTGGAATAGAGCCAAGGGTTGCCATGCTGTCCTATTCCACTGGAGCTTCCGGAAAAGGAAAGGATGTAGAAAAGGTCAGGGAGGCTATAAAAATTGCAAAGAAGATGAGGCCCGATCTCCTTATAGACGGCCCCATGCAGTACGATGCTGCATTTGATATGGAGGTGGCAAGAAAAAAGGCCCCTGAGAGCAAAGTCGCAGGAAGGGCAACGGTCTTTATCTTTCCTGATCTAAATACCGGAAATAATACCTACAAGGCGGTTCAGCGCTCTTCAAATGCCATAGCCATTGGCCCCATCATCCAGGGTCTAAAAAAACCAGTAAATGACCTTAGCAGGGGTTGTCTGGTGGAAGACGTAGTAAATACCGTTGCAATTACCGCCATACAGGCGGCCAAAAACTAGAAGATTATGATAGATCTAAAAATAGCCATTACAGGTGCCAGCGGCTTTGTTGGAACACATATAAGAAAGAGATTTAAGAATCATATTGTAATAAAAAGGGATGATTCATTTGATGAAATCATAAGAAAACTGGAAGGAGTCTATGCGGTCATCAATCTGGCAGGTGCACCCATAATCAAAAGATGGTCAAAGGGCTACAAAAAGGTACTTTATGACAGCAGAATAAACACCACCAAAAAGGTTGTAAGGGCCATAAATGATTCAGACGTCAAATATCTCATATCAACCTCTGCAATTGGGATATACCCTGATTATAAGGAATGTGATGAAGAATGTAAGTCGCTTTCTTCTGATTTTTTGGGCAATCTTTCAAGGGCATGGGAGGCCGAGGCACAAAAATGCAGTAAAAATCTGGCCATATTGCGATTTGGAGTAGTCCTAGGTAAGGAAGGTGGGGCCTTAAAAAAAATGCTTCTTCCCTTTAAGCTTGGCCTAGGAGGCCCTATTGGAAAAGGGAATATGTTCACCAGCTGGATAGATATCTCTGACCTTTTAAATATATACGAATTTATTTTGAAAAAAGGGCTTACAGGCATTTTTAATGCTGTCTCACCAAACCCTGTTACCAACAAAAATTTTACAAAGGCCCTGGCCAAGGTCCTTGGACGGCCTGCCTTTCTACCTGTTCCGCCACTTGCACTAAAAATTATATTTGGTGAAGCTGCCTCAGTCCTCATAAGCTCCAAAAAGGTCTTTCCCAAAAGGCTTTTAAAAGAAGGATTCGATTTTAAATATCCGAATATTGAAAAATCCCTGAGACATATTCTTAATTCCTGACATGAAAAAAATTCTTTACTTACTTGACGACCCTAGCAAGGACAAGCACGTACATAAATATGTATTAAATGGTCTGGTTGCGGCAGGATTTGAGCCCACAATACTATATTTCTATGGCGATCCGAAAAATTCCGTAATGGCAGGTCCGAAGATAAAGGCCCTTGGCCTTGGCCTTGGCAAAAAGGATTTTAGAGGCCTCAACCTTAAAGCAATCCTTGCCCTCAGACAAATAATAAAGTCCCATGGCTTTAAGATAATACATAGTCAAAGACACAGAGCACTGGTCCACTCTGGACTTTCAACCCTTGGGATGAAAGATGTCAATCTTATCTATACTGTAAGGGCCACCAATGTCCTCAGGAATGTTAACCGCCGCCTTGCCATAAGGCTTATTAAAAAAAATCTTAAAAGGGTCATTTGTGTAAGTCATGCCGTAAAGGAATATGTAAGGGAAAAGGCCAGATTTATACCAGAAAAAAAGATCACAGTAATTCACAATGGAGTAAGCCTTAAAAAATTTTGTATTAAGGCTACCCAAAGGGAGGCCCGAAGCTTTCTGGGCATTCCAGAGAATGGTTTTTATTTTGGAATTGTAGCACGGCTTAAAAAGGCCAAGTGCCATGACATACTCTTAAGGGCCTTTCGAGAAGTAATCAGAATGTACCCGGAAACAAGACTTGCCATTGTGGGTGATGGCCCCCTTGAAAATGGGCTTAAAGTCCTTTCTGATGAGCTCGGAATTTCGCAAAAGGTCTTTTTTACAGGAAGGGTTGAATATGATGAAGTGCCAATTGCCATGAAGGCCTTTGACTGTTTTGTCCATCCTTCCTTTAGAGAAGGCCTGGGAGTTTCAATCCTTGAGGCAATGGCGTCAAGTCTGCCCGTAATTACAACCAATGCCGATGGCATAAGGGATATCTTTGAACTTTTTGAGGAAAAGGGAGAGTGGCGCATAGGCGAAATGGTAAGCCCCAAAAATGTCCATGAACTTTCGAGGGCCATGCTGGAGTACAGGGGTCTTTCTGAGGATGAGCTTAAAAGAATGGGGAAAATGGCCAGAGAGCATGTAAAAAGACATTTTTCAAAAGAGCTTATGGTTGAAAAGACCGTTAGTGTTTATAGGGACTTGTTGCACGCTTAAATGGAAATAAATAAATCAAAAAAGGACATATTGACCCTTCTGATCCCGTTTTATCTGGCAGTAATCCCGTTTCACATCTATCCCCTTGAAAGATACATACTTTCTCTTTTAATCGCCATTATTTCATTAAAAATTCTAATGAGGGAGCACTCGCTCTTTTTAAAAAAAGAGGCATTTATAATCTTGGCAAGACCCCCTTTTGTTTTTTTTCTTTTGATCTTTTTGGCAGCAATATCAGGAATTTTTTTTAGCCCTGACCCAATATTTTCCTTGAAAAACTGCTTTAGTGAATTTTTTGTAAATATTCTCTTATACACAGGCACTTCATTTTATTTTTTAAAAAGAGAAAATGAAATCAAATTCCCTGAAGTTATAATCCCCATTAATTTGATCTTTCTAAGTCTCTATCTTGGAATAATGTTTCAATGGATATTTTTTCCTGACTCTCCCTTTATGTTTGGTGGAGATCAGAAAATTAAAAACCCCTTTGACATCTTTTTTCTATATGGAAATCTTTGTGACCTTTATAATGGGATAAAACACACCAGCCTTTTTCTCACGTTTTTGATTTCGGTCCTTTTTTCGGCCCTGATTTATCCAGACACAAAAAAGAGGTGGCCCTATTTAACACTTTTACTATTAAACATTCTTGTTCTTTTTAGCACCACAAGGAGAGGGGCAACTCTTGCTGTCATAATAGGCATGTGCTTTTCTACGCTATTAATAAAGGCAAGGACAAAATATTTTGCCCTTGCACTTGGGGCCTTTTTGATCCTACTAGCTTCATTATTTATCTTTGGGGAAAAGGGCTATTTTGTAAGGGAAAACTGGAATCTTCTTTTAAAGGGGAAGGTAGAAGAGGCCAAAATAGAAGGGGGCTCCATCCCCCTCAGAATTTCTACCTACAGAGAATTCATCAAGGAGATTGCCAAAAATCCTTTTATCCCTAAGGGTACAGGAACAAAACTAATAAAAATCTACCATAAAGACCTTATAAAAAGGGCAGGGCTATATCACGGCCATAATGTATTTATAGACTATGCCTTTCAGTTTGGTGTGCAAGGTGCTTTATTCTTACTTTTATTAATAATATCTCAATTTAGACTCTTTTTAAGAGCATACAGAAATTCCTCTACCTATAGAGAAAAAGTTCTATTTCTTGCTGCAATGACCTTTTTGATCATGTTTTGGACAACCAATCTTTTTACCGATGGAATGGTCCATCTTTCTGCATCCCTTTATTGGCTTTTTACAGGTGTTGCCAGTGGTGAGGCATTAAAAATTAGTACAATCTGATTACCTTAACTTTTCCCCGCAACCTATAATAATCTCCGTCTCACCACTTTTTCCCTTTCCTATGACAATTTGAATACTCTGATCGTCCTTCTCCCATATCATTAAACCGCCATTTTCAACTGCGGTAAGATCTAAGGCCCTTTCCCATCCCTTTATGGAAATATTTTTATAGAAACGAATGATCCTTTCTATTGGCTGACCAATTGAATATAAGACAACAGAACCATTAATTTCTCCCATAAAACCATTGGTCTTTTTCAAAGAAATATTGGTGCCTTTAACTTTTCTTGCACCCGGTGGAAGGGGTACTTCCCATAAACATTCAGAGATTTCTTCATTTTCTGATTCTTTTTCAGTTAAAAAGGGCTGATTGTAAATGGCATAGGAAAGCCTATTAAATCTAAGCCTTGTGCTGACAGGATACTCCCAAGTTGTCCATCCCCCTAATTTAATATATATCTTTTTACTATTTATTTCTTCAAAGAGATTCGAATGATCACACCTGTAAATTAATTTCCATTTTCCATGCTCCTTTTCATAAAACTCCCAACTAATGAGTCCGCTTTCAGTATTCCGTTCAACAACAAGCCTAAAAGGTCTTGGCTTGGTAGGGATATTTCTATTGACCCTGATAGTCTTTTTTTGTCCCTCCATACTTCCGACATCTTCAAATCTGAGTTGTTTATTCCAGGTATCATAAGAAATATTAATAAAATTTTTTAGACGCACTCCATCTAGAGATTTTCCGTGTAAAAGCGCAGGATATCTTGCAAAGAGAAATATGGTCATCTCTTCATAGTTCTTTTTCCTTGCTGGTTCCTGCCACCAAGTTCCTTCAAAAACTATAGTTTGCCAATCTTTTGGCAAGGGTATTCCACGAGAAAGCACATAGGCATAGCCGTGAGTCTCTATATCCCTCTTAGGTCCCTTGTCCTTTCTCAAAATGGTGAATGAAATATCCCTTGAACCAATAATGGTAACCCTTGAACCATTTGCCTGAATCTGACTCCATTTTAAGGGAGGTGGCGTAAGCGCCCAGGAATTAATCGAAAAACAAATTACCACTAATAAAAACAAGCCAATGAAGGCTTTGGTTTTTATTTCAATTTTATATCTTAGCATTTTTATTTAACTCTGCTCTTTTTTGAATTATTTAGTTCCAACCATAAGCCGTTGAAAACATATTTTTGTCACTTCTTATTAGATCTTCTGTAAACCGTAAAAATTTGTTTATCTTGTTCATCGCTTGTGAAGGATTACCTAAAGCACCTGATAACGGTCCCAACCCACCAAACTGTCCAATCTGGCTTTGCAAGGAATTTAATTTACTTTGAGCAGCACTTCTTGCAGAAGATACAGCCTGCATAGCCCATTTAATTTTATTAAATTCATTATGTAACTTGTTATCCCATTGACCACTTGAAACTCCCTCACCGTAGGCCAATTTTATAAATGTAATGGCCTCGTCGCGACATGCACTTGCAAGCTGTTCAAGACTATTATCTAGATCATATGCTTGAGCAGCTTGTTGCAAATAAGTTTGGGACATGGCTGCTCGTAACGAACCTTCAGCAGCCTTTAATATGCTCCAAGAATTTTTTGCCATGGTATAACCCATATAGCTGTTATTAATTACTTCACCTAAGGCGCCAGCAGTCTCTCCCAATTTATCAGCAAAATCTGTTAATATTTCAAGACCACTAGATGTTGCAAAATCCGTACGATTGGTATCAGATAAATATCCTGTTGCCATAACTATTATCTCTGACATTGCATTAGAAAATGTGCTACGGGATCCGTTCTGAAAACTTCTCCATACCAATGCCAGTTTTTTGTAAGTTGCAGCCTTTTCAAGTCTCATGGCTGCCCAGCGAAGAGCAGCAGTTCGCTTGTTTCTTGGTATTGGACTGTTATTAGGAATTTTTTTGGCTATATAAAATATTCTATCTTTTTTTATATGTTTTCCACGAGTCGAATATGCCTCAAGCCTCAATCTGAAACGCCCAAAAGACGAGCAGATACTAGGTGATGGGCCTAATAAGGGATATATATCAAAAGACCCTCTATGGGTATATTTTTTCCATCTGCTTTTTGGGCCTTGTTGAGAGTTTCCAGTCCCACCAATTACCCATTTCCATGATGAAAAATTGTATATATCCAATTTTTGTATTGCCTTTAACTTATAACCAACTGTTCTGGAGCTATCTTTCAGTTCATAATCTACCTTTAACTTAAAAGGCCCGGATACCATTATAAAACGCTTAGTTACAGTCTTTCTATTTAGAGGAGAATACCACTTGACAGATACCCAAGATTTTATGGGAGAGGAAAAACCAGCTTTAACCTTGCCAACTTCAAATGAATTAGTGCTGGCCGTAACAATTAAAGGCAACAAAATAAAAAGAGACAGAAAAATTATAAGGGGTTTGCTCCAGGAATTTTTCATAATTTTTACACCCTTCATTATTTTATTTTGAAAAATTATAAACCCCTTAATATCCAGTTGTCCAGGGCGATTCTTCTAATCTCGATTTTTTTTAGTCAGATTTATTACAAAGAATATTAAAAGAATTGTGGCAGATGCAGTCATCAAGTAGGGAGGGATTAGTTCAGCGGCCTTGCCAATTATAGCTATGGGTGAAACTCCAATAATATTGTAAACATAATCAAGAATTAGACCTGAAAGTACACTAAAAAAAGAGATAGCCAAAAGGTAAACAGCCGTGCCCTTTTTACCTAGAATTCCATATAAAATGGAAATAGAAGTAATATTTGTGGCTGGACCAACTAGCAAAAAAACAAGGGCTACCCCCGGGCTCATGCCTTTCAAAATCATTGCTGCTGCAACGGGAGTTGAAGCAGAAGCACAGATATAGATGGGAATTCCTAAAAACAACATGAGAATCATTGACAAAATACCGCCTTGAAGATGGCTGGTAAAAAGCTCATCGGGAATGAGGGTATATATTAAAC
>WFZZ01000229.1 GCA_015489315.1 Deltaproteobacteria bacterium | reverse complement strand
ACAACTTTGTGTTCTAGTAATGGAATAATGAAAGAGTTTTTCTAAGAAAACGGCGAGTGATTGCAACAAATGAAAGATGTACTCGAACAGTATTAAATAAATGATTTATAGATTTGAAATAAATAATGAGCCTTATCTTGAACAATATCAGGAGGTTAATTGATGAATTTTAAAATAAATAAAAAGAAAATATTTTTGTTTTTAACGGTGCCTCTTTTGTTGCTTATATCTTTTGATATCTTGGAAACGCAAGCCTTTATATGGATGCGAAGCCTTCACCGGAAGACATATATATCTAAGTCCCTTCCTTTTGACTATAATTCTGTTTTTAATTCTGCTTCTCATTTATGGCAAAAGGTAAAACTTCCTGATACTAACTGGGGTTGTAATTATTGTGAGGCCTTTTATGCCACTGTAATACAGGGTCAACCTTCAAGTTTTGTGTTTAGATATGCGTCGGACAACACGGCTAGGCTTTATATCAATGGGATTCTAATATTTGATGAAAGGTTTGGAAATCCAGACTGGTGTTCAGGACAGCCATGTTGTGGCAGTTGCTGTGACAGCCCAAATAATTGTAGGCGAGTTCTCTCAAATGCCAGGTGGCATTCCATACCTCAGAATCTGCTCCGCAGATATTTTACTTCTAGTAATAACATAATTATCTGGCGCATCCGCAATGACAGTGGTGGATCTGGATTTGACTGTCAGATGCGAGTTGGTGGTGCGACTCCGGTGCCTCCTGTTACAAATCGGCCTCCAGAAGGATACTTAGGGCTTGCAAATTGTAATTATATTCGTGGCTGGGCACGAGACCCTGATACAACTGCACCGATTCATGTTCACATCTATGCAGATGGGCCTGCGGGCAAAGGAGGTAGATTTATCAGGGCCGTTCGTGCCGATGTATATCGGCAAGATCTCCCATTTCCAGACAAAAGGCATGGATTTGGAATTAGGACGCCAGATGTTCTTAAAGATGGAAGACCCCATCAGATCTATGTATATGGAATTGACGATTCAGCAAAAGGGCCCAATTCTCTCCTTAGAATGAGTCCCAAAAAAGTACAATGTGGCTCCAGATCAATTCCCCAAAATTCCATGGAATGGAATACCGACAGGCCTGGTTTAGATTTTAGTAATTTCGATTTGCCAGTAGCTGATCCTGTACTTTGTCGAAACAGCTGTAATAGTAATCCAAGATGTAAAGCATGGACTTACGTAAAACCTAATACAATTCAGGGGCCAAAGCCACGTTGTTGGTTAAAGTTTGCTGTGCCAAAACCAATACCAAGGAGTTGCTGTGTTTCTGGAGTAAAATGAAATGGAGTTTTATAAGAAAAATGGTTAGATGAAAATATATTTTCACCGTTTTTATGGATATATTGCCTTGAGTTCGTTTATTGCCCTTGGATTTGGTCCATTTGGGGGAAATCCATTCAATAAGTCATTTAATCCCAAGAGCGGTGATGATAGTCTCTTACTTAAAAAGGAGTTTCTATCAATATCTAAAAAAAAGATTAGGGCTCTAGAGAAAATGATTTCCTTAAAAGAAACTAGTTCGCCAAAGGATCCCCAGACTCAAAAGGCAATACGAGCTATGAAGGAGGATATAAATAAGTTTAAAGCTTATGCCAAGAAAGAAGCTCAGGTTTTGAAGGAATTCCATGATCATAAGGAGGCTGTGGTTCGGGAGATTGAATCAAATAAAAAAGATGATATTAAAGAAATTTTGCAGAGACCAGCTGTAAAACTCTCAAGATATATTGTTGCCTTTATTTTACTTTTTTTAGGAATACTCTCACTAAGAAAAGTTTATGGCCATAAAATTTGTCCAGGAATTAGTCTTTATCCTCGCTTGGGTACTGTCTTGGGGGATAGTTTAATTATCCTGTTTCTGAGTTTTGGAGCTTACTGTGTTTTTGCATACGGGATCAAATGGGCAATAGGGTTAAGACCATATTTTTATGGGCCAGCTACAGGTGTAGTGGCGATAGCCTATGTCCCTTATGCTGCTTTTGTTGCATACTTCACTTCAAAGTTAGTTGGACAGAGTGTAGAAATAACGAAAGAGGGAATACGTGTATTTTACTTTGCAAAACTTGAATGGACAGCAGATTGGGGAAAAATACAAGAGCTTTATCTTAAAGAAACTTCCACCATCACAGGAGGAGAAAATTTTAGGGTTCCAAGAAAAATGCAGACAAAGCTGGTCATAAAAACTAGCCAAGGGACTAAAGAGCTCGTTGAGCCTCCACTGAAAAAGACGAAGAGGAGAATAATATCTGAATTTCAAAGGTATGCTCCCAAAAGGTTAAAAAAAGAAATAGAAAAGATAAAAGTGTCATGGTGAAATTTTTTTACGTTTAAGTAAAAAATCTAACACCTTGTCAGATATTAATCCTTTTGGGGGTTAATAAAAGAAATAAAAAACTTTCCTCTTTCATTTCCTTGACCTTAAATTGGCCTGCGTCTATAGTTTGCTAAATTTTTGATTTAGCAGACTGGACCAGGCCAATGAGCATGACAATAAAGAAAACCTTTCTTTTAGTTCTTTCTTCTTTTTTAGTTGTTTCACTTTCTGCCTGTAGCTTTTTAAAGGGTGACAGAGGCACTGGTGAGCCCAAAAAAGAGGTAAAGGCTCCAAAACCTATGAGCGCCAAGGAGCTAGAGCAAGAAAAACTTGAAGAAGAGGCCATTGCAAATCCTTCCTTTGGAATAACTGCTGAATATTTTAGAAAGACCCAGAATAAGGCTCAACCTTTAAGGCTTTTTGGAAGCAGTAAAAGGGAAAAGGAGCTTGAGGAAAGGCTAGCAAAACTTGAGGCAAGGCTTAAGGGCCTTCCTGAAAGGGCCCTTGATTCCCATGGCCTTCCAGTGCTTAGGAGAAAGGTAGTTCTTATTTCCCTCCTAGGGGACCTTGGTCTTGATGTGCTTTCTCTTCTGCCAGCAGCCCTTAGGAGGACGGATGGTGTTGTGCCTGTTGACTCAAATCAGTTGGCAAATCTTTTAAAAGAACATGGCTTTTCAGTAAGTGACCTTGCCTCTGCATCAGTTAGGCGTGAGATCGCATCTCTTGTGGGTATTCAGGCCTATATTTTTGTCTATTTTCCCCAGGGGAATTCTCCCGCTGCAAAAGGAGAGCGTTCTTCCTTGAGGCTTGATGTGATCCATGCAACAGAAAATGTCCTTATTGGCTCCTATCTTGCCACAATTGATCAATTTGATAAGGTTGCCAAAAAGATATCAAAGGATGTTGTAAGAGGTACTGAGTGGTCTTGCAGGATAGTCAAAATAGAGGATGGGAAGGTCTATCTAAATGCAGGAAGACTCAGTGGACTAAGGCCTGGAGACAAGCTGACCGTTTATGCCCGAGGCGAAGAGATCATTGACCCCCTTACAAAACACTCCCTTGGATTTGGCCTTGGAAAGTTAAAGGGAGTAATAGAGATAGAGCAACTTTTTGGAACAGATGCGTCAATAGCCAAGGTCATTTCAGGTACAGGCTTTAGTCTGACAGATGTTGTAAAGATGTCAGAGCTTGCAGAATAAAAAAGAAAGGCAGGAGTTATATATGCATCCATTACTTTCTGGAAAAAGCGGAGAAAAATTGCTTCTACTTGGAAATGAAGCCATTGTAAGAGGCGCCCTTGAGGCAGGGGCAGCGGTAGCAGCCGCATATCCTGGAACGCCTTCTTCTGAGATTGCCAAT
This sequence comes from Deltaproteobacteria bacterium, assembly GCA_015489315.1. Classification (GTDB taxonomy): domain Bacteria; phylum Desulfobacterota; class Dissulfuribacteria; order Dissulfuribacterales; family QOAL01; genus JAADCZ01. Next base: position 8,471 of record WFZZ01000229.1, on the reverse strand, counting down.
AATCTTTTTTTTATATCAAACGAGGAAAACTCTCCTATTTACTTTGAGTTTTCAACCAACGAAAAGGTTGCCATGGAAGTTGCAGCCTCTGCCGCAGCGGCAGGTGTGAGATCTCTTACCTGTATGAAGCACGTAGGTATGAATGTGGCTTCAGATGTTTTAATGACCCTGGCCTATGTTGGCGTTAAAGGAGGGATGGTGATCGTTACAGCGGATGACCCTTCCATGCACTCAAGCCAGAATGAACAGGATAATAGGATATATGCCAGGTTTTCCAACCTTCCAATGCTTGAGCCAACTTCGCCTCAAGAGGCCAAGGATATGACCATTAGGGCCTTTGAGATTTCAGAAGAGCTTGAGCTTCCCGTAATCTTAAGGACCACAACAAGGACAAGCCATGTAAGGGGGCCAGTTGAGCTAGGTCCATTACCAGAAAATGTAAAAAGGGTTGGAAAGTTTGAGAAAAATCCCAGAAGATGGGTGCCGGTTCCGGCAGTTGCAAGGATCAGGCACAAGGTGCTTTTGGAGCAAGCAGAAAAGGCACAAAAACTTGCTGAAGCATCTGACTTTAATGTTGTTATCGGCAAGGGAGAGTTTGGTATCGTGGCTTCAGGGGTTTCTGCCTGCTATGTAGAGGATGCCTTAATGGAGCTCGGGATAGAGGAAAAGGTGCGATTTCTTAGACTTGGTTTTCCCTTCCCCTATCCAAAGAGGCTTCTTTCTGAGTTTTTAAAAGGGATTAGAAAGGTTTTGGTTGTTGAAGAGCTTGAGCCTTTTTTGGAGGATGAAATAAAGGTTCTTTTGAAGGACCTAGGACTTTCCATGGAGGTCTATGGAAAGGGAACTGGGGATTTTTCAAGGATGTATGAATTTGACCCCCAGATGGTAAAAAGGGCAATATCGAGATTTTTGAACGTGGAGCTTGTGGAAGAAGAGATGCCTGATCTATCAAACCTTCCACCCTTGCCCTTAAGGCCACCAACTCTTTGTACTGGATGCCCACACAGGGAGACCTATAATGCAGTAAAAGAGGCCCTTAAAGAGATTGGTGAAGAGGAAAGGGCTATTTATCCAACTGATATTGGCTGCTACACCCTCGGGCTTTTACCACCCATTCAAATGGCTGACTATCTTCTTTGTATGGGGTCAAGCGTTGGAAGCTCAGCAGGTTTTTCTGTCTCAACGGATCAAAAGATAGTTTCATTTATAGGGGATTCAACCTTCTTTCATTCAGGTATTTCCTCTTTGGCAAATGCCTTTCACAATAAACACAAGTTTTGCCTTGTGGTTTTGGACAACAGCACAACGGCCATGACAGGGCATCAGCCAAATCCAGGCATTGAAATTACCCCACCTGGTTATGACCATCCAAGAATTCCAATTGAAGATGTTGTCAGGGGCCTTGGCATAAAAGAGGTCTATAAGATAAATCCCTATAAAAAGAAATCGGCTGTGGAGACCTTAAAGGAGGCCCTTTCAAAGGACGAGCTAACAGTTGTCATCTCAGAGGCGCCATGCATCCTTTATTACAAAAAGTTCGGAGGTAAGAAGTAATTATGGAATATAAAAAGATACTTTTTACAGGTGTAGGTGGCCAGGGAACTCTTTTGGCTTCAAGGCTTCTTGGCCAGGCGGCAATGAAGGCTGGAATGGATGTGAGGGTAAGTGAGGTGCATGGCATGGCCCAAAGGGGCGGAGTCGTTGAGTCAACGGTTATGCTTGGTGGCCTTAAAAGCCCCATAATCTCCAAGGGCCAGGCAGATATTTTGGTAGGCTTTGAGCCTTTAGAGACCTTGCGAGCCCTTGAAAGGTGCTCAAAAAAAAGCGTTGTTATTACAAATAAAAATCCCATAGTGCCCATAACAGTAAAACTTGGGCAATTTGAATATCCAGACATGGATACCTGGTTTGGTTTTATGAAGGAAAACTTTAGGCGCTTCTGTGCCCTTGATGCAGACGCCCTTGCCAAAGAAGCCGGAACATCAAAGGCAGTGAATATTGTGTTACTGGGAGTTTTAATCGCCTTAAAGGAGATACCAATTGACCGGGAGACGGTTCTTGAGACAATTAAGACGGAGGTCAAGCCAAAATTTGTAGAACCAAACATTAAGGCCTTTGAGCTAGGATATGAGAATGCAAAGTGTTAGACTTTTATCAATCATAAATAGAAGAAAAGGGCTTTTGCTCTCTTTTGTTTTAGCCCTTTTTCTTATGTTTTTCGTCTCATCTTGTACTGAACGACAAAGAAAGAACCTTAAGCATCTAAAATCCGATATTATTGGTCTAAAAAGGAAAGTTACTTTATATGATTGTAATGGAAGGATGATAAGGGAGTGGAAGGGCAGGTTTAAGATCGAGGTTCAGGGCTCGTATATTTCTTTTATTGATGATGATGGTAAAGACATTAAGGTAAGCGGCACAGTTGTGGTTGAAGAGCTTTGATGTATGGGTGAGTGGAAGGCATCTTCCCTAAAACCAATTCTTGAAGCACTTCTTTTTGCAGCAGATTCTCCTCTGGGCCTTAAGGAGTTTCAAGAGATTATACCTGATGCCCCTTTAATGGTCATAAAAAATGCCCTTTCCATGCTAATGGAAGAATACAAAAGTCAGGGCAAAGGCATTGAGATTGTTGAGGTGGCCAAGGGCTACAGATTTCAGACAAAGGAGGCCTATAAAAGCTGGGTTATAAAGGGTTTAAAAAAAGCTCCTAGAAGACTTGGTCGTGCAGCCCTTGAGACCCTGGCAATAATTGCCTATAAACAACCAATAACAAGGGCAGAAATTGAAAGGATAAGGGGGGTGGATGTAAGCGGTGTATTAAAGCATCTTCTTTCTCTTGAGCTTATCAGGATATCAGGGAGAAAGAATTGTCCTGGAAGGCCGTTACTTTATGGCACAACAAGGCGTTTTTTGGAGGTATTTCATTTAAAGGATCTTTCAGAGCTTCCAACTCCTGAAGAGATAAAGGAAGAAGAAAGACCGCAACAGGTGGCACTTTTTAGGGCCTCCATGTGAAATTGGCGCCTATATTGCTAGTACCTTTGAAACAGGTCAAATGGTGGAGGAGAAAAAATGAAAAGGACAATAAGGGGATTTTTGTGTTTTTTCTTAATAAGTTTTATTTTTTATCCTCTATCTGCAAGCCCTTCACTTTTTAGTTATAAAGATCAATCGCCATATTCAAAAAGCAAGAGACACACAGCAAAAAGATTTCATACCTATGCAAGAAAAATCTATAGACAAACAGGTTTAAGTAGATTTACTGACTTCCAGACCTTTGAGACAAGTCTTATAGGATATCTTAATCTAAAGAGAAAAGGGCTTATAAAGAAGGATGGTCTTCTTGTCCTTATTGATTACGCCCTTCCATCAGACAAGGAGCGTTTTTTTGTAATAGACATCAAAAGAAAAAGGCTTCTTTATAAAAGCCTTGTGGCCCACGGCAAATATTCTGGAGAACGTTTTGCTTTTAGTTTTTCAAACAGGCCTGGTTCCTATAAGAGTCCATTGGGATTTTTTATTACTGGAAAGACCTATTGCGGAAAACACGGTATTTCTCTTTTTCTTCAGGGGGTCGAGCCAGGGATAAATGACAATGCAGTCAAAAGAAGGATAGTGATTCATGGGGCCGATTATGTATCGAGAAGTTTCATACGGAAATATGGAAGGCTCGGGAGAAGTCTCGGTTGTCCGGCCCTTCCAATGAATATCGCGGATAGTGTCATAAAAACCATTAAAGATGGAAGCTGTGTCTTTATCTTTGGAAGAGACAAAAGATATTTTAAAAAGTCTCAAATTATAAAGGCAAAAGGAGTGCTTAAATACCTTGAAAGCGCAGGCATTTAAAAAGTTTTTTTTACCATTAATCTTTTTATTTTTTCTTTTTCCCAATCTTTCCTTTTCTAAGACCGATGACGTCTCTGACTTTATTTTAAAAAGATGTCAATATCTTGAACGATTCAGAAATGTTCCTGTCTGCTCAACATGCGTTTCATCTCAGACCACTATCCCTGATTTTTATAGAGATAGGGACTACATGCCTGCCTGGGACGATGAGAAGAAGATAAGTGAGCTATTTTCTGCTATAGATTCGTCCTATGATCATGGTCTTAATCCAGGTGACTATCACCTCGACGTTCTGAAAAGGCTAAAAAAAAGGATTGAAAAGGGAGAAAGGTCTCCTGAGATTTTGGCAGATTATGATGTCCTTCTGACTGATGCACTGTTAAGACTTAGCTTTCATCTCTTTTATGGAAAAGTTTCTCCTGAAAGTCTCGATCCGGATTGGAATTTTAAAAGGACGCTTTTGAAAAAGGAACCCTACATATTTTTAAAAGAGGTAATTAATTCAGGTAAGATAACTAAAGCCTTAAATAACCTTGTTCCTAAAACTCCTTATTACAGGGTCTTAAAAAGAGAGCTTAAAAGATACAGAGAATTTGAGAAAAAGGGGTGGCCAAAAGTTCCAACTGGCAAGACCCTTAAGCTTGGAATGAGGGATGAGCGGATAATAGTTCTAAAAAGGAGGCTTCACTTAGAAGGATTTTATAACATAAAGGATGATTCCAATATTACGGATAGTTTTGATGAAGGGCTTTTTGAAGCAGTAAAGACCTTTCAGAATCATAATGGCCTTGAGCCTGATGGTGTAGTTGGAAAAAATACAATCCGTGCCCTGAATATCACTCCAAAGAGGAAAGTTGATCAGATAAGGGTCAATCTGGAAAGGGCAAGGTGGATACTTCATGACCTTCCAGAAAGGTTTTTAATAGTAAATATCGCTGGGTTTAGGCTTTATTACTTGGAAGATGATAAGAGGGAATGGTCATGTAAAGTCATGGTTGGTAAGCCTTACTGGAAAACCCCAGTTTTTAAGGCAACAATGAAATATGTGGTATTAAATCCTTACTGGGTTGTCCCTCCTGGAATATTGAGAAAAGAGGTCATTCCCAAGATAAAAAAGGATCCACAATATCTTAAAAAGAATAATATGGAAATTGTGGACCTTAAAGGAAGGAGAGTTGATCCACAAAAGATTAATTGGGCACGTGTAAATCCAAGACGATTCCCATATATTATTAGGCAAAAGCCTGGGCCCAAAAATGCCCTTGGAAGGATAAAATTTATTTTCCCAAACAAACACTTCGTCTTTTTACATGATACTCCGGCCAAGGCCCTTTTTGCCAAAAATATGAGGGCCTTCAGTCATGGCTGCATTAGAGTGGAAAAGCCCATAGAGCTTGTGAAGATTTTATTTGAAGGCTCAAAGAAGTGGACCTTTGAAAAGATAAAGGAAATAATCGATTCAAAAAAGAACAAGGTCATTCACCTAGAAAAAGAGATACCGGTTCTTGTCCTTTATTGGACAGTTACAAGAAATAAGGATAACTCTATTACCTTTCTACCAGACATTTATAATAGGGATTACAAGATTCTTTTAGGCCTTGATACCCCCATGGAACTCTCTTTTTTTGGGAAAAAGCTCTGGAATGGATAGGTTCTTAGGTTAATTGGCTTTTTAAGCCCTTATAATTCTAGAAGTTCTGCATAGCAACTTAATATTTCTTTTCCTCCATTTTTTTAAGATATATCTGAATGGCAGTTATGGATGCAGGGGTGACGCCTGAGATACGAGAGGCCCTTCCAAGGCTTTCTGGTTGAATTCTTTGAAGTTTTTCAACCACCTCTTTTGATAACCCTGGTATCTTTGAATAATCGATATCTCTTGGAATTTGTAACTGTTCCCATTTCTTAAATCTTTTTATTTCTTCTTCCTGCCTTTTTATGTATCCTTGGTATTTTACTTCGATTTCAACCTGATCTGCTATATCTTCTGAAGGGGGTTGGAGATTCAAGAATTGGCAAAGGGTTTTTATGTCTATTTGTGGTCTTCTTAATAGTTCGTAGGCAGTGGTGGTTTGTCTAATTGGTGATGTATCATGATCTTTAAGGAATTTTTCAAGTTTTTTAGAAGGGGATATCTTTAAGTTTTTTAGTCTTTCTATAAATTCATTAAAAAGCCTTGTCTTTTTTTGAAACCTTTCCCACTGTTCATCAGAAACAAGGCCGATGCGTCTTCCAATGGGTGTAAGTCGCAAGGCGGCATTGTCTTCTCTTAAAAGGAGCCTATATTCTGCACGGGATGTAAACATTCTATAAGGCTCTTTTGTCCCCTTTGTCACAAGGTCATCTATTAGAACCCCTATGTAGGCCTGGCTTCTATCAAGTATTAAGGGCTCTTCCTCTTTCACTGAAAGGGCTGCATTAATTCCTGCCATGATCCCCTGGGCTGCTGCCTCTTCGTAGCCTGATGTTCCATTGATCTGGCCTGCAAAATAAAGTCCTTTTATTAGTCTGGTTTCAAGGGTGGGTTTCAACTGAATGGGATCGCAGTAGTCGTATTCAATTGCATAGCCTGGCCGGAGAATCTTTGCCCTTTCAAGCCCTTTTATGCTTCTCACCATATCTATCTGTACGTCAATGGGAAGGCTTGTGGAGATGCCATTTGGATAGATTTCAACGGTCTTAAGGCCTTCTGGTTCAAGAAAAATTTGGTGCCTAGGTCTATCCCTGAATCTAAATACCTTATCTTCAATGGAGGGGCAGTATCTTGCTCCGACTCCTTCGATCACGCCTGTAAAAAGCGGTGAGCGGTCAAGGCCCTTGAGGATAACTTCATGGGTCTTTTCATTGGTATAGGTGATAAAACACGGCCTTTGAGGAAGGGGAATTTCATCTGTCATTATGGAAAAATGAGGCGGGGGCAAGTCCCCATCTTGGCGCTCCAAATCGCTATAGTCAATGGTTTTGGCATGAAGCCTTGGGGTTGTGCCTGTCTTTAGCCTTCCCATTTCAAAGCCAAGTTCTTCAAGGCACCTTGAAAGTTTATTTGAAGGTGGGTCTCCCAGCCTTCCGGCAGTAAAATTTTTTAGGCCAATATGGATGAGTCCCCTCAAAAAGGTCCCTGTTGTTACAATTATCTTGTCTCCATGTATTTCCTGTCCTATTGTGGTTTCAATTCCATACACTCTCTTATCTTTTACCAAAATCCGCGCCACCATTGCCTGGATAATGTCCAGATTTGCCTGTCTTTCAATTACTTCCTTCATTCGAAGTCGATACAGGAGACGATCAGACTGGGCGCGTCTTGCCCTTACAGCCGGGCCCTTTGACATATTTAGCCTTCTAAATTGTATTCCTGTTAAATCTGTATTTTTTGCCATCTCTCCGCCCAGGGCATCTATTTCACAGACAAGGTGCCCCTTGGCAAGCCCACCAATGGCAGGGTTACAGCTCATTGCAGCTATGCAATCAAGGTTTATGGTAAGAAGACAAGTGGAGACACCAAGTCTAGCCGAGGCCAGGGCAGCTTCACATCCAGCATGGCCTGCGCCCACAACTATGACGCCATATTTTTTGGGATAAATGGACATCTCAATACCTAGGTCTTTGTCTTTTGCCAGTAAGATTCAAGGGTCTCAATATCAAGCTCTGCCATTTCCTTTCCGTCTTTAGAGATGGCATCTTCCATTTTATGAAATCTTTTAACAAACTTGTTGAGGGCCTTTTTCAGGGTATCTTCCGGATTAAAGCCAAGTTTTCTAGAAAGATTTGAAACAGTAAAAAGAAGGTCACCGAGTTCCTCTTCTATCTTTTCCTTTTTTTCTTCTGCCAGGGCGATTTTTAATTCACCTATTTCTTCTTCGAGCTTTTTTAAAACGCCTTTTTCATCCTTCCAGTCAAAGCCAACCCTTCCAGCCCGTTCTCCAAGCCTGAATGCCCTCTGAAGGGCAGGAAGTGCCAAGGGAAGGTTTCCTAACACGCTTTTTTTCTTACCCTTTTCCTTTGCCTCCTCTCCTTTTATGGCTTGCCAGTTGGTAACTACATCTTTAGCACCATTTATTTGAACATCACCAAATATATGAGGATGCCTTCGAATCATCTTGTCCTTTATCTCTTTTAATGCCGAATTTAGGCTGAACTCTCCTTTTTCTTCATATAGGTCAGCGAGAAAGAGCAAAAGGAAAAAGAGATCTCCCAGTTCTTCTTTAACCTCTTGTGGTTCGTTGTTTGAAATGGCCTCATAAAGCTCATAGGCCTCTTCAATCATATATTTTTTTATGGTTTCAGGTGTTTGTTGTCTGTCCCAAGGGCAACCATTAGGTGCCCTAAGTCTTTTTAATACATCTAAAAGATCTGAGAATCCTTGAATTTCTTTTGAATATTTGTTGTTCATTTTTGAACCATTTTTTTAGGTATAATAAAAGAAATCATTTTGGATTGCCAAAAGGGGTCCGATGTTTGATAATTTATCTCAAGATTAAAAATAAATATTAAACGCAAATTCAAATTTTCATTAATTATACTTGTTTTATCCAAATTATACTTAAAATCGTAAAAGTATTGTTAATTTCTTTTTTTTAAAAAGTTTTTTCTAAATATTGCTATTTTTATTTAGATGCATATAATAT
>WFZZ01000228.1 GCA_015489315.1 Deltaproteobacteria bacterium | reverse complement strand
CACTAAAAGGTGCATCCAAAAAGGTTGCACCTTTTTTAATGTTATTCCATGATACCCACAATAAAGGAAATTGAAGAAAAGCTCTTTGAATGGGCACCCAAAAAGCTTGCAGAAGATTGGGATAATGTTGGCCTCCAGGTTGGAGACCCTGATGCCCAGGTAAAAAGGTTGGTAATTTCCTTGGATATCTCAAATTCCGTATTTTCATTTGCCCTTAAGGAACAAGCAGACCTCGTCATATCGCATCATCCACTCATATTTAACCCCATTCGCTCATTGAATCTCAAAGAATATAAGGCCCGCCTCCTGGCGGGTTTTTTACGTCATGATATTGGTGTTATTTCTATGCATACCAATCTTGACTCGGCTCTGGGTGGAGTTAATGACAGGTTGTGTGAACTCCTTGAGATAGAAGATGCAGTGCCTCTTCTTCCCAATAAGGAAGACAGCAGTCAAGGGCTTGGAAGGATTGGAAATTTAAAAACCCCCTTAAAAAAAGAAGAATTTTTGACTTTTATTTCTAAAAGACTTGGTAAAAACTCCCTTGCATATTGTGGCACACCAAAGGGGACTATAAAAAGGGTTGCTATATGTTCTGGCTCGGGCTCCACACTCTTTGAAGAGGCCATAAGACACCAAATTGATGCCTACATTACAGGTGAAGTAAAGCATAGCACTGCTCTTATGGCAAAGGATATTGGTATCCTTTTAGTGGATGCAGGGCACTTTCACACAGAACATCCTGTTGTGGAAAAGATTTATGATTATCTTCTTAAAACCAAGGAGGAAAACAACTGGGATACCCAGTTGACCATATTCGGGGAAGAAGAATCCCCCCAAAAAATTTGGAAAAATGATTAATTACATATCTTAAAAGGGGTGAAGACATTGAAACCAGAACTTACTGTACTAATCAGGCTTCAAGGGATAGATTTGGAGATTCGAAAACTAAAGGGAGAGAAGGAGAGACTACCTGAAAGATTAAATGCCCTCCTCGAGGCGATTGATACAAAAAATGAAGAAATCGCCCAGATAAAAGACAAACTGGCAGATCTAAGGACTAGAAAAACCGAGGTTGAAGATGAACTCGAGCTAGAGCTAGAAAGGCTCAAGAAATCTCAGCAAAAGCTTTCTGCAGTAAAGACAAATAAGGAATTTCAGGCCCTTTCAAAGGAAATTGAGGAGATAAAAAAGGCAAATAAGGCCAGAGAAGACGAAATACTTCAACTAGAAGAGGAAATGGAAAGCCTCAAACAAGAAACAGAAAAATTGGCTGAAGAGGTAAAGGGCTTTGAAAAGGAGGCCCAGGCTGAGAAAAAGCACATCGAAGAGACCGAAAAGGAGCTTGATAAAAAGATCGAAGGCCTTACCAAGGAAAGAGAAGAGGTGGTAAAGGAAGTAAAACCTGACTTAATGACTAAATATAGGTTTTTGGCGGAAAAACGTGCTGGAATTGTTTTGGCTGCAGTTGACGATGGGGTCTGTAGTGCCTGCAACATGAATATTCCTCCCCAAATGTATAATGAGCTTTTGAGGGAAGAGAGAATTCTTTATTGCCCTTCCTGTCAAAGAATCATATATGCGTTGAAGACCTGAAAATTGTGATTAAATTAATCTTGGCCTTTATGGGGGTGGATGATCGCCTGTTGTTTTTAGCAACAGGAGGAAAGTCCGGGCTCCGCAGGACAAGGTGGTTCGTAACACGAACCGGGGGAAACCCTAGGGAAAGTGCCACAGAAAATAGACCGCCCCGCAAGCTGAGGGGTAAGGGTGAAAAGGTGAGGTAAGAGCTCACCAGCTACAGGGGTGACCCTGTAGGCTTGGTAAACCCCACCTGGAGCAAGACCAAATAGGGAGACGTTTGAGGGTGGCCCGCCCGAGTCTCCGGGTAGGTTGCTTGAGGTGTCAGGTGACTGACACCCTAGATGAATGATCATCTTAAACAGAACCCGGCTTACGGCCCCCTAAGAAGGCCATTTCATTTTTTCAATCCTACAAAGGAGTCAGAGATGCCCAGAATCACCCCAGCAGAAATTAAATCAAGAAAGGCGAATGGTCCTGCCATTACGATGCTAACAGCCTATGACTTTCACTTTGCAAAAATGATTGATGAATCAGGGATTGACATGATCCTTGTAGGTGATTCCCTTGGAATGGTAGTTTTAGGTCTTGACTCCACTGTTCCAGTAACTATGAATCAGATGCTTCACCATGCAAGTGCAGTCAGCAGGGCTGTAAAAAGGGCACTGGTGATTGGAGACATGCCCTTTCTGTCATATCAAGTGGGCATTAAAGAGGCCATAGAAAATGCAGGAAGGTTTTTGAAGGAGGCAGGATGTGATGCTGTAAAACTTGAAGGTGGAAAGGAGTTTTCAGATGTGATAAGGGCCCTTGTTCGGGCGGGTATCCCTGTAATGGGCCATGTTGGGCTCACACCTCAAACAGCTACAAGTCTTGGTGGGTTTAAGGTCCAGGGTAGAGACCTTAATCAGGCCAAAAAAATACTTGAAGACGCCATGGCAATAGCAGAAGCAGGGTGTTTTTCCATTGTACTTGAATGTGTCCCCTCTGCCCTAGCAGAGTTAATAACTGAAACAGTTGAGGTTCCAACAATTGGAATAGGGGCTGGCAATAAGTGCGATGGCCAGGTCCTAGTCACCAATGACATGATTGGCCTTTTTGAAAAATTCACACCTAAATTTGTAAAAAAATACGTGAATCTTTCTCCAATGATTAAGGATGCCTTTTCAAAATATAAGGAAGAGGTAAAAGCCGGGGAGTTTCCTTCAGAAAAAGAGAGCTTTTCAGAAGGTCAGGAGGTGGCAAACCTTCTAAGAAAAGCTCTTAAAAGCCAAGCCAAGACAAAGAGGGAGGAGTAGGCTGAAAACTCCCCAGCTTTTTTAGAAAACTTTAGCAATGCCTATCTGGCAGCGTTTCTTTTTGCCTTTACTTGACGTTTTCCAGCTCTTTCACACTTTCTCTTACAATTATTACAAATAACTGGTTTTGTTCGTCTGTTGGGATTTTTAAGACAATACATCTTCATTTTCCTCTAATGTCCTTGTCTTTTTCTTTTTTAAAACAAGAAACATGCCAAATTCCACATTAAAATCAAAAAATATGCTAACTACTTGAAATGACAAGTTTTTTATAACTAAAAAATGTTTAAAATTAACAATCAATTAGTAATTTTAAAAAATATTATAATACTAACTGAATATTAAG
>WFZZ01000227.1 GCA_015489315.1 Deltaproteobacteria bacterium | reverse complement strand
GGATAAAATTGGTAAGGAAGGTAAAGAAAAAAAAAACAAAAACAGCCAGGTAAGACGTTATTTTGATGAAATAGTCCGTTTAAACGATATTGCCAGGCATGCATCCGAAGAAGAGATGCAGTTCAAAATCCTTCCGCAAGTACACATGTTGATTGCAAAGGTGGTGTATGCAAAAGGAAGGAAGCTGGTCACAGACACCTTCGTAGAAATGATGAAGGATGGAATCAACCAGATTCATGACCAAAAGGATTTACAGGTCTTTGCCAATTTTTTGGAGTCTTTTATGGGTTTTTACAAGGTTCATGGACCAAATTGATCTTTTGTAATTTTAGGAGGTAAGGAATGAAATTGAAAAAAATAGAAAAAATTACAGGAAAAATAGAGCTTATTAGCGGACTACATATAGGCGCTGGAGATACCGAACTTAGAATAGGAGGTACTGATAATCCAGTAGTCAAACATCCTCATACTAATGAGCCCTACATTCCTGGCTCATCCATTAAGGGTAAGGTCCGAAGCCTTCTTGAGCTAGCAAGTGGTCTATTGATCAAACAAAATAATGGTAAACCTATTGGTACAAGTATTTTAAAACAATTAAAAGACAATGAAAAAGAATCTGCTCTGGCCATTTTGAAGCTCTTTGGCGTAAGTGGCGCTGATAGCCAGGAACAAGAAACAATTGGTCCTGCTAGGGCTTCATTTGCAGATGCTTTTCTTAGCGATGAAAGCAGAATAATGGTTCAAGGCCTACAGCTATCCTATTTTGAAATCAAAAGTGAAAATTCAATAGATAGGATTAAAGGTACTGCTGAAAATCCACGGTTTACGGAGAGAGTGGCACCTGGACTTAAATTTAATTTTTCCATCACTCTTAAGGTGATGGAAGGAGACGGGGATCTCAAAAGCACCCTATTGAAAGGACTCAAACTTTTGGAACATGATGCTTTGGGAGGCTCAGGAAGCAGGGGATATGGCAGGGTGAAATTCGAGTTTGATTCCAAAGAAATCCAGGAAAAATTCGAAGAAGCGCCTCTATTTTAACGGGATGAATGACAATGGATATCAGTGCCCTCATAATTTACATTAAACCTTTATCGGCTTTTGGAACACTGCTAAAAGGGGATACCCTATTTGGCCAATTTTGTTGGCAAGTAGCGGAAGATCCATCTCTTGCCCAAAAAGAACTTACTGAACTACTTGATTCATATGAAATGCATCCCTTTGTGGTTTTTTCAAGTGCATGGCCTACCTTTATTGAGGGGAATGAACGTTACTTTGCCTTGCCTCGGCCTGAATTGCCGCTTTCAATAATTGGCGAGCCAGAAAATATTTCTAGCTGTGCTGAAAGACTTAGAAAGAGAAAGGAAAATAGGGCCAGAAAGTGGTTCATTGTGTCAAGGGGGCTCAATGATTCACTTAGTTGGGACAGGCTGATTGACGATAATAAGCTTTTTGAAAAAGTCTCAGTTGGTTTGCCGCGGGAAGAAAGACAGAGACTTATTATTGAGAGAAAAAATCGGCCCATTATATATTGCGAGCAACAGCACAATACCATAAACCGCTTAACCTCTACCACAGGCACCGGCATGTTTGCCCCATATTCAATGCAAAACATCTGGTTTATGCCAAGGATGGAGCTGGCAATTTTTGTGGCTTTTGATTCAAACTTGATAAATATCAGCCAAATAAAAGCTGGCCTTGAAAGAATTGGGGATTACGGATATGGCCGAGATGCATCCACAGGACTTGGTCGATTTGTTATCAGTGATATTGAAAAAGTTGATTGGCCAATGGCCTCTGAAGGTCAAAAGGTTTTCACTTTGGGACCGTGCGTTCCCGAAAAAGGACGTTTCAATTCTATGTATTTCCAGCCATTCACAAGGTTTGGGAGGCATGGAGCCCAGTTGCTTCATACAGGAAGACCTTTCAAAAATCCTGTATTGATGGCGTCTGAGGGGGCCGTCTTTGAAACAAAAGTAGGTGACCGGCTATCGAGACCTTGGATAGGCACTGCCATAAAGGGTGTATCAAAGGCCTTGAGTGAAACAGTAGTGCAAGGTTATAGCTTGGTGCTGCCACTTAATCAGGACTAAGGGATGAAGTAGAAATGAAAACCGAATACATGTTCCTAAAATTAAAAGCTCTGACACCGGTTCATATAGGATGTGACGAAATATATGAGCCAACCTCATTTTTTATTGATAAATCTTCTAACGAGTTGATTAATTTCGATCTGTCAGAATTTATAGATTTGCTAGAAAAGAATGATCTAAACAAGCTCATTTCTATTTGTCGGGAAGGGACACCAGCATCTTTAATAAAACTTTGGCGTTTTATAAGGCAACAAGCTCAAAGTTTTCAAATTGATGGCCAGAGAGTGCCTGTGTGTACTGGTCTCGTAAATCATTACGATAGAACTTTAGGGATTAGTCTGAATGATTCCAGGAAACTTAAAAACGAGATAAACCAGTTTCAAATTCTTAGGTCTGCCTTTGACCCAATAACAGGTCTTTTGTACCTGCCTGGTTCTGCAATTAAAGGATCAATAAGAACTGCAATTTTGAATAAGAGGCTTAAATCAAAAAAGGAACTGCCCAATAAAAAATTCGTAGGAGACAAGGCAAGCCGAAAAATTCAGCAAGAAATTTTAAAGTACGATTTCAAAAACCTTGAATCTGACCCCTTCAGACTATTAAAGGTTTCAGATTTCATTCCCACAGGCCTGGTTTCAAGAAAAATTGTTTATGCTGTTAACCAGAAAAAACAGCCCAGTAAATTTAACAAAAGAGCGCCATATCAAATAATGGAAATTATAGAGCCTGGAACTGAATTTGTCGGCATAATTTCACTCCAAAAGCCTCAAAAGTCCAGCCTAATGAAAAGATCATTAACCAAAGTCGAAGTTTTGAATGCACTTAAGAG
>WFZZ01000226.1 GCA_015489315.1 Deltaproteobacteria bacterium | reverse complement strand
GATTATTCCAAAGGAATATTATCCATATTTGTGGGTTGGGTTTGGCACTTGTGTAGTAATTATCACCTTTTTTTTTGCATGGCTTGTTTTTGCAATTGTTAAGACATTAAAACGAATAAATAAGACATTAGATATTGCAGATGAAAAAATAAAACAAATAGGGCCTGTTTTGGAAGGAATACCGAAAATTGAAGATAAGGTTTATGAAACACTAAACCTTATTGATACAGAGCTTGAAAAGCTTGAGATGGACTTTTCAAAACTAGTAAATGAGCTTACTAAAATAATTTCAAATTACAGGGAATTAGAGGAAGTTTTGGAAGAACGACTTAGAGAAGATGTTCCCCCATTACTAAATGAGACAAAAGAACTTGTTTCAGGGGCAAATGAAGTCGCCAGAGACGTTCAGGCGAAGATAAAGACTACTGACAACCTTTTTAAGGCATTGGATGAAGCCGGACAAACGGTTCACATGGTGACTAGCATAGTAAAAGGAGGTTTTACAGGGCTTGCCATTCAACTTGCAAGTATGGCAGTCGGTGTTAAACGCTCCCTTGAATATGTAAGTGAGAATATACATGAAAAAAGGAGGTGAACAATATGAGTAATGGCCGTTATTCAGCCGGAAGTGTGGCTTTGGCCTTTTTATTGGGCGGAGCTGTAGGTGCAGGGCTTGCCCTTTTGGTTACACCAAAATCCGGCCCTGAAACCAGAGAGCTCTTAAAAGACCAGGCCTCTGCAGCAAAGGATGAGGCCCTTAAGGTGGCCGATAAAGTAGCTGATGAAGTAAAAGAAAAGGCCGTTGAACTCCTTGAAAAGAGCAAGGAGGTAGTGGAAGCAAAAAAGGCAGTATTAGAAAGTGCCCTTGAGGCAGGAAAGGAGGCCATGGAGCGTGAAAAGGAAAGACTCTTGGCCAAAATCGGAAAAGAAGAACAGGAAAAGGAAGAGGCTGAAGCTGCTTAAAAACCTTACCCTCGAATAGCCCTGTTTATGCAGGGCTTTTTTATTTCCTATCTTGAAGGATATTTATGCCCTTAGTCCAACCGAGTTTTTCTCTTAAAATAGTAAAATAATCCCTTTGGGGATTCCTTATTAGCTTTAAGGTCTTATCTTCCCTCTTTATCTCTATTGAAAAGCCCTTTTCTAAGTGGATGCCAACCTGTCCGTCTATGTCAAGACATACCTCTTCCTTTATATCCTTCACCTCTATCCTAATAGTTGTATTTCCAGATAGAATAAGTGGCCTAGAACTTAAGGCAAAGGGACAGATAGGAGTGAGAATAATTATATCAAGGTTGGGATAGACAATCGGCCCACCAGCAGAAAGATTATAGCCAGTTGAACCCGTAGCTGTGGAAACTATGAGACCGTCACCCTTATAGGTTGTCAAAAAAAGGTCATCTGCCCAGGTATTAATCTGAATAATTTTTGAAAGGGCCCCCTTTGTGATTACGGCTTCATTAAGAGCAATATATTCTCTTATTGGAGCTTCACTTTTTGAAGAATGAACCTTCACAGAAAGGACCATCCTTTCATCCAGCTCAAAGTGGCGGTTTATAAGCCTTGTTAAGGACTCTTCCATCTCATCAATATGCACTTCTGTCAAAAAGCCAAGTCCGCCTGCATTTATACCTAGAAGAGGTAGTTGCCTTGAATAGGCAAGGGAGGCCACATGCAAAAGGGTCCCATCCCCTCCAACAACAACTATTGCCTCATCTTCCGGATGGATATCACCCTGATTGACACGAACACCTTTTTTGCCAAGGAACTCCTTAACCTTTTTTGCCACATTTTTGGCCCTTTCACCTGGGCGTTTCACAACCAAATAGACTTGTTTCATATTTTATGGACCAACCACCACAAGGACATATCTTTGCGAATCAAGATACTTTTTTGCTACCTGCTGAACATCCTGGGAACTTACCTTTTTTATTAATTCAGGATACTTGAGATAAAAGTTCGCACCCAAACCATAAAGCTCATTAAGACCCATATCCATGGCCTTAGCTCCTGGAGTCTGTAACGATATCTGGTATCTGCCAATAAGCCAGTTCTTGGCACGCTCTATTTCCTCGGTTGTAGGAGGTTCGTTTTGAATCTTATACAGCTCACGCCAAAGTCCCTTTTGGGCAGAAAGCTTCTTTTCAGGGGAACAGGCAATGTAAGTTGCGAAAAAGCCATAGTCGATTCCAAAATCAGTAAATGAAGTTACTGCATACGCAAGCGACTCCTTATCTCTTAAAGTACTAAAAAGTCTTCCTCCCTGACCTGACAAAATGGCATTAAGGACCTCAAGGGCATACCTGTCTTCTTTTAAGAGTCCTGTACCCATAAATCCTAAAACAATGTGCTCCTGTTGTTTTTCTCTGTGAATATTTACAACCTTTGGGGATGAAAGAACCCTTGGTTCAGGAGGTGTTGGCAAAAATGAGTCTGATTCATTTTGCCAGGAATTTAATATAGAATTTAACTGTTCCCTTAGCTCTTCTGCATCAATATCACCCACTACTGAAATAATGGCTCTATCTGGAACAACATATTCTTTATAAAGCCTTTTCAAATCCTCACTTGAAAATACCATTACATTTTCAGGAGTTCCTAAAACATCCATTCCATATGGATGAGGCGAAAAAAGAAGCTTTTTAAATTCTCTTATTGCAACCCCTGGCATGTAATCATCCTGTTTTCTAATCTGGGCAAGGATGTGAGGCTTAAGCTTTTCTATCTCATCCTGTGGAAATGTGGGAGAAAGAAGTATTTCAAAAAATAGTTTAAGGCCCTTGTTGAAATTAAAGCTGGTAAAACGGCCACTCAGACCAAAGGTATTTTTTCCAGAAAAGCCGTTTAAATCCGCTCCCATTCCATCTATTATTTCTGAAATGGAAGATGCGTTATGAAAAGTGGTACCCTTTGTCCATGCCTTTGCAAAAAGATTAAAGATGCCATTATTTTCTGACCTTTCGTATCTAAGACCTCCTGGGAAAATGGCCCGTATAGCTACAACAGGAAGATCATGGCTTTCCTGACAAAGAACTGTTACTCCATTTGTTAAGCTAAATTTTTTTATTGGGGTTTCTCCAATGGAAATGATGCCTTCGGCCTTATTTTTAGCCTCTTTTTGGACATTTTCAATCATTGTTAAAAGTTCGTCTTTATTAATATTAAAATTGATGGTTTCTGGATAGACCACAGACACATTTATCCTTTTTGGATTGATATATTTTTTGCATATCCTTTTAATATCCTCAGGAGTTAGCTTCTGAATTTTTTTAATATATTTTTCCTCATTAAGTGGGTCACCAGAAAGGACCTGAAAAACACCAAGCTTTCTGGCTTCTCCTTCCATGGTCTCCTGACTATATATGAAATCTGTAATAACCTGGGTCTTTGCCTTTTCTATTTCCTTTTTGGAAAAATCCATAGATTTAAGCTTAAAAAGCTCTGAAAGGATGCCCTCTAGGGCTTTTTTAAGCTTATCTGGATCTGTCTCAGAAGATATTTCAAAAAGTCCTGGGCCCTTTGGCGTAAATGCATAGGCACTGATGTTGTGAACAAGCTGAAGCTTATTTTTCAGTTTTGATACCCAGAGAGAGCTTTCACCGTCCGATAAAAGTGCACCCAAAAGGTCAAGGGCAGGAACATCTTCCGAGTTAAAATTTGGAATTCCTGAAACAGAAACTGCAATATAACCTTCATTACAGTCCATGCCCCTTGAAGTGATCCTTGGCTCAAATTGTTCCGGTTCATCTGGAAAAGCAGGCTCCTTACAAGATGAACCCTTGCCACTAGAAAAGAATTCCTCTATCTCTTTTAGTGCCCTCCCCTTTTCAACGTCTCCAACCACAAGGACTGCCATATTACATGGCCTGTAATGTTTTTTCATATAACTTAGGATATCTTCTCTAGTAAAGGATGTTACAGTCTCTTCAAAGCCAATTATTGGCCTATTATAAGGGTAGAGCTTATAGGAAATCTTCATGAGGTCCTCATAAAGCATGGTACGGGGGGTATCCAGCCTCATCTTCATTTCCTCTAGGACCACCTTTTTTTCTCTTTCAAGCTCATTAGGATCAAAAGTAGAATGGAATATCGCATCGCTTAATACATCCAGAGCTGTCTTTAAATGATCTTTTGGAACAACACAGTGATACACTGTGTAATCATATGAAGTGTAGGCATTTATCTTTCCTCCCAAGGATTCAATAATCCTTGCAAGCTCTCCTGGCCCCCTCTTTTCAGTGCCTTTAAATATCATGTGCTCTATAAGGTGGGTAATTCCTGCTTCTTCATTGGTCTCGTAAGAACTTCCTGCCTTCACCCAGACCTGAACTGCAACAACAGGTGCCCGTTGAGTCTCTTTGACAATTGCTGTAAGACCATTTGGCAATCTCTCTTTAATAAGCCCTGTCATATTCACCGAGGCCAATCCTTCCCTTGAACAGGCAAACATAAAAAAGACACTTGTTGTGAACAGCAAGAACAATGAAAACTTAGTCATCTATCTCTCCTTAGCTATGATTAATTTTGACTTTTTGTATGGAAGTTTAAAACTGAATGGTCATTCAACAAATCCTTGACACAGTGCGTGAATTTTGGTACAGACCAAATCAATGTGTAAAATATTAATAACTTTATTGTTCTTTTCATGCAATGGTTAATCCTTAACCATAAACACTAAATTCCGTGAGGGAGGGAAGCGCCAAATGAGCGAGGGACTTTTTTCTCAAAAGGTCAAGAACTTTTTCAAGCTCTTGTGCCAGACAGAGTGGAACGCCACTGCATCGGGACTCATCATTGCAATTCTCAGTATCCTTATCATGGCATGGTGGCGTCCCTGGGGTGCAGTGGGTGCCATAAGAAACTGGGGTGAATGGATTCTTTATGGTATTGGTATCTTTGGCCAAAAACCATCCAGTGTACTAATTAGCTCTGGTTCTGTCATCGGGATTGGTTTTGTTGCTGGCGCCTTTATATCAGCATGTCTTGGCAATGACTTTTCATTTAAATTCCCTCCACCATGGGAACTGGTTAAGGCAATTATCGCAGGAATCCTAATGGGAGTTGGTTCTGCATTTGCCGGTGGATGTAATGTTGGTGGAATGTACAATGCAATCGGAAACCTTGCAGCTAACGGCTTCACCATGTGGCTGGGGCTAGTTATCGGAGTAATATTGGGACTCAAATATATCTACTGGGAGATGGAACACGTAACCTGGGGAACCAGCGGTGGTAAAAACTTTGATTTTCCATATGGACTTAAGATAGTAATTGGCCTTGTTGGAATAGCAGCACTCATATGGGGAGCATACAAATATGCAGGAATGAGTGATGACTATGCAGCATCATTAAGTGGTATTCTTTTGATATCAGCAGGTTTAGGGTACACCATGCAGAGGGGGCGCTGGTGCATGGTACAGGCCTTTAGGGAACCTCACATGACAGGTGATTGTACCCTAGCAAAGTCAGTTGCCCTAAGTATCTTAGTCTTGGCAGTAGGTGCAGCAGTACTTAAGTATGCAGTTCCACAAAGAGGCTCTTCTGTAGCAGTAAAATCAGTTCTTATGGACGTGGTTGAAGATATAGATACTGACGAAATTCAAGATGAAGAACTTGCAGATACCCTAGATGACCTTACTGATGCAGCAGAACAGGCAGTTGTTTCAGCCAGAAGGGTCCTTGACCCTGTAAATTATGTCAGAGGAACCTTTGGATGGGGAGCAATTCTTGGCGGCTTTCTCTTTGGCCTTGGCGCAATGTTTGCAGGTGGATGCGGTTCTGGAACCCTTTGGCGTGTAGGTGAAGGTCAAATGAAACTTTGGCTGGTTGTTCCATTTTTTGGTATCAGCAATGCGATAATGACCAAGTGGTTTAGGGCTATTCACATGGAAGGAACAGGCCCAATGCATGAAGGCAGTAAGCTTGGAATCCATCTTTATCTACCCGATGCCCTTGGATATGGTTGGACCTTGGCAATAGTAGCACTTGCCATGGCACTGTGGTATAT
>WFZZ01000225.1 GCA_015489315.1 Deltaproteobacteria bacterium | reverse complement strand
AGAAAAATCCTTTCCAAGGAGGAGGCCGCCAGGGCCCTTTCCCTCACCCCAGGCTTTTTTTCATTGAATGTGGATGGAGGAAGATGCCCCGAATGTAAGGGCCAGGGCTATGAACTGGTTGAGATGCAATTTCTGCCAGATATGATGCTAACCTGCCCGGCATGCAAGGGAAAAAGATTTGGCGAAAAGGCCCTTTCCATAGAGCACAGGGGGAAAAACATACATGATTTTTTAAACATGACACTTAGGGAGATAGGGGAATTTTTTAAGGATGATAAATCCATCCAAAGGGCACTTTCTCCAGCACTTGGCCTTGGACTTTCACACCTTCTCTTGGGTCAACCCCTTAACACTATTTCAGGCGGAGAGGCCCAAAGGCTAAAGATTTCAAAGGGTCTTTTGACAAGAAAAAGCGGGGAAAGGGCACTTTTCATAATAGATGAACCCACAAAGGGCCTTCATCCTAGAGAGATTAAGGGGCTTTTGGAAGAGCTTAATAGACTTAAAGCTCTTGGAAATACCATAATAGTTGTGGAACATGATCTTTCTGTAATAGCAAGAAGCGATTGGATCATTGAGCTAGGTCCAGAAGGTGGTGAAAAAGGGGGGAGGATTCTTTATGAAGGCCCGCCTTCTAACCTTTTAAAGATGGATACACCAACAAGCTACTTTTTTAAAAAGAAAAGACAAGAACCCGTAAAAACCCCGGTTTCGTCAAAAGAAGGGAATCAAAAGGACAAAAGAGGGGAATTCATAAGGATAAGGAATGCAAGGCACCACAACCTTAAATCCATAGATATAGACATCCCGAAGGGAAGGTTTGTGGTGATAACAGGGGTCTCTGGCTCGGGTAAATCCTCCCTTGCATTTGATTTGATCTTTAAAGAGGCCCAGAGAAGATACCTTGAAAGCCTTCCTTCCTACATGAAGCAATTTGTAAAGCTATTTGAAAGGTTTGATGTGGATGAAATAGAGGGCCTTAGCCCTTCGGTTGCCATAGAGCAGAAAAATAGCCGTGGAAGCCCTATGTCCACAGTGGCAACCCTTAGTGAAGTTGCACATTACATGAGACTTTGCTTTTCAAATCTATCAAGCCCCTTTTGCCCAAAATGCAAAAAGAAGATGGAAAGGGCTGAAAAAGATGAGATCATTAAGACTGCAAAAGTGCTTTTATCAAAGGGGGAAGCAAGGATAATTGTCCCCAGGATAAAAAACAGAAAGGGCTGGCACCAAGAAGAGATAAAAAGGGGCTTTGGCCTTGGTGCAAAAGAGGTAAGGGTGGATGGAAGATATTTTAAAAAAGGGGAAAGTGTGCCCCTTTCTAGATATAGGGAACATACCATTGACTGGGTATTTGGCCCATTTAAAGGGAATCATAAAGAGCTAACCGAGGAAGCTATCTCCAGATTTCTTAGCCTTGGGTCAGGACAATTTTTTATTGAAAGTAATGGGGAAGAGACCCCTCTTAGCACCAAATATTTTTGTAAGACCTGTCTTATATCCGTTCCGTCACCAGACCCGCTTCTTTTTTCATTTCATACAAAATCAGGCCGCTGCCCCGAATGTCTAGGGCTTGGCACCCAGGATAATGGAAAGCCTTGCCGTTTCTGTAACGGCTCAAGACTCAGTAAAGAGGCACTTTTTTGGAAGATAGATGGGAAAAACATCTCAGATATCTTTTCAATGGAGATAAATGAAGCCCTTAACTTTTTTAAAGGGCTTTTAAAAAGGGAAAATTTTTCAGAAAAAAGGGAGCTTTCAAGGCTTTTATTTGAAGAGATCATCTTTCGGCTTAAAACAATGGATGAGCTTGGCCTCGGATATCTAAGCCTAGATAGGTCAGGAGACAGCCTTTCAGGAGGTGAGGCACAAAGAATCAGGCTTTCAAGCCAGATGGCCTCATCCCTTACTGGTCTTACCATCGTTCTTGATGAGCCAACAATTGGCCTTCATCCAGTTGACAACAAACGCTTGATAAATAGCCTCAAGAGGCTTTCAGCTCTTGGAAATAGCGTGATTGTAGTGGAACACGATGAAGATACCATTAGGGAAGGGGATTTTATCATTGATCTTGGACCTGGTGGTGGAAAAGATGGGGGAAAGGTGGTCTATTTAGGAGATTTTAATGGGCTTTTAAAGTGCAAGGAATCAAAGACCGCTAAGGCCTTTTTGACACCGGTTAAGAGGGAAAAAGGCAAAATTTTTGGAAAGGACACAAAGTGGCTTAAGGTTACATCCATCTCAGAAAATAACCTTAAAGATATAGATATAAAAATACCCCTAAATTCCCTAACATTTATCACAGGGGTGTCTGGTTCAGGAAAGACCACCCTCCTTGAAAGGGTCCTTGCAAGGTTAAAAGGTCAGGAAGACATAAAGGCAGAAAAAATCATAGGGGCTGAAGAAATCAAGACCATCTATGAAATAGATCATAGCCCCATAGGAAAGACCCCTCGTTCCTGCCCTGCCACCTTTGTTGGGCTTTTTTCTGAGATAAGACACCTTTTTTCAAGAACGCCCCTTGCAAGGATGAACGGGCTCAGTGCATCACATTTTTCCTTTAATACAAGGGAAGGGATGTGCCCTGGCTGTAAGGGTCAGGGGGTTATAAGGCAAAAACTTGGCCTTTTACCAGATGTCCTTACGACATGTGAGACTTGTATGGGAAAAAGGTTTAATGAAAAAAGCCTTGGCTGCACATGGAAGGGGCTAAATATTAGTGATGTCCTGAGTCTTACCGTAAATGAGGCCCTTGAATACTTCAGGGCAATACCTGGGATTAGGAAAAGGCTTGAGGCCTTAAAGGACCTTGGCCTTGGCTATCTTACCCTTGGGCAGCAAAGCCCAACCCTTTCAGGTGGAGAGGCCCAGAGGATAAAGATTGCAAAGGAGCTTTCAAAGGGAGAAGGGGCAAAAAAGCTCTATCTCCTTGATGAGCCAAGTGTTGGCCTTCATTTTGAGGATGTAAAAAGGCTATCAAATTGTCTAAAAAGGCTTGTGGATATGGGAAATACCGTTGTGGTGGTAGAGCACAATCTTTCACTAATTAGCAATGCTCAGTGGATAATAGACCTTGGCCCAGGGGGTGGGAGATTTGGGGGAAAACTCCTTTACCAGGGTCCCCTGGAAGGCCTTATGAAAAAGGGGACAAAGACAGGGAGGGCACTAAAGGAATATTTGGAACAAAAAGACTTTAAATGGCAAGGGCCTAAAAATCATGGACACGTAAAGAAAATGTGTGAGGTGAACCTTACCAGATAGGCCATTATCCATGCCAGGGTCATAAGGTATCCTATTGAGAAAAATGTCCAACCCAAGGAACCTGTCTCCCTCCAGATGGTTACCAATGAAACCATGCATGGGACATAGATTAGGACAAAGACCATAAAGGCAAGGGCTGTGCATTTATCTATCCCGCTTTTTCTTATGGCATCCTTAAGCCCGTTTTCGTCTTCCCCTGTTTGATAAAGGACCCCCATTGTGCTAACCACAACCTCCTTTGCCACAAATCCAGTTATAAGGCTTACACCTAGTTTCCAGTCAAAGCCAAGGGGACGAATTACTGGCTCAATGGCCTTTCCAAGCCTTCCAATATAGCTTTTTGAAAGCCTTTCCTCCTCCTTGGCCTTTTTAAGCCTAATGATCTCTTCCTTTATGGATTTAACTTGGGTATCTTTTGTGCCTTTTTGAGAAATCACTGTCTCAAGGGCCTTTATTTTTGAATCATAATCGGTGCTATAATGGATGTCCCTGGGAAAGGCGCCCAAAAACCAGATTACTATGGAAAAGGCAAGGACAACTCCTCCCATCTTTTGAAGATAGACCTTTGCATTATCCCACATGTGGATAACAACACTTTTTAAGGTTGGAAGCCTGTAGGGAGGAAGCTCCAGCACAAAAGGAGCGGTCTCTCCCTTAAAAAGGGTCTTTCTAAATATCTGGCCCATGATTATCGCAAGGACAATGCCCAAAAAGTAAATGCCAAAGATCACGTTTCCGGCATATTTTGAGAAAAATGCACCTGCTATGAGGACATAGACAGGAAGCCTTGCAGAACAGCTCATGAGGGGATTTATGAGTATTGTGAGGATCCTGTCCTTTCTGCTTTCAAGGGTCCTTGTTGCCATTATGGCAGGGACATTACAGCCAAACCCCATGAGAAGCGGGATAAAGGACTTTCCATGAAGCCCCAGGGTATGCATTATTCTATCCATAATAAAGGCTGCCCTTGCCATGTAACCCGTATCCTCAAAAAGGCTTATTCCCAAAAAAAGGAGTAGGATATTTGGCAAAAAGACAATGACACCGCCAACCCCGCTTATTATTCCATCAACAACCATGTCCCTTAAAAGGCCTGGCGGCATGACATTTGTCACAACCTGGGAAAGAAGCTCAACCCCCTTTTCTATCCATTCGACCGGATAGGCCCCAAGGGTAAAGGTTGCCTGAAATAGCATGTACATGAAAAAGATAAATACAGGGAACCCAAGGAGCCTGTTGGTAAGGACCTGATCGATCTTGTCAGAGATGGTCTTTTTGGCAGCAGCCGAAAGGCGCATGGTCTCCTTAAGTGCCCCTGAGATAAAGCCATAACGGGCCTCTGCAATAATTGTCTCAGGCTCTTCTTCAAATAGATCAAAGACCCGCTTTTTGCTCTCCTCTACTGCCTGTAAAAGCTCTTCACCTATTGGGGACCCTTTTGCCCTTTCCTCTACCACTCTATCCCCTTCAAGGAGTTTTAGGGCAAACCACCTTGGATAATAGCTTTTGTTGAGTTCTGGGTCCTTTTTGAGAATCTGTCTAATCTTTTTGATCTCTTCTTCAATCTCTTTTCCGTAATTGATATGGATGTGCCTTGAGGCCTTTGCCTCACCCCTTGAGACCTTGATGACCATATCAAGGAGTTCTTCTATCCCTTCACCCCTTGTGCCAACAGTCTTTACGATGGGAACCCCAAGAAGCCTTGAAAGCTGGTCATAATCAATGACAATGCCCCTTGCCTTTGCCACATCCACCATGTTCATGGCAAAGACAAGGGGTATGTTAAGCTCGATTAACTGGACGGCAAGATAGAGGTTTCGTTCAAGGTTGGAGGCATCAAGGATATCGACCACAACATCAGGGTGTTCCTCAAGGATAAAGTTCCTTGCCACCACCTCTTCTATGGAATAGGCTGTAAGGGAATAGATGCCAGGAAGGTCCACCACAGTAATCTCATAGCCCTTATGGGTAAGCTTTCCCTCCTTTTTTTCAACAGTAACCCCTGACCAGTTGCCCACCTTTTGTCTAGCACCAGTAAGCTGGTTAAATATGGTGGTCTTTCCGGCATTTGGATTTCCGGAAAGGGCTATGACAAGTTCCCTTTTCCCTTCCACTTTTACCCCTTTCTCCTCACTGGCTCTTCATCCACTCGAAAGGCCGTTGCCTTAAAAAAGGCCACCTTTTTGTCTTCCTCGTTGAAAAGTTCTGCCTGATAGCTCCCTGTCCTTCTTCCCTGAAAAAGCTCCCTGCATTCACAAATTACCTTCTGCCCAGGTCTTACAGGCCTGAAATAGTTCATGGAAGCCTCAATGGCAAGGGCCATCTTGCCATAACAATTTACCGCAAGTGCAAATGCCACATCTGCAAGTGCAAAAAGAACAGCCCCATGACAAAGATTTGCGGCATTAAGGTGATTATCCCCCACCTTCATGCTGAGTCTGCAAAAACCTGGGCCAGTTTCAATTATCTCCATATCAAATAGATCAACGAGTCTGTCGTGTTTTTTTATGTGCTCTGTTACATATCTTACGGTCTTATCCATATCCATCTGATTGTCCCTCCTGATATCCTCAGCCTTTTAAAAGGGAAAGGCATGTTTCAAAAATATGGACCAAAAAGAAAAAGCTACCTGCCACAAGTATTATTGTGGCGCCACTTGTTAGATCAAATCTATAGGACAGATACAGACCCAAAAAGACAAAAAAAAGGTTTAGGATGATGGATTTTATCATCATATCAAAAAGGGATCTTGAATATCGTTCCGAGATATAGGGGGCAATGGAAAAAAGGGCCATTATTAAAATGAGCCCAACCACCCTTATGGTTATGACAACGCAAAGGGCAACCAGGACAAGGAACAAAAGATGTAAGGGCGCAACCTTTACACCACGGACCTTGGAAAATTCAAGGTCATAGCCTGTGGCCAAAAATTCCTTGTAAAAATAGATAACCGTACCAATCACAAATGCATCTACCAAAAACATTACAATGAGGTCTGACCTTGGAACAGTGAGAATGCTTCCAAAAAGAAAGCTCATTAAATCAACATTGTAGCCAGGGGTTAGATCAGTAAGGATTATCCCAATGGCCATCCCCAGAGCCCAAAGGACCCCTATCATTGCATCAAGCCTTTGTCTCTTTCTAAGGGTCAGGGCCCCTATAAGAAAGGCCATAAAGGTGCTAAAACCGATTATGCATGGAAGGGGCGGAAGGGCCAGAAAAAATGCCAGTCCCACTCCTCCATAGGCCGCATGGGCAATGCCTCCTGCCAAAAAGACAGACCGGTTCACAACCACAAGAGAGCCCATTATGCCGCAGGCAATACTTGAAAGGATCCCTGCCATGATAGCATGTTGAATAAATGGAAGGGTGAGTATTTCCATCTTGTTTAGTGCCTTCCTATTTAATGTTTTCCTAGGACTCTATGTGGAAATCCGTGGGCCACAAGCTCCATTGGGCAGCTTTCTGCCATGAGAAGCCTTGACATGTCCTTTGTTATTTCTGGGGCATTATGAAAATGCACCCTTTGATTTACGCAAATTACAGATTTAACATATTTTGATAAAAGCCCCACATCATGGGTGACAAATACTATGGTCATCCTTTCATTAAGCCTTCCCAAAAGGTCAAAGAGCCTTTCCTGGCCTCCCACATCTATACTTGCCATGGGTTCATCCAAAAAGAGTATCTCAGGGTCACTAACAAGGGCCCTTGCAAGAAGAACCCTTTGGAGTTGGCCGCCTGAAAGGTCCCCAACCTTTTTCTTAAAAAGGCCGGCCATGCCCACAAGCCCAAGGACCTCTTTTGCCTTTTGGATATCGGCATTTGAAAAAAAGGGACCCTTTTTGGTAAGCCCAAGCCTTCCAAGAAGAACTGCCTCAAGGACCGTTATCGGAAAGCCCTTTTCGCCCGTGGCATACTGGGGCATGTAGCCAGCACGAAAGGAGGTCTTTTCCGGCCTCTCCCCAAGAAGGAGCACATGGCCCCTTGTGGGCTTTAAAAGCCCCAATATCAATTTAACAAGGGTTGTCTTTCCACCTCCGTTTGGGCCAATTATTGCCACAAAATCCCCCTCTAGGATCTTTACGTTCACATCCATTAGGACAGGGGCCTTGTTAAAGGAAAATTCCACATGATCAAGCTCAATAACCGTCCTTTTATACATAGTATCAGTTTGCATCCCTTATCATTTTGGCTGCCTTTAAAAGATTGTCCTCCCAGTTAGGGGCCAAAGGATCAAGCTCGATAACCTTTAAGTTAAGGGAGCTTCCAATGGAAAGGGCATATCTTTTTGAAAACTGGGGCTGGAAGAAGACTGCCTTTATCCCTTTTTCCTTTACGAGCCTTGAAAGCCTTACAAGTTCAGAGCCCTTTGGGGGTTTACCCTCCCTTTCTATGGCTATCTGCCTAAGGCCATAGGCCCTTAGAAAATAGCCCCATGAAGGGTGACAGACCAGGACATATTTACCCTTTAGTGGCGAGAGCATCCTTGAAATCTTTAGATCAAGCCCTACAAGCTCTGATATAAAAGAGGTATAGTTTTTCTCAAATTCCTTTGAATATTCAGGGTAATTTTCCTTTAGGGCCATAAGTATCCTTCTTGCCTGAAGCATCACAAGATTTGGGGCCAGCCAAATATGGGGGTCGAGGATGCCCTTTTTTGATGAAGATTCATTTGATATGGGAAAAAGCCTTATGTCTTTTTCAGTATGAACAATCTTTATCCTGGGATTTATGCCAAGAAACCTCTTAAGCCACTGCCTTTCAAATGGGACCCCTATTGCAAAATAGAGCCTTGAATTTAAAAGGGCCCTTAACTCACTTGGCCTTGGCTCGTAGGTGGCAGGGCTTGCCCCTGGAGGCACCATGATCACTGCCTTTACCATTTCCCCCCCAATCTTTTCTATGAAAAACCTTTGAGGAAGGATACTGGCACAGACCTGAATCTTTTTTGTAGATGCCTGAGTGAAGGCTGCCGCTGCAAAGAAAACAAAAAAAATCACCCAAAACACCACAGGTTTTATAAGCTTGGATATAGATCCCATTCTCTTCCTGGCCTTTTTAAAAAATCTTATTGAAAAAGATTCTCAAGAACAGGTCAAGACAATAGTCTTTAGTTTGAAATTTTCAACCAAAAAATCAGATTTTATTGACATAGAAACTTCCCAAGCCTAAACTTTAGTTGACTAGCTAAAATTCCATTGAGGCATGAAAAATGATTTTGAAATCCCTTGTTAAAAAAGCGATCAAAGTTGTCTTCTCTTTGGCTATTGTTATAACGCTCTTTCTATCGCCAGTTTCCCTTTTTGCATTGAATAATCAAAAAGAGAATAAAATACCTCTGCCAACAGGACTTTCTAAGGATACTCAATTTGTTATTTATTATATTGATAAAAGGTTTTCTGAAATGGATAAAAGGCTTTCCCTAATACAAAGGGAAATGGATAAACGATTCGAATTGGTTGACAAGAGATTTGAGGAGGTAGATAAAAGATTTGAACAGGTGGATAAACGATTTGATCAAGTAGATAAAAGGTTTGAACAAGTGGATAAAAGATTCTCAGAAATAAGAAATGATATGGATAAAAGATTTGAACAGGTAGATAAAAGATTTGATCAAGTGGATAACCGTTTTAATGACGTTGGCCAACGATTTAACCAGCTGACAACATTTTTATGGATATTGGCTGGCATCTTCACCACCATTACAGCTACAGTCATAGGCTTTGCCTACTGGGACAGGCGCACAATAATCCGCCAGGCAAGGGAAGAGGCCATAGAGCGTATAGAAAAAGAAGGACGACTTCAGGATTTTAT
>WFZZ01000224.1 GCA_015489315.1 Deltaproteobacteria bacterium | reverse complement strand
ATTAATCGATAAAAGAAGTATATTGAAAGGCATTCAATTATTAAAAGAAGGAAATATGGGCTAAAAATAGTTGAGAAAAAAATTTCTAGAGCAAATTTTCAATATCCCCCAGATATTCAATTGGAATTACCTCTAGCCCCTTGGGAATTTTGAGCCCCTTGAGCCCTGAGCCAGGAAGAATACATCTTTTAAGCCCCATCCTTTTGATTTCATTTATCCTGATCTGGCAGTTTGAAATAGACCTTATTTCACCTGTAAGCCCAACCTCGCCAAATATAGCAGTATCGTGGCTTATTGGTTGCTCTCTAAGACTTGAAAGAATTGCGCAAATAAGCGGTAAATCGCTTGCTGTTTCAACTATCTTAAATCCGCCTACTACATTTACGAAAATATCCTTGTCATAAAGAGTTATCCCAAGGACCTTTTCACTTACGGCTATTAAAAGGGCTAGGCGGTTGGCATCCACCCCGGAGGTTGTCCTTCTCGGCATAGCCAAAAAGGAATGATTTACAAGAGTCTGTATTTCTATAAGTATTGGGCGCGTTCCTTCAAGACAGGGAACAAGGACTGAGCCAGAGACCAGTTTTTTCCGGTCTGCCATAAAAAGATTTGACGGGTTTTTTACTTCCCTAAGCCCTTTATCCCTCATTTCAAACACACCAATTTCATGGGTCGGGCCGAATCTATTTTTTACAGTTCTTAGAATCCTAAAGGCCTGAGTTCTATCGCCTTCAAGATAAAGGACGGTATCAACAAGGTGTTCAAGGGCCTTTGGTCCGGCTATGGAACCTTCTTTTGTCACATGGCCAATTATAAAGACAGGTATGGAAAGACCCTTTGAAATCTCCATGAGCCTTGCGGTTACTGCTCGGACCTGCCCGATGCTTCCTGGCAGGGAGCCGATTTCAGGTGAATACATGGTCTGGATAGAATCTATTGCAAGACAATCAGGAGCCATTTTTAGTATTTCAGACATCAAGGCCTCAATATTGGGCTGGCATAGGACAAAGATATCCTCATCTACCCCAAGACGTTTTGCCCTAAGCTTGATCTGGGTTGCAGACTCCTCACCGGAACAATAAAGGATCTTTAGCCCCTTTCTTGAAAGGCTTGATAGGGCCTGAAGAAGAAGGGTGGACTTTCCAATGCCTGGCTCTCCGCCAAAAAGACATAAAGAGCCTGGAACAATCCCTCCTCCAAGGACCCTGTTAAATTCTGAAATCTCTGTAAGATACCTTTCAAACTCCTTTGTTGCATCAATTTCAGAAAGTTTTAAGGGGCCATTTTGAAAATTATGTGACGTATCTTTTTCTCTAGGAGCCTCTTCTATAAAGCTATCCCAGGAGCCGCATTCAGGGCATTTTCCAAGCCATCTTAATGACCGAAATCCACATCCTTCGCAGATGAAGGCCCTTTTTTCACCCCTTTTTTTCCTTGGAGTTTCCACTTATTACTCTTCCCTTTCAGGATTTGGCAAAAATATCAAAACACTGGCCCCGCCAAGCCTGCTTTTTCCAAGGGTAATTTCACCTTTTAGGGCATCAACAAGCCTTTTTACAATGGCAAGGCCAAGGCCTGTGCCCTTTGTCTTTGTGGTATAAAAGGGCTCAAATATTGAATTTCTTTCCTTTTCCGGAAAGCCCTTTCCTGAATCATCCACCCTTAGGGTAAGGCCGTCTTCATCAGCGCAAATGGACACATGTATCTTTTTTCCCTCTTCCTTTTCTCTTAGGGCCTCAATGGAATTCTGGATAAGGTTAATGAGTATTTGAAGAACCTTTCCTCTATCTGAAATGGCCTCTTTTCCTTCACAGTGGATTTCAAGTTCAATTTGGGGATTTCTTCCAAGAAAGCTTTTTTCAAGGTGGCTGCAAATATCTTTTATATCAAAATGTTCAATGAAAAGCCTTGTGGGCCTTGCATAGACTAGGAGATTTGATGTGAGCCTTTCTAGCCTTTCCACCTGTTCAACAACCACCTTCATGTCTTCCTTAAGATCAGGGTCGGATGAATCTTCCATATATATCTGGGCAAAGCCCTTTATGGTGCTAAGCGGATTTCTTATTTCATGGGCAAGGACCGCTGCCATCTGCCCCAGGGCGGCCATCCGTTCCTTTTCCGAAAGGTCAAGCTCAAGCTGGTAGTTTTTCTTCCATGCCCTTATGAAAAAAACAGCAAGAACCCACAAAAGGATGAAAGATGCCATTATCATTCCGAGCTGAAACCTTGCCTTTCTCTCAATGGATAGGGCAGGGTAGGGATGAAGTGCAACTCTAAGGCAAAAGACCTTAAGCCTTGGCAATTGCTTTATGGTATTTGGGGTTTCATGGGCAGTCATTTTTCTCAAAAAGGTCTGGCCTTCCCCTTGCGTGCTTTTGTCCCCCAGGTGAAGCTTTATGGGAAAGTCCAGCAAAAAGACCTTTTCTCCTGTGGCAAGCCTTTCAAAATGGGTGATGATTCTTTCTTCCTTAAATACCTTTCTTATGGCCTGATCATCCATGCGCCTTCCAATGAGTTTTTGGTTTGAGTGGAGGATGCAGGTATAGTCCTTGTCAATAAGGGCAAGAAAGGCAAGGTATTCCCACCTGTCTGATGAAACAATGTCCGGGAACAGATCAGGATTTAGACCAAGCCTTTCCAGGGAAAATCCAAGGTTCACAGCAATGTCCGTTGCCCTTGTCTCCAGAAGGTGAAGGGAGCCTTCTATGGAAATCTTATAGGTCATATAGGCGCTTATGGAGGCAACAATGGTAAAGAGCCCAAGAAGCACAATTACCGATAAAAGATACTTGTTCTGGAAAATGGAAGAATTTTTTTTGTGACCTTTTTGCATAATCTATTTATACGAAAAAAAGCCAATCTTGACCAGTAAGTTAGGTCTTATTAGTAGTAGCAACAAAAAAACTTTTCAGGGGGAGACCATGTCCAAGAAAAAGATATTGGTGGTTGGTTCAGGTGGAAGGGAGCATGCCCTTTGCTGGAAGTTTGCCCAAAGCCCAAGGGTAGAAAGGGTGTATTGTGCGCCTGGAAATGCAGGCATTGAAAGGCATGCAACTTGTGTTGATATCAGTGCCTCTGATCTCGATGGCCTTTTGAGGTTTGCAAAGGAAAATTCCATAGATATCACTGTGGTAGGGCCAGAGGCACCACTTGCCCAAGGGATTGTTGATAAATTTAAAGAAGAGGGCCTTGTCTGTTTTGGCCCGGACCAAAAGGCGGCCCAGATAGAGGCCAGCAAAGTCTTTACCAAGGACCTTTTGTGGAAATACGGAATCCCTACAGGAAAATACAAGGTCTTTAAAGATGCCAAAGAGGCCTTTTCATTTGTTGAAAAGGAGACCGGAGTCCCTGTTGTTGTAAAGGCAGATGGACTTGCTGCAGGAAAGGGAGTCATCATCTGCCACAGCCTTGAAGAGGCCAAAAGGGCAATAGATGACATTGTGGTAAAAAAGGTCTTTGGAAGTGCCGGGGACAGGGTGATAATTGAAGAATTTCTTGAAGGGGAGGAGGCCTCCTTTATGGCCATTACTGACGGGGAAAATTGTCTTCCCCTTGCTACTTCCCAAGATCATAAGCCCGTCTTTGATGATGACAAGGGTCCGAATACAGGGGGAATGGGTGCCTATTCGCCAGCGCCAGTTGTTACTCCAAAGCTTTTTGACAAGATAATGGATGAGATAATAAGGCCAACCATAAAGGCCATGGCAAAGGAGGGAAGGCCATATAAGGGTGTCCTCTACGCAGGGCTTATAATAAAAAATGGAAAACCAAAGGTCCTTGAGTACAACTGCCGTTTTGGAGATCCTGAGGCCCAGCCCATCCTCATGAGGATGAAGACAGATCTTCTTGATGTGGTTGAGGCAGCCATTGACGGAAGGCTTGATGCGCTTGATATATCCTGGGATGACAGGGCAGCCCTTTGCGTTGTTTTGGCATCAAAGGGCTATCCGGGCAAATATGAAAAAGGAAAGGTAATTCATGGGTTACATGATGTAGAGGAGATG
Organism: Deltaproteobacteria bacterium; assembly: GCA_015489315.1. Classification (GTDB taxonomy): domain Bacteria; phylum Desulfobacterota; class Dissulfuribacteria; order Dissulfuribacterales; family QOAL01; genus JAADCZ01. Next base: position 9,848 of record WFZZ01000224.1, on the reverse strand, counting down.
AAAGACGTTTTTGTCTTTCATGCAGGGACAAAAAGGGACGAAAAAGGGCGCTTTGTTACTGCCGGAGGAAGGGTCCTTGGGGTTACCGCCCTTGGAAAAGACATAGTAGAGGCCATTCATCGGGCCTATGAGGCAGTTAAAAGGATAAGCTGGGATGGTATGCATTATAGGACTGATATTGGCAAAAAGGCCCTAAGGCACTTGAAAGGCCAAGGGGAGCCGCTTGTCTCAATCATAATGGGGAGTAAGAGTGATCTTAAGATCATGGAAAAGGCATCAAAGGTCCTTCATGAATTTGATGTGCCACATGAGGTTAAGGTCCTTTCTGCTCACAGGACACCGGCCCTTTTGACAGAGTATGTAAAGGAGGCAAAGGAGCGCGGAATCAAGGTCATAATAGCCGGTGCGGGAATGGCAGCACATCTTGCAGGTGCTATTGCTGCAAATACAACCCTTCCAGTAATTGGAGTTCCTATAGATTCAAGCTCTTTAAATGGCCTTGATGCCCTTTTGTCAACATGTCAGATGCCTCCAGGGGTCCCTGTTGCAACCATGGGAATCGGAAAGGCAGGGGCCAAAAACGCAGCCCTTTTTGCCGTATCTCTTTTGGCCCTTTCAAACGAGGCCCTTTCAAAGGCCCTTGATGAATTTAGAAAGGAGCAGGAGGAAAAGATAAAAAAGATCAATGAAAAGGACTTGTTAGTCTAAACTTTTTATGACCAAAAGCCACATACAAAATGCCATTAAAGAGGCGGCAGAGGTTATAGAAAAAGGAGGGGTTTGTGTTATCCCTACTGAGACTGGCTATGGCCTTTCCGCCTCTATCTACAATGAAGATGCCCTAAGACGCATCTTTGAAATAAAAAAAAGGCCCTTTCACAAACCCCTTCTGATCCTTGTAAATTCTATAATGGACGCCCCGATTGATCTTTTAAGAATTTCGCCATTGGCCAAAAGGCTTATGGAACGATTCTGGCCAGGGCCATTGACACTTTTACTTCCAGCAAAAGGGGGCATAAGTGAGTTTTTGACTGCCGGAACTGAAAAGGTAGGCGTAAGGATTTCCAATAACGAAATTGCCCAAAGGCTTATAAACGAGGTCAAATGCCCAATTACTGCAACAAGTGCAAACCTTTCGGGAATGGGCCTTCCAAAGACCATCGAAGAGGTGAAAAGACAGCTTGTTAATCCGCCCCCTGATTATTTTCTAGACGGTGGAAAGATAAAAGAAGGTCCTCCTTCTACAATTGTAAGCATTGAAGATGACAACATTGAGATAATAAGAGAAGGTGCCATCAGGAAAGAAGATATTCTCGCCTTATGTTAGAAAGGGCGTTTTTAATATTTCCCTTGACCTTTCTATTAAGGCTATAGATTTCGTTAAGTATCTGTCTCATTTTGGCCCTATTTGTGTTTTGGGAAGACGGGCATTCATTTTTACACACTGGAAGTCCGAGTTCTTTGGCAAGCTTTGTTATCTTTTCTTTTTCAACAAGGGCTAAGGGGCGGATAATGGTTATTAGCCCCTTAAACATCTCCTGTTTCGGGACCATGGTGCTTGTTTCACCGCTAAAGCAGATATTCATGAAAAAGGTCTCGATGAGATCGTCAAGGTTATGTCCAAGGGCAATCTTGTTGCAGTTAAGTACCTGGGTAAGCTCAAATAGCCTTTTTCTGCGGTTCCAGGAACAAAGAAAACAGGGACTTTTCCCCTGATTTAATTTTCCGTGTGCAAAGGGTCCAAAGTCTGTCTCTTCCATGTAATAGGGGGTTTTAAGATTTTCAAAAAAATTTTTAAGCACCTTTTTGGTAGCCCCATTGTCAAAGCCCATGTCCAGATAAACAGGGATAATGTCAAAATGTATAGGTGCCTTTTTTTGCCAGATCCTTAAAAAGTAAAAAAGGATAAGACTGTCTGCTCCGCCTGAAACGCCTACAAGGATTCTATCATTCTGATCAAGAAGGCCATATCTGTGGATGGCCTTTCCAATGAGGTGATTTACTTCCTTTTTTAAAAAGCTCACTTTTCCAAGGGGATAAATGATATTATTGTTTACCAGTATCCTTTATGCCAAAATTTGGCCCTGGTTTTTCAGGAATATTTTTTGTAGGACATGAACTTTTCACTGAATTTTTTCCCCCAAGACTTGAGGGATTGAATATTCAGGAATAATTTGATGGATAAAGTATCCTTAAAAGTAACCAGATTCCCATAAGGATAAATACGATTACCAAGAATATGTTTTCACTTTTCATATTATGAGGATATTTTTAAACCTAAAATTTATATTTTTTTTGTATCTCATCTTTTTAATATCTTACCTTGGATATGGCAAAATAAAAACCCTTCTTAAACCTGTCCAAAAGGAGCCTGAATTCAAGATAGTTGAGATTAAAAAGGGCTTATCTTTCAAAGAGATCGCAAGGAAACTGGAAAGAAAAGGGCTTATTCGTTCAAAGGAGGTGTTTTGGGGCCTGGCATGGTATGAAGATGTCCTTTCATCCATCAAGGCAGGGGAATATAAACTCAGCCCTTCCATGAGCCCACAGGAAATATTGGATATTTTAGTGGAGGGAAGGATCGTCCAGCACCTTGTGACCATACCTGAAGGGTATAATATCTTTCAGATAGGTGACCTTTTGGAAAGGGCAGAGTTGGTCAAAAAGGGCGAGTTTTTAAAGACCGTAACCGACAAAAATTTATTAAGTAAGCTTAATATTAGGGCAGAAAGTGCAGAGGGCTATCTTTTTCCGGATTCCTATTTTTTCCCAAAAAATATAACTAGTAAAGAAATAGTTGAGCACCTTGTTTCAAGGTTCTGGAAGGTTTGGAAGGAGAATAATTTTGAAAAGAGGGTAAAAGAGATAAAAAAAAGTGTTCATTTTATTTTAACACTTGCTTCCATTGTAGAATTGGAGGCAGCAGTTTTAGAGGAAAAACCAATCATTGCAAGTGTTTTTTGGAACAGACTTGAAAAAGGGATGCCACTTCAGGCAGATCCAACAGTAAAGTATGGCATCCTTGTTGAAAAAAGGATTAGAAAAAGAAGACTTACATGGAAAGACCTTAGAAAACCTACTCCTTACAATACATATACACTGAAGGGATTGCCAAAGGGTCCAATATGCAACCCTGGTCTTGACTCCATCAGGGCAGTGCTTTTTCCCAAAAAGACCACATATCTTTTCTTTGTTTCAAAGGGAAATAGAAGACACTATTTCTCTTCCACATTAAAGGAACATAACAGGGCTGTAAGGAAATACATCCTTAAAAAGAAGCAATAAAATTTTAGAAAATCTCTTGACCTGCTAAATTTTAGGTAATATTTTGAATAAAATTTGGTTCAAGGTGATGAAATAAACCCGCAAATCAGGCCTTCCTTTGGGTCTTAAAAATAATCAAAGGCAATAAAAGTTAGGAGAAAGAAATGGAAATTAATGATCGTACCTATGTAAGCATTGACTACACTCTTAAACTGGATTCTGGCGAAACAATTGACCAGACTACTCCAGAAAATCCATTTGGTTTCATCTTTGGTGCCGGCCAGGTAATAAAGGGCCTTGAAGATGGAATTCGCGGAAAAAAGGCAGGAGACAAGCTCTCTTTAACCATTTCACCGCAGGATGCCTATGGTGAGGCAAGACAAGATCTTATAAGGGAGATTCCAAGGTCCAATTTCCCAGAAGGGATGGATATTCAACCAGGTATGCCCTTTGAGGCTCAATCACCCCATGGCCCAGTCCGTTTTACAGTCAAAGAGGTCAGAGACGATATGGTAATGGCAGATTTCAATCACCCGCTGGCAGGTGAGACCCTTCATTTTGATATTACTATCCTTGAAGTAAGAGAGCCTTCCTTTGCAGAGATGGCAAGTCTTGGTGGCGCCTGTTCCTGTGATACCGAATCCCAGGGTGGTTGTGGAACCTGTGGTGGCTGTGGCTAAAGATATTTCTTATTAATGACTTCTAAAGAGGCCGGCCGATAAAGTCGGCCTTTTTTATTTTAGATATCTTTCCAGTGCTTCTTTAAAGGAGTTAAAGACTTTATCATTAAAGAGTACCAGCCTTACTTCATCAAAGACATGGGGATTTTTCTCAAGAAATTCCTTGATTGCCAAAAGGGTGATCTTTGCTGCAAGGTCTATTGGGAAACCATATGCGCCAGTGCTAATAGCCGGAAAGGAGATAGTCCTCACCTTTTTCTCCATTGCCCTTTTTAGACTTGAGATATAGGCATTTTTTAGGGTATTTTCCTCACCCCTTGCACCTCCTCTCCAGATAGGACCCACAGTGTGAATAACATATTTGGCAGAAAGGTTTCCTGCATCTGTGACAACTGCATCTCCTGGTTCGCACCATCCTATTCTTTTACATTCTTCCAAAAGGGTTGGCCCTGCAGCCCTGTGAATTGCTCCATCTACTCCACCTCCTCCAAGGAGGCGACTGTTGGCAGCATTAACAATTGCATCGACCTTTTCTTTAGTGATGTCTCCCTTTTTGATAATTATTTTGGTAGAGCCAATCCTTTTTTCAAGTTCCATGGCTTGTTATTCAGCCCTCTTTACTACCTTATAGTTTCCTCCCTCGATTCTGAGCCCCATTCCATTAACTACTGCCCTGGCCACTGTCTTTCTTGCCTCTGCAAGGATCCTTCCAAAGGTTTGGCGTGAGATGCCCATTCGTGCAGCAGCTTCATCCTGGTCCAGCCCCTCGATTTCGCTAAGTCTAAGGGCCTCTAGCCCTTCCACTGTGAGAGTGACTTCTTCAAGGCTTCTTAAGGGAACGCCCCTTGGTTTAAAATAGGTAACATCTGGCTCCTTGCAAACAAGTCTGCATTTTGGTGGCCTGGCCATCTCCTTCTCTCCCCCTATTTTTCTGGTATTTCATCCAGTGTCCTAGAAAAGGCATCCAAAAAGGCATTGTTTTCTTGAGGTGTTCCAATGGTCAATCTTATAAATGTGGAAAAGCCATAGGAATCCATGGAGCGAATAATTATGCCCTTTCTAAGCATAGCTTCATAAACGGCCTTTGCATCCCTTTTGGTATCAATTAGCATAAAATTGGTGTTACTATCAAGGGCATTACAACCAAGGGTGGAAAGCTTAATCTTCAATCTTGCCATCTCACTCCAGGTGTTTTCCAGGGTTTTTTGAAGGTGGGATTCATCTGAAAGAGCCTCCCTTGCAGCCTCTTGGGCCATAAGGTTTACATTAAAGGGTTGTCTTACCCTGTCAAGAAGGGCTGCCACCTCCTTAGACATTATTCCATAACCAATCCTAAGACCTGCTAGGCCATACGCCTTTGAAAAGGTCCTAAGAAGGACAATCCTTTCATCCCTTTTAAAAAAGTCAATGCCCTTGGCCCAGGGAACATCAGGGCGGACAAATTCCCCATAGGCCTCATCCAAAACAACAAGCAGGTGATCTGGAATATCCTTCAGGAATTTTTCAAAATCCTCCTGCATTATTACTGTGCCCATTGGGTTATTGGGATTATCTAGGAAAATAATTCGTGTATCCTCATCAATTTGACTTTTAATCGATTCAAGATCATGGGTGCCATTTTTTAGAGGGACAATCCTGTTTTCTCCTCCTGTTATCTGGACCATCTTTGAATACACAAGAAAGCTTGGTTTGCTGCTTATGGCATTTCGCCCAGGCCTTATAAAAACCCTGCAGAGAAAGTCTATTAACTCATTTGAACCATTTCCAAGGACGATATTTTCAAGTCTGCAGGAAAACTTTTGGGAAATGGCCTCCTTCAGATAATACCCGCTTCCATCCGGGTATCTGAAAAGGTTTTCAAGGCATCCTTTGAGTCTTCTTATTGCCTTAGGGGAGGGGCCAAGATCGTTTTCATTTGAGGCGAGCTTAATCGAATTTTTTATGCCATATTCCCTTTCAAGTTCGTCAATTGGTTTTCCTGGTGGATAGGGGACAAGCTCTTTTATATATTCTGGTACATCTTTCAATAGCTCTTTCATTTTTAGGTTTCCTTTGCCATATATAAAAAGTAATCATCTGGGAAAAGCCTTTCCTTTGGCTCTATTTGAATAGAAATTCCATAACTTTGTTCAAGCCTTAATAGCTCTTCCCGCTTTTTGTTTAAAAGATAGGATGCAACGGTTGGTGGGACTTCTAGGATTAATCTTTGGGCTTCCACCCTTTCTTTTTGAAGCTGGGATAGTCTGCTTCCTATGCGTCTTAGATACAAAATTGCAAGGGATTCGACAGACTTTACCAGTCCCTCGCCCTTGCAGTAGGGGCACCTTATATGGCTAAAGCTTTTAACTGGACTTTTGAGCTTTTGTCTAACAAGTTGAAGAAGGCCAAATCTTGAAATCCTACCAACTTCTGTCTTTGCCTTGTCTTTTTTAAGGTACTCCCTGAGCTTTTTTTCAACTAGGGTTCTATTGGCCTTGTTTTTCATGTCAATGAAATCTATGACTATGATACCTCCAAGGTCCCTTAATCTTAGCTGCCTTGCAATCTCTTCTGCTGCCTCAAGATTTGTAGCAAGGGCTGTATCTTCAAGGTCCTTTTCTTTGATGTTTCTGCCGGAATTTACATCAATGGACACCAGTGCTTCAGTTGGTTCTATGATAATGTAGCCGCCAGATGGAAGTTCCACTCTGGGTTGAAGGACTTGCTCTATCTGGCTCTCAATTCCATACTTTTCAAACAGGGGGCGTTCTTCTTGATAAAGGGTTACCAGTGAGAGATGGCGAGGTGCAATGACCTTTAAAAAAGAGCGTATTTTTTCATAGGCCTCCCTTTCATCAACAATAATTTCCCTGACTTCAGTTGTAAGATGATCCCTTAAAAAGCGTGTGACTAATTCCCTGTCCTTGTAAAGAAGGGCAGGGCTTTTTGCCTGGGCTGCTTCCTTTTTGATGCTTTCCCATAGTCTTACAAGATATCTGAGGTCCTTTATGATCTCAGTCTTGGTTGCCTTGTAGGCTGCGGTCCTTGCAATAATACCCACTTCTTCTGGAAGCTTTGCCTGCTTAAGGATAGTCTTTAGCCTTTGTCTTTCCTTTTCATCCTCTATCTTTCTCGAGACCCCAATATGTGGATTTCCAGGCATGAGCACAAGAAATCTTCCAGGTATTGAAAGATATGTGGTAACATAGGCCCCTTTAAGCGGGGTCTCTTCCTTTACAACCTGAACCAGTATGTCCTGCCCCTTTTTTAATATCTTTGCGACCTTATCCTTTCCCTTGGCATATCCGTAATAATCGGGATGGATTTCTTCAAAGGGTAGATAGCCATTTCTTGTAAGTCCAATGTCAACAAAGGCGGCCTGAAGACTTGACTCGACATTTTCTATCTTGCCTTTATAGATGTTTCCCTTGGTGCTGTCATGCCCCATAACCTCAAGTTCAAAGGCCTCAAGTCGTCCGTTTTCAATAAGGGCTACTCGAAATTCCTCAGGAGCCTTTGCGTTTATGAGAATCAGAACATTTTTCTTCTTTTTTGCGCTCTTTTTCTTTCGGGCTGTCATTTGATTTTTGCCCTTGTCTCCTTTCTTTTTTGGGCCCTTATTCTTGCCTCTTCAAATATCCTTTTGTCTTCTTCGGTTTCAAGTATAAGGGGTGGAACACTTTTGGGTTTCCCTTTTTCGTCAAGGGCTACAAAGGTCAAAAGGGCCGTTGCCACATGCCGTACCTTTCCTGTAAAAAGATCTTCGGCCTCAATCTTTATCCCTATCTCCATGGAGGCCTTTCCAACCCAATTTAACCTTGCATTTAAAATCAGAAGATCACCTATGTAAACAGGGGAAAGGAAATCTATCCTGTCAACTGAAGCAGTTACAACATTTGATCGGCAGTGCCTGCTTGCCACAACAAAGGCAGCATTGTCGGCAAGCTTCATTATGGTGCCGCCATGGACATTGCCTGCAGAGTTTGTGTCTTCAGGAAGCATCACCTGAGTTAGCTGGATCCTAGAGGCAGATACAGGTTTTCCATTTGGTATTGCAGACATTTCCCTCCCTTACGTAGCCACAAAAAAGGCCTTTCCATTTACATTGGTTTTTCGGATAATCCCCTTTGACAAGAGGCTTTCAATAACCCTCTGGCTTTTTTTAAATCTTCCAAAAATGGCCCTTATATCGCTCATGGTCAAAGGCCTTCTTTTTATGGTGTCAACTATTTCAGACTCTAAAATCATTTCAGAGCCTTCTTCCATCTTTTTTTCAAAATCAACTATCACCTCTGCCTTATATCCTAGGATTTCCTTAATTTCAAAAAGCCTTCTTTTTGAAACCGGATGTGCAAAATTTTCAGAAGGTGGCCTTACTACTGTGTTTAGTTGAATTTTATCAGGGGCAATCTTAGAAATAGCCCTTTTAAGTGCCTCAATTTCATCAATGGAATCATTAATCCCCCTGACAAAAAGGCACTCAAGCCACATCTCCCCCTTCATTTCTTTTTGAAGCTCAATAAGTCCATCTATAATTCTATCAGGTTTTATTTCAGGATGGGGTCTATTTATTTTTCTAAAGGTCTTTTCACTTGCTGCATCGAGAGATGGAAGCACAAGATCGCAAAGGCAAAGGGCCTTTCTTATTTCATCTATCCAGCAAAGACTTGCATTTGTAAGTACAACAACCGGTTTTTCAGAAATATTTTTTGCCCCTTCAATTATTGACTTTAGCCCTTTATGAAGGGTTGGCTCGCCAGAGGCGGTAATGGTGATACAATCAATAGTCCTTTTTTCGTTCCTTAAAAAGTCTTTCAGCTCCTTAAGAATTTCTTCCTCATTTGTATAAAAGTCTCTTTTATTTACCTGGCCTTTCCCCTTTCCGATTTCACAATATATGCAATCCATGTTGCAGGTCTTTTTGGGAAGGATGTCAATACCAAGGGAAAGCCCCAGTCTTCTTGATGGAACAGGTCCAAATATGTATTTCATTGTTCTTTTTAATTGATTTTAAAATTTTTAAAGGGATTAACATAAAAAATGAATAAAATGAATAACTAATTGCCAATATGAATAAATAACTATTTAGAACAAATTGACAAGCTTTTGGGCCTGATTAAAATTTAGACAAAAAAATGTGGTTTCTTGAAATGGGCGATTAGCTCAGGTGGATAGAGCGTTGGCCTCCGGAGCCAAAGGTCGTGGGTTCGAATCCCGCATCGCCCGCTTTTAAAGGTTATTTTTAAAGTGTTATTTTTGGTATGAGGGGTGATAAATTACAGGGGATTGGAATTTAAGTATTAAGACGTGAAGAGACAAAAGAGGGTTATTGAAAGAGTATTAATATTACTTTTTAAAATTTATACCCTCTTATCAAAGAGAATGCCTATCATTTTCTGTAATTTTTCAGCTAGTTTTCTGACTTCTTCTGGAGGGATCTCTCTCACCACCTTTCCATTTTCTTTATCAAGAATTTTAATATAAGTTTCTCCAGTTTCTTTATCTCTTGAAAATTTAAGTTCCAGATGGCTTATGATATCAAATTCTTCCTTTATTCCCTCCAAAAGATCATTTGATATTTTTTCCCTCTTGCCGTCAAAATCGACTTGTTTGTTATTCTTGCTGGAATTCAACAAGTAATCTGGATTATCTAATTGGCCTATTGGCTGTCCATCATGTTTCACCTGGCTCTGACTATTTAAATCATTAATCTGATAGCCTATTTGCTGTATTACACTTATTTCATTTATCATGGCCTTACTCCTTTAAGGCTTTGATGAGAATATGCATCATGTGCCATTTTTTGATTTCGTATAGTTTTAAGATCTTCCATGATCTCATTTTGTTTCTTTTCTGCAAGTGCTGTGATCAATTGCTCCAAACTAATGAGTGTTTTTAAAGAATTGGAAACATCAAGGGCATTTT
>WFZZ01000223.1 GCA_015489315.1 Deltaproteobacteria bacterium | reverse complement strand
TTTCAGGTCGGATTAAAAGATAGTGATTTTAATGGGTTAACTTTGGAGGGTTGGCTGTATTTTTTTAGGTTGTAATTTAATAAGTGGTCATTTCTTTGAACTTGGAAAAAATTCTTTTTATTTTTTAGGAAGTAACATTTTGTTAATTAATGATTAATTTTTGTTCTAATTATTTAAATAAAAAGGGGGGTGGTACCCCCTTTTTTTTAGCTTCAAATTTGGTTTGTTTTTTTAATTTATTGCTACTTCTCCCTGGTGGTTTATATAATATTCTCTTACAAAGGGATGTGGCTTTTTGAAATAAAAAGACTTTCTTTCCTGTTCTAAATATTCCATGCTGATCCACTTTGAAGAGCACTGTTCCCGGGTCTTTTTGGGGCAGTCGGCAATTTCCCAGCATGGACAAAGCTTTAATAGTCTGGTGAGCCCTGGAATGCTAATTCCCTTTTCCTGTATCATGTGTCTAATACATGATACCCAGGTGACCTGCTCATGGCTGAAAAATCTCTGTCCTCTAGAGTAGGTTGGGCGTACGAGTCCTTCTAACTCATAGGTCCTAACAGTTGAAGGTTTGATATCCAATAAGCTAAAAAGGTGATTAGCGTTTATTTTTGGATAGTGTGTGGTGCTTTTATTTCTATTTCCAGACGTCATAGCCCCCTCCTTATAATTAATGGTGGCTGTCTTTGTGGCAGTCAAAAAGCCTTTCTCCTACTAAAAACATCAATCCGCAGAGGCTTAATCCCCCAATGGTTATCATGACTTCATGAAGTGATGGGGTATATGATAAAAGTTCTGTATGGCCCAGGATACCTAGGCTATGAAAACTAGGAACCAATTGACCTACAACTACTAGGTCATATCTCATAAAAAATATCCCGATCAAGGAGATGAGGCCTGCGGCAAAAAGCCAGGAGGGTTTCTCAGCCTTGGTTGCAAGTATCATTATAAATGGTAATACCATGCCTAAAAATATCTCTCCGCCCCAGAAGTTTGCAGAATAGCCACCTTTAATTAGAGCCATCATGGCCTGAAATTTTCCTGGAGGGTAGCCAGCTATGCCAGATATTACCTTCCAGGTTACAAAAAAGAGTAAGGTAGCCATAAGAAGCATACCAAGCCTTCCTGTAGCCCTTAGGGACTTTTTCATCTTATCGTCTATGGGTCTGCCATTACTTTTAAGGCCCAGATAGGTAAAAAAACAAATGGCTGCACAGCCTGACATCATGGCTGATGCAATAAAATAGATTGGCATGTATGGTCCATGCCAGAATTCCCTGCCGTTTAAAAGTCCAAAAACTGCTCCAAGATTACTATGGGCTGCAATACCGGAAAGGACCCCCAAAAGGCCTAAAATTCCTGCTGCCCTATAGCGCTGTGTATGAAGCAGGAAAAATTCAGAGACCATAAAGAAAAGATAGGCGCCATAAAGGGTTCCCATCCACCAGATATTAGAGGTGAGATTTGGGGAGAGCACATTATAGATTGCCATCCTCCAAGGATTTTCAATTTCAAAGGCAATTACTGTAAAACCACTAATTATTGTGCATATGGCCAGAAAAACAGCCCTTTTTCCTATTTCATGAAAGCTTTCAAAACCAAAGACATGACCAAGAGAAGAAACAAGACAAAGCCCAGTTGAAGTGACCACAAAAAATACATATGTGGCTATAAGAAGTCCCCAAGGAACCGACCTTGTTACACCATAGGCTACATCATGACCTACTATCATGGCATGGATGCCAAAGGCAATACCTATTGAGGCCAAAAGGGCCAGAATCATCATTGTTATGTTATATGTGGTTGAACCTGAAAGGACCAGTGGAAGTTTTTTTGTAGTAATATTTGCAGTGTTTGACATGGGACATAAACTCCTTTTCAAAAGATTTTCATTTTAGGAAAAGATTGAACTAGTCGATTGGTGCTCCCCATTCGTCTTTTTTCTTTTGAAGAAAAGGTTTAACTTTTAAATCATATAAGGTGTGTAGAGATGCACAGGTGAGCCAAAGGACCAAAAAGATTATACCCTTCATTTTCTTACTCCTATCTTGTTGTTTATTTTTATAAGTGGCGGCCTATCAAAACCCTGACAAATTTTTAGTTAGACAATGGAAACTGGCTTGAATCCTTTAATTTAGATCAATTTCTATCACCTCCCAAAACTATAGTAGCAAAATTATAAGTTTATTAATTGCAAGGTTGGTAAGTTTAAAAATTAACTATCATTATAAATTATTATTGTCAAGTTTTTATAATATAAAATTTCCGATTTTTTTATGGTCTGTTACGGGGTCTATTTATTATGGTTTTAGCTATCCAAATAACCTACTGATATAATTGGATTTATTTTTAAATTAATTACTATGAAGTTTTCGGGATGACGCAAAATTCGCCCAAAATTTTTTCTGCTTTTTAGTGAAAGTTCCAATAATTTAATATTGAATTAAAAATATCTCATAATTTGCCTGGTTTTCGGGGTTAGAGCTTTATTTTTTTATTTAAAAAATATCCGTAAAATTAGTGCGCAAAATTCGCCCTTCTGTTTCTATTTAGGAC
>WFZZ01000222.1 GCA_015489315.1 Deltaproteobacteria bacterium | reverse complement strand
TAAATCATCCTTCCAATTTCAAGTGAAACATTAACAAGAGCGACCATTATACCAAAAGGAGATTCTATTTTATTCTGGCTGGACAGAAGAAGAAATATATAGAGAAAATTGAATAAAATTCTAAAAAATTAGCTAATACTGTTATGAATTGATCAAACCTGAAATCTATTTTACTTACAACTTCGTAAACAACAAAAAGGCCGGTTATACCGGCCTCAAATATCATTTCGCTGTCACTCTTAAGGCAGGATTCTCACGGCACAGACCTTATATTCGGGTGTCAAGGTCTTTGAATCAAGCCCAGGACTCGTAAGGATGTTTGTTAGGGCATCCTGAAAGTGGAAGGTCATAAAGACAGTTCCAGGCTTGCTCCTTTCGGTTACCAATGCCCTTACCTTGACTCTACCCCTTCTAGACTCAACCTTTACCATCTGGCCATCTTGAATACCAAGCCTTTTGGCATCCTCTGGATTGATCTCAACTAGCTCTTCCGGAGAAATTAAGTCAAAGCCTTCACATCTTCTTGTCATAGAACCATTATTGTAATGCTCAAGTCTCCTTCCTGTTACCAGGATAAATGGATATTCGTCATCGGAGACCTCTTCAGGAATAATATAGGATACAGGCACAAAGTTGGCTTTTCCCCTTGGGAATCTTTCGGTATGAAGAAGAGGAGTTCCTGGATGATCGGGTTCCGGACAAGGCCAAACCAGACCCTTATCTCCTATCCTGTCATAACTTATTCCTGCATAGGCAGGAGTTAGCTTTGCGATTTCGGCCATAATCTGCTCAGGACTTGTATAAAACATTGGATAACCCAAGGCCTGTGAAATAAGGCATATAATTTCCCAGTCAGCCTTTGCCTTTCCAGGAGGATCGATGATCTTATTTACCTTTCTCACCCTTCTTTCACCACTAGTAAAAGTGCCGTCCTTTTCGTAAAAACAGGCAGATGGAAGCACCACATGGGCAAACTTTGCAGTCTCTGTGAGGAATAGATCCTGGACTATAACAAAGTCCATAGCCTTAAGGCCCTCATGTACATGGCCAATATTTGCCTGTGTCTGTGCAGGGTCGTAACCCACGCAATAAAGGGCTTTGAATTTTCCCTCTATGGCCCGTGAATACATCTCTGGCTCAAGAAGGCCATCTGTAACGGGCAGGGTATTTACACCCCAGTTGGTTGCAAACTTTTCAAGGACCGACTGATCACTAGTAGATTGATACCCAGGATATGTATAAGGCAATGTGCCCATGTCACAAGCACCCTGAACATTGTTTTGCCCCCTTAATGGATTAATACCGCTGTGGGGTTTACCAACATGACCTGTTGCCAGAACCAGATTTGCAAGGGCAATGACTCCTGCCGTTCCTCCCTTGTGTTCTGCAACACCAAGGCCATAAAGAACCAGGGAATTTTTGGAAGTAGCATATTTTCTTGCCGCCTTTCTGACAAGCTCAGCAGGTACATCTGTTATTCCAAAGACCTTTTCAGGCGGATATTCCTTGACATGTTCTTTTAGCTTATCAAAATCATCGGTGCGCCTTTTGATAAAATCCTCATCAAAAAGCCCTTCTTCAATTATGCAATGAAGCATGGAATTTAGAAGTGGAATATTTCCGCCAGGTCTCACCTGTAGCCATATCCCTTCAGGCTGCTCATCAGCAATGGCAGCTACTTCAGTCCTTCTTGGATCAATGACAATAAGATCAGTCCCTTTTTGGGCAGCCTCCTTTACCTTGAGTCCAACTATTGGATGTGCCTCAGTGGTATTTGAACCACAAATAAGGAGACAGTCTGTTCCAATTATCTGTTCAAAGGGCGTTGTAGCTGCTCCGCTTCCGAGTGTTGCCAGCAGACCGCTGACAGATGGTGCGTGTCAGACCCGGGCACAGTTATCCACATTATTCGTGCCTATTGCTGCCCTGGCAAGTTTTTGGAGCAGATAGTTCTCCTCATTTGTACAACGAGAAGATGCAAGGACACCTATTGAATCCGCACCAAAGTGGGTCTTTATGTGATTGAGCTTTGTAGCAATTATCCTTAAGGCCTCATCCCAGTCAACTTCTCTGAAGGGTTCGTCGATACTATCTCTTACAAGGGGCTTTTTAAGACGTTCCTCATTTCTGTAAAATGTGTAGCCGAAACGCCCCTTTACACATAACTGACCATAGTTTGGCGGCCTGTCATAATCAGCCTTTATTTCTAGAATTGAACCATACTTAGTGACAACGTCTATGCTGCAACCTGTTCCACAATAGGTACAAACACTTTGCTTTTTATCAAGTTGTTCTGGAAATAGCGGAATAACAACGTCTTTCTTTGAAAGGGTACCTGTAGGACAGGCATCTACACAGGCCCCACAAGAGACACAATTTTCATTAAATCTTATTAAAACACTCTCAATGACCTGGCTTTTGTTATCCCTTTGTATGGAAAGCTCCAGTGCATCATATCTACAGCTTCTAACACACCTTTCGCAGCCAACACATTTATTTGCATCAACTATTATAAATGGATGACTCTTATCTATAGGATATTTAAGCCTTGTTTGGGAAAGATTCGCCTTTATCTTGTAGTCAACGCAAAGTTCTCTGTAAGTACATTTTGAAAGGCCAAGACATCCGCATTTGAGGCATCTTTTTGCCTCTCTCACAGCCATTTCTTCTGAAAAGCCAAGATTTACCTCGTCAAAATCTCCTTTTCTCCTCTCAGGGGGTCTTGCAGGCATTACTTCATTCAGTTTTATGGAATACCCGTCAAAGTTATGCATGTCCACATCTTCAAAACGCTTCCCCTTTGTAAAATTAAAACGTGGCTCTGTAATACCTGCCTTTTCACTCATCAAATATTCATGGATAGATTCTGCAGCACGTCTTCCGCCTGCCACTGCCTGTATTACAGTGCGTGAACCGGTTGCACAATCACCACCTGCAAAGACTCCATCCACACTTGTCTTCATTGTGGATGGATGTGTCTTTATGGTCTTTCTCGGGGAAAGTTTGATTGAAGCCTCTATCTCACCAAAGCTTTGAAAGGTTGGATCTCCTTCCTGACCAAGAGCAGAAATTACTGTGTCGCCATTCCAGAATAACCTCGAGCCTGGCATTGGAATCGGATGACGAATCCCCCGTTCATCAGGCTCATCGAGAATGGTCCTTGCCATCTCTACCTTAAGACGTCCATCTTCTTCCATTATCTTTAAAGGGGTAGCCATCAAAAAGAACTGGACCCCTTCCTTTTCTGCCTCTTCTATATCCCTTTGATGGGCTGGAAGCTCAACCCTTGATCTTGGATAGATTACAGTAACATTTTTTGCACCAAGCCTTATGGCGCTCCTTGCTGAATCAACAGCAATGTCTCCGCCTCCAACAATCAATACGTCATTTCCTATTTCGGGGGCCTTTCCAAGGTTTACATCCTTTAAAAATCTAAGACCACAAATGGCATGTTCAGAGCCTTCTATATCGAGCTGCTTTTGCCTTGAAAGGCCAGTTGCTATAAATACTGCTTGAAAACCCTGATTTTTGAGGTCCTTGATGGTAAAATCCTTACCCCAAGCAGAATTCAGCTTTACGTGAACCCCAAGATTTAGAATATTTTGAACCTCTTTATCTACTTCCTTATTAGGGAGTTTGTATCCGGGAATCCCGTAACGGAGCAGTCCTCCAAGCTTGTCTGCCGCCTCAAAAATTGTGACTTCGTGCCCCTGTTTTCTCAAAAAATACGCACATGAAAGACCTGCCGGCCCTCCTCCAATTATTGCCACGCGCTTTCCTGTAGGACTTCCTACTTTGTCATCCCTGAAACCTACCTCAGAGGCATAATCGGCGACAAATCGTTTAAGGTGATTGATGGCAATTGGTTCATCCAAAAGTATTCTTCTGCATCTTGTTTCACAAAATCGTGGGCATACTCTGCCTACAGAAATGGGCAGAGGATTCTTTTCCTTTATAAGCATAAGGGCTGCAAGGTACTCACCCTTGGCAATAAGATTTACATAACCTTGAACATTGATACCACCTGGGCAGGTAAGATTGCATGGTGCCCTACAATCTCCATAGTGACTTTTTGCAAGAGCCTCAAGACGCTCCTTTCTAAGGTCCTGAAGTT
>WFZZ01000221.1 GCA_015489315.1 Deltaproteobacteria bacterium | reverse complement strand
TGGATATCGCTTTCAAGGATTATGGTGGACCTTGTCTGGCCCTTTGAAATCACTTTTTTTATGCCAGGAAAGGTGACAAAGTAGTCGATCATGGCCTCTGGGTCTTCGGCAGTAACAAGGATATCCAGGTCTCCCACTGTCTCTTTTTTTCTCCGGTAGCTTCCTGCTATCTCTGCCCTTTTTACAGAAGGCCCGTTTTTCAAAAAGGAAATGAGTTCCTCTCCAAAGGAGTTGGCATAGGACCACTTGAACCTTCTACCCTCCTTCTTGGCAAGGACAACACCCTTTAAAATGGTCTCTTCAAGCTTTTTACCAAAGCCCGGGAGTGAACGGATTTTCCCTTGAGATGCAGCCTTCCTTAGTTCATCAATGTTTGTGATCCCAAGTTTGTCATAAAGGGTCTTTATTCGTTTTGGCCCAAGCCCCTCTACCTTTAAAAGCTCAATGAGGCCTCTTGGAATCTCGGATTCAAGCTCTTCAAGTTTTGACAGGGTGCCTGTGTCTATTATCTCCATTATCTTTTCAGAAAGGTCCTTTCCAATTCCAGGAAGACTTGTAAGGTCCTTGCCCTGTTCGATCATTTCGGAAAGGTCCCTTCCAAGGGATTCAATGGTCCTTGCTGCGTTTCTATAGGCCCGGACTCTAAAGGGGTTTTCTCCCTTTATCTCCAGAAGGTCTGCTATTTTGTAAAAAATATTGGCTATTTGCTGGTTGACCATAGTTCAAGATTAATGCCTTTGTTTAGCCATTTCAATCATGAAGATGGCTCGGGTAAGCTAGGAAATAATAAGTTCGGATACAATTTGTGGTAGAAAAAGGCAGGTTTTATTAATCATTCCTTCTTCTTTAAGCTGTAAAAATTTGAGAAAACAGGTTGCACACACTGTGATGATTCCATCACATTGAATTTGTTTCAGTTGTAAAATCTTTAAACTGTCATATCCAGACATTAAATCCTTAAGGCCCATCCTTAAAAGGCTTCCTCCACAACAATTAGAGTTTTCTATTGGTACGGTCATATTACGAACGCAATTAAAAAGCTCTCTCATAAGTGAGAGGATGGTTCTTTGATCATTTTCTTCTTTAAGACCGCATGGAATCTGAAATGTCTGACAGCCTGTTTTTCTTTTTTTCAATTTAAGGGTGCCCTTTTTAAGATACTCTTTTATAAGTAAAGAGAGGTTTATTATCTCAAATTCTACTGGAAAGAACTTTTTATCCCCCTGGGGGCTAAAAAGTGACAGCCTGTTTTGACAATCATCTATCAATAGCCGTTGGAACTTGAATGTCTTAAAAAGGTCATAGACCCTATCTATCCAAAGGTTCGCCAGATCAGCCCTTCCTGCCATGATAAACGGGTCAAAGGTTCCAAGGGGGGTGCTCGGAATAGTCCAGCTTTCTTTGGCTTTGTGGAATATAAGGGCATAATCTGAAAGAACCTCGGGAGCCTCTTTTAAGATTTCAGGATCTACTAATAAAAAAACTTTTGAGTCTCGTTTATCAATTGGAATTTTCAGTATTTTTCCCGTCTTTTTTTTAATTATGGCCTCGGCTTTTTTGATAAAACTGATGTAGTCACCTGGATAAATAGAAGAGGTATTACCAATGACCTTCCATTTTTGTAGGCGTTCTCTTACTTTACTGGGAAGCATTTCTTCTGGTTGCAGGGATTTTAATATGTGAATTATGGAAGGTATTGGTATATCCATGGGACATACTGCCTTACAGTTGCCACACTGACAGCAGTACCATATCCACTTTGTGTTCAGAGGAACCTGGTTTTCTCCATCAATTATGAGTTGAATGAGTTTTGAGGGGTTCATATCCTCAAAGCCGGACACCGGACACACATTTGTGCAACTGTTGCAACCAAGACAGCTCTGAATCTGGCATCCTTCAATTTCTTTGTCTAAAAGTCTATTGAGTGTCATTTGATTAATGTTTTCCTGGCACCCTTCTTGTATAAATGAGTATTTTTCCCTTTGACGGGACAAGCTTTGCCTCAAAACCTTCATTGAGATAACGTGAAATGGCAGAATGGGCACTTAAATTGTCTTCATAAATGTTCCCATCCCAGAAGTAGTCCTTGCCATTTGTGCTGTAAATGAAACTGATCTTTCTGGCATCGTAAACTGGAGGGATATGAGAAAAAGGGCCTTTTACCGAATATGTGTTGGGACCGAGCTTTTTTAGGAACTGTGTCATTTCCTGAACAGCATTGGCAAATTGCTCTCCTTCTGCAGCAGAAACCCATTTTATTGAAAAACGTCTTTGGTCTATCCCCATATCAAAAAGTGTTTCTTCAATTACCTCTTTTCTCTTAAGTGCAAGTTCATTTCCTCCCCCGTAATGGCATTGCCCGAGATGGCAGCCAAAAATCATTACGCCATCAAGGCCCGAAAGAAGAGAATTCACTACCCAGTTTGGATGAACCATTCCAGAACAAACAACCTCTATTGCCCGGATTGTAGGTGGATATTGTATCCTTTGTATTCCAGAAAGGTCTGCTGCACTATAACCGCACCATTTGCATAAAAAACAAAGAATTTTTGGTGAAAAGCCCCTCTTTTTTTTCATTTTTATATTTATGTCCTCAAAATAGCTTTTATTTGCGCCTCCACTTCTTGAGGCATAAAACCAGGAATGCCTACAGCATATTTGGGGCAGACGGCCTCACAGGCCCCGCATCCATTACAAATGGAATCGTCAATTTCAGCCATCTGTTTTGTCTCTCCTCTAAAAATAAATTCACAAAGGGAGATGGCCTTCTCCTTACATACCTCAAGGCAAAGACCACAACCATCACACATATGAGCAACTATTTTGGCGGTATTTCTGTCAGGAACAATCCTGTCTTGGGAAAGAAAGGCTATGGCCTTTGAGGCAGCAGCAGCAGCCTGACTTATGGATTCTTCCACCTCCTTTGGATAATGAGCAAGGCCTGCCATGAAAAAACCATCCCTTCTAAGTTCGCAGGGCCTTAGCTTTGGGTGAAGTTCCTGGAAAAAACCATCCTGTCCCAGGGGCAACTTAAAGATGGCGGAAAGTTTTTGGTTGTTTTCCATGTCAGGTTCAATGGCTGTAGCAAGTATGATGAAATCTGGATGTAAAACCACCTCTGAATCAAGAAGGATATTTATAAAACGAAGTCTCAGCCGCCTTATGGGTTTGAGATTTTCATCAATATCAGTAAAAATTTCTGGTCTTGGAGGATTGTCACCATTAAATCTGAGGGCCTTTATTCCCATCTGCCTTGCCTTTCTAAAATATTCATCTCTTTGACCATAGGTCCTCATGTGTTTGTAAACTATATAGATTTCAAGTTCAGGGAGATGCTTTTTAAGATGAACAGCCCTCGTGACCGCATGAGTGCAACAAACCCTGCTACAGTAGGGACGTTCTTTGTTGCATGACTCAACACATTGTAAAAAAACTACAGTCTTGGCACTCCTCAGCCTTTCAGTTCCCGATGCCATTAGCATTCGATCAAAATCCTGATGGGTCAATATCCCTGGATGTTCCTTGTAATGAAAACCACTTGGCTTGGCCTCCCTTGCCCCTGTGGCAAGTATTAATGCGCCATGGTTGATTTGTTCATAAGAAGACAATTTTTTTGTCTTTAAATAAGATGTTAGATTTCCAGTTATTCCTTGGAGCCTTTCAATGGATGAATTCAGATAAATGGAAATAAGAGGATTATTTCGTATCCTTTTTTCAAGATTATTTAATAGATTCTTTACACTAATACCCCTCCAGGTCTCTAAAAGTGATCTTGCATTCCCTCCAAGCGCCCCTTCTTTTTCCACAAGATGGACCTTGATGCCAGACTCCGCAATTATTGAAGCAGCAGTCATTCCGCTGATACCACCTCCTAATACCAGCACTGCCCTTGTTACTGGATATTCCCTTTTCTTAAAGGGACTCAATTGTAATGCCTTTTGTATGGCCATTGATATTTGATCCTTTGCCCTTTCAAATGCCCCATTTTTGTCATTTTGATGGACCCAAGCGGACTGTTCTCTGATATTAGCAATTACTAGCATGGAGGGGTCAAGGCCTGCCTTTTCAAAGGCCTTTCGGAATATGATTTCATGGGACCTTGGACTGCAGGCACTGATCACTATTCGATTGAGACCATAGTCCTTTATGGCCTGTGAAATGGCCTTTACCCCATCTGGTGCACATGAAAAAGGTAGGGTTGAACAAAAGACCACTTCCTTTTGGGCATGTGAAAAATGGTCTAACAGTTGTTTGGTATCTATGATGTCAGAGATGTTTTGGCCACAACGGCATATAAAAAGACCAATTCTGGCAGGAAGGATCGGAATTTTTTGGGATTTTTTGCCAGTATCTGTATTAAATTTTGGGGATTTTAGGGCTTTTAAATCACCAAGTCCCCTTCTAAAAAAAGCTGCCGCAGCAGATCCTTCTATTACTGCGCCCGTTATGGATTTTGGGCCATTAAAATTACCACAAGCGAAAAGCCTAGATCTTGATGTCTTTTCCACTTCTGGAAATATTGATTTGTTAAAACCAAATTCATCAGTTTCAATGCCAAACTGCCAGGAAAGCCTTTCGATCTCCTTATCAATAAATAGCCCTGTGGATAGCACCACCATATCATAGGCGGCTAAGGTTTTAGCCTTTGTTTGTGTTGAAAAGAATTTTATGGCAATTTTGTCATCCTCTGAAAGACAGACACCAAAAGGACGTGAATTGACAAAATTTACTCCTTTTTCGTGGGCTTGAATAAAATATCTTTCAGCACCCTTTTGATAGGTCCTTATATCAATATAATAGATATCTGCTTTCAATTCTCTTCCTAGTATATGTTTTGCTGTTATTGCCTGCTTGATGGCAGCACTACAGCAGATCCCTGAACAATATGGCCTTTTCACAATGTTTGTCTGTCTGGAGCCAATGCACTGTATCCATGCTATACTTTCAGGTTCCCTGCCATCTGAAGGTCTTTTAATTTTTCCCTTGGTAATACCGGCTGGATTTAGAAGATTTTCAAATTCAATATTGGTAACCACATTTTTTAAGATGCCATACCCAAATCTCGAAAGCTCTTTTGGAATATAAGGAGTGAGACCTTGAGCTAGGACAACTCCAGAGCATTCGATTTCCATCTCTTTTGGGCTTTGATCAAGATTAATGGCCCCCTTTGGGCAGACCCTTTCGCAAATTCGGCATGAACCTTCTTTGACAAACAGGCATTCGTTTTCATCAATTACATATCCCCTAGGAATGCCGTTATTGGAAGGAAGATAAATAGCACCCCTAATTTTGTCATGAAAAGGAGACAGTGTAATATAAACAGGACATTTTTTTTCGCATAGACCGCAGCTTACACATCGCGCTGGGTCAACATATCTGGGTTTTTGTCTGATTCTAATATGGAAGTTTCCCTCTCCTTGAGAGCATTCTATGACTTGAGCCTTTGTAATTATCTCAATATTTTTGCTAAGGCTCAACTGAGCCAGGGTGGGAGACATGATTCATGTAGGACAATCTCCTGTGGGGAAAATCCTCCCTAGTTGTAAAAGAAGGCCGCCTACCACCTCTTTTTTTTCGAGGAGGTAACAATAAAAACCCATTCTCGCCAGGTCTAGAGCGCATTGCATCCCAGATATCCCTGCACCAACTATAAGAATGGATTTGTTAGCCCTGGATTTTTTCATTTATTTGTTTTTTTCCTAAATCTGGTCGGATCTATTTTCAGTTGCTCAAGTTTTCTATATAAATTTTGCCTCCTTATTCCTGCTATGGTGGCGGCGACAGATATATTTCCCCGGGTTCTGGCAAGAAGCCTTTCTAAATACCTTTTTTCAAAAATCCGTTTGGCTTCTGTTATTGGTAGCTGATAGATTGTATCATCATATTCTGCCGGTCCAATTCTATTGTTATTACTGTTTTCATTTCCGAGGCCAGGATCCATTTTGTCCTGTAAATATTTAGGAAGAGAAAGTGGACTTAAAACAGATCCATTTTCTACTATGATGGCCCTTTCAAGCACATGAAACAACTCTCTTACGTTCCCAGGCCAATGATAACTTTTAAAAATTCTTTTTACTCCCTTTGAAAGACCCAAGATAGTTTTTCCGTATTTCTTTGAAGTTCTTTTCAAAAAGTATTCCGAAAGGGCGAAGATATCATCGGCCCTGTCTCTTAAAGGGGGCATTTTTATTTCAAATATATTAAGGCGAAAATAAAGGTCTTCTCTGAAATTTCCCTTGTTTACCTCAGTCTTTATATTTCTGTTAGATGCAGCAATAATCCTACAGTTTGCTCGGCATTGCTTGGTGGATCCCACCTTAAAAAACGCTTCTTCCTGAAGCACTCTCAAAAGAGCAGTTTGTAATGCAAAGGAACCTTCAGAAATTTCATCTAAAAAGAGCGTGCCCCCATGAGCCTCTTCGAAAAAGCCCTTTGTTCTTCCAGTTGCTCCTGTAAATGCACCCTTTTCATGACCGAAAAGTGCTGATTCAATTAGGGAATCAGGTATTGCCCCGCAATTGACTGGAACAAAGG
>WFZZ01000220.1 GCA_015489315.1 Deltaproteobacteria bacterium | reverse complement strand
GGGGTATCTGTCAGAAAATAACCATAGAGCTTTTGATGCTCCTTAAAAAAATCTTCCATCCACTTCCTTGAATAGGGGATCATGAGTTCAAAGGACTGCCCTTCATATCTTACATCCAAAAATATCTCTTCTCTTTTAGCTGCCTCCTTTCCTATGTAACTGGAATAGGATGAATAGATGTCCTCTTTTAATTCCTTTATTTCAGAAAGAAGCTCATCTTCCCTCTCTTTTTCCCCTGGGATTGCCTTTAAAAAGAGGCTTTTTGACTTTTCAAAGGTAAGGTTTGAAAAGGCAAGGCCTACTGCGGAAAATACCCCTGCAAAGTCAGGGACTATCACTTCCTCTATGTCAAGCTCATTTGCAACCTCAAGGGCGTGAAGGCCTGCTGCACCTCCAAAGCTCATAAGCGAAAAAAGCCTTGGGTCATAGCCCCTTTCGATGGATACCTCCCTTACCGCCTGGACCATATTGGTATTGACAAGCCTTATTATTCCAAGAGCAGTCTCCTTTGGAGAAAGACCAAGCCTTTGGCCAAGCTCCCTTAAAAGACCTTCTACCCTTTCTGTAAAAAGGTTCATCCGTCCGCCAAGGAATTTTTCACTCTGAAGTCTTCCCAAGAAGAGGTTAGCATCCGTAACGGTTATTCGATCTCCCTTTCCATAACACACGGGGCCTGGGTCTGCCCCTGCGCTTTCAGGCCCTACCTTTAAAAGTCCGCCCTTATCTATCCATGCAATGGAGCCTCCCCCGGCCCCAACAGTATGGACATCTATCATGGGGAGATTTATAGGGTAGCTCTCTATCTTGTAATCCCTAGTAAAAAGAAGCCTTCCAGGGCAAAGGGAAACATCTGTGGATGTGCCGCCCATGTCAAAGGTGATGATATTGGGACGGCCAAGGGCCTTTCCAAGCTCAATCCCCGAAAGGACCCCTCCTGCCGGTCCAGAAAGGATTGTGGTAACTGCTATCTTCCCAACTTCCCGAGCGGGCTGGCAGCCTCCCCCTGACTGCTGCACAAAGATCTTTGCATTTTTAAGCTCATCCTGGAGTTTTTTTGTATAATTGCCAATGACAGGGCCAAGGTAGGCATTTATGACAGTTGTGCTTGTCCTTTCAAACTCCCTGAACTCAGGAAGAAGCCTTGATGAAAGGCAGGGCTTAAGGCCATTTTTTTCTAGAAATTTCCCAAGCCTTTCTTCATTTTCAGGATTTTTATAAGAATGGAGAAATGATATGGCAATGGCTTCATATCCTTTTCCCTTTATAAAACCAAGGGCCCTTTCCATTTCCTTTGTTGATATGGCCTTTAAAATCTCGCCCTTGGCACTGGTCCTTTCCTCTATGCCAAGGCAATCCGTCCTTTCAATAACATTAGGTGGCCTTTCCACCATAAGGTCATAGAGGCTTGGCCTTGCCTGCCTTCCTATAAAAAGGCAGTCTTCAAAGCCCTTGGTGGTTAAAAGGCAGGTCCTAGCCCCCTTTCTTTCCAAAAAGGCGTTTGTGCCAACGGTTGTGCCGTGGACTATCTCCAGGAGTTTGTCCCTAAAACCGGGAATAAGCTCCTTGAGACCCTGCAAAATGGCCCTTGAGGGGTCCTTTGGAGTGGAAAGGACCTTCCATCTCTTTATCTGCCCATCTTTGTCAATAAGGATAAAGTCTGTAAAGGTGCCACCGGTATCTATTCCAAGGATGAATTCTGTCATTTCCTAGTCCAGAAGGACCCTTTTTATTTCAAGGTCCTTTAGGTCAACTGTTGCAAAGCCTGCCTGCTGCTTTTTGCCAAGAATCTCACCTGGATTTAAAAGGATGCAATTTTTTATCTTCTCCTTGTGCCAAAGGTGGGTGTGGCCAAAAAGGACAAGGTCATATTCCCCTGATTTTGCCACCTTTCTTGCAAGTAATGGATCGTGGATAAATCCTATCTTTTTTCCTGATATCTCAAGTTCTCCAAACCAACCGTGGAAGCAGACCTTATCTCCCAAGAGGGCAAGGCGCTTAAAGAAAAGCATTTGGTCCCCATTGTTGTTCCCATAGATTAGATGAAAAGTCCCGTGGAAGATATCTAGTTCTTCAAGCATAAAGGGTGAGATGAGGTCTCCAAGGTGGATGACATGCCGAATGTCAAGTTCTTCAAGTTTTTTTAAGGCCTTTTGAAAGTTCCAGATGTGATCATGGGTATCACTCATCACTGCGATCTTCATGGACGTTTAACCCCTTTTCAAAATTAAGAAGCATCCGTTTTATATTAATTCCAGCAGAAAAGCCCGTAAGGGAGCCATTTTCCCCAATGACCCTATGGCAGGGAATAATAATTGGCAAGGGGTTATGTTTCAATGCCTGACCAATGGCACGGGGAGATGAGATTCCAATATCTTTGGCAATTTCACCATATGTCTTGGTCTCTCCCGAAGGAATCTTTCTTACCTCTTCCCATACCCTTTTTTGAAATGGGGTTCCTGAAATTTTAAATAAAAGGCCTGATAGATTAGGGTGTTTCTCAGTTAATGCCC
>WFZZ01000219.1 GCA_015489315.1 Deltaproteobacteria bacterium | reverse complement strand
GTATCGTAAGGAATATATGATTCACTTAATCATTGCGAAAGAGTATGCAAGCATTATATATTTATTAATTTAATGATTTTTAAATTCAACTTGGTCTTGGAGGACTAAAATGGCAAGAGTTACAGTTGAGGACTGTCTGAAACAAATACCCGATAGATTTCTAATCGTACACCTTGCAGTGGAAAGGGTTAAGCAGCTCAGAAAGGGGGCAGAACCCCTTGTAAAAAGCAAAAATAAGGAGATCATTACTGCCTTACGGGAAATTGCAGCTGGTAAAGTCACCTTTGAAAACTTGGAACAGTTGGCAAAAGAGGCTGAAGAAAAACGCATTATGGAAGCGTTAAGACTTGAGGTGGACAAGAACAACTAATGCCATGAAGCGGGATTATTACGAAGTTTTAGGAGTATCTAAACAGGCAAGCGTTGAAGAAATAAAAAGGGCCTACAGAAAACTTGCTCTAAAATACCATCCTGACAGGAATCCAGGAGACAAAGAGGCAGAAGAACGGTTTAAAGAGGCCGCTGAGGCCTATGAAGTTTTGAGAGATCCAGAAAAAAGGCAACTTTATGATCTTTATGGCCATCAGGGAGTTTCCTCTGGTACAGGTTTTCAGGGGTTTTCCTCGGCAGACGACATCTTTAGCGCTTTCAATGATCTTTTTGAGGATTTCTTTGGTTTTTCCACTAGACATTCAAGAAGAGGGCGCGGATTTGGCCCGGAGCCTGGATCTGATCTTAGATATGATCTTTCCATCACCTTTATGGAAGCTGCAAAAGGTACTGAAAAAGAAATTGAAATACAAAGACTTGAAGAATGTAAGGCATGCTCCGGCACTGGTGCCAGTAGCTCTAGTAAGGTAATAACTTGCCCCACATGTGGTGGCCGTGGTCATGTAGTAAGAACCCAGGGTTTTTTTCAAGTCTCTAGTACCTGTCCAAACTGCTCAGGCCAGGGAAGTATAATTACAGAGCCTTGCAAAATATGTAATGGCAAGGGAAGGACCTTACAAAACAGAAAGGTCAAGATAAAAATACCCGCTGGTGTGGACACAGGCGCAAGGCTCAGACTGAAAAACGAAGGAGAAGCAGGAATTAGAGGCGGACAAAGGGGAGATTTGTTTATAGTAATCCATGTTGAGCCACACGAATTTTTCAAGAGAAAGGGCAATGACATATATCTTGAAGTTGAAATTTCCGCCATTCAGGCATGTCTTGGAGATACAATTGAAGTTCCAACCTTGGAAGGACAAGAACAAATTAAGATTCCAGCAGGAACACAGCCAGGCGCACTTTTTAAATTAAAGGGAAAGGGCTTTCCTGACCTTCGAGGGTTTAGACCAGGGGATCAAATCATCAAGATAAATCTTATAATTCCCAAGGACTTAACGAAGCGCCAAAGAGAGCTTTTAGAAGAATTTTTAGAGATAGAAAAGGAAAAGAAAAAGGACGGCTTTTTCAAAAAGATATTTAAAAAGGTAGAATTTCACTAAATTATGGGTTCTGGACTCACACATATCGATAACGAAGGAAAGGCAAAGATGGTCGATGTATCAAATAAATCTCCTTCAAAAAGAACGGCCATTGCCTCTGGTCTTGTTGTCTTAAGTCAAGATGCATTTAATGCAATAGTTGATAAAAGGGTCCCCAAAGGGGATGTTTTTGCTACTGCCAGAATTGCAGGGATAATGGCTGCCAAAAGGGTGGGTAGCCTAATCCCACTTTGTCATCCATTACCAGTGGAACATGTAGAAATCGATTTTAGACCTAGAAATGATATACCAGGGATTGAAATAATTGCATCTGCCTCCATAACGGCAAAGACTGGAGTAGAGATGGAGGCGATGACAGCAGTATCCATTTCTGCCTTAACAATCTATGACATGTGTAAGGCCATTGACAAGGGAATATTAATAAAGGAGATTAAGCTTTTGGAAAAATCCGGTGGAAAAAGTGGGCACTGGATTAGAAAGGAGGAATAGATGGATCAGGCTCAATTGGAATACTTCAGAAAGCTTCTCCAAAGTAAATTGAATGAATTACTCGGAGAAGCAGATAAAACCCTTGAAGAAATGACAGCCATGGACAGTCAGGTGGCAGACCCTGCTGATAGGGCCACCATTGAATCAGATAGAAGCTTTGAACTCAGAATAAGGGACAGAGAGAGAAAACTTATAAAAAAGATAAAAACAGCCCTTGAACGTATTGATGATGGAACCTATGGAATTTGTGAAGAATGTGGAGAAGAAATTGGTATAAAACGTCTTGAAGCACGACCTGTCACCACAATGTGCATTGAATGTAAGTCAAAACAGGAAAAGGAAGAAAAGATTAAAGGTCTTTGACATTAATGCCTGAACTACGTAGAGACCCAATCATTGGTCGATGGGTTATAATTGCTGCAGAAAGAGGCAAACGCCCTTATGATTTCATAATTGAAAAAGATAAGACAAAGGGAGGATTTTGCCCTCTTTGTCCAGGCAATGAAGCAATTACCCCTCCAGAAGTTTTGGCATATGGTCGTCCAAATCATGCCCCAAATGGTCCTGGCTGGAAATTAAGGGTTGTCCCAAATAAATTCCCTGCCTTAATTATTGAAGGAGAACTAGATAAAAGAGGAGAAGGCATTTATGATAAAATGAATGGTATTGGTGCCCATGAAGTAATCATTGAGACTCCAAATCATTCTGAAACACTGGCCACTATGCCAACAGATCAATTGTCAATGGTATTTCATGCCTATAAAGATAGAATCATAGACCTTACTAGAGACGAAAGATTCAAATACATAATTGTCTTTAAAAACTATGGAAGATCTGCAGGAGCGTCTTTAGAACACTCTCATTCTCAATTAATAGCACTTCCTATAGTACCTCAAATAATCCAAGAAGAACTTGATGGGTGTCTTAGGTACTTTGACTATAAAGAAAGGTGTGTGTTTTGTGATATTATAAGACAAGAGCAACAACAAAATTTGAGAATAATTGAAGAAAATGAGGAATTCATAACCCTTTCTCCCTTTGCGCCTCGCTCTCCCTTTGAAATGTGGGTCTTACCTAAAAGACATCAATCCCGATTTACGTCTGTGGATGATTGGCAATTGGCTAACCTTAGCGAACTTTTTTCTTCAACAATGAAAAGATTGTCCAAGGCTCTTCCAAATGTACCTTATAATTTCATGCTTCACACCGCTCCAATAAGAGATTCTAAACTAGAACATTATCACTGGCACATAGAGCTTATGCCAAAACTAAGTACTGCAGCAGGCTTTGAATGGGGAACTGGATTTCATATAAATACTGTTCCTCCAGAGGAAGCTGCAAAGATATTAAGAGAACAATCTCTTTAATTTAAAAAGGGGGTCTCATGGAAAATAACAAGAAAAAAACCATATTAATAGTTGACGACGAAGAAAGCATACACCTTTTGTATAGGGAAGAGCTTGAGGAGGAGGGTTATGCAGTGCTATCGGCAATGAGTGGTGAGGAAGGACTTAAGATATTTGAAGAAGAACATCCCGATTTGGTTATTCTTGATATAAACATGCCTGGAATGGATGGAATAGAAGTACTCCGTCAAATGAAACAACTCAGGCCAGATATACCAGTAATCTTAAGCTCTGCCTATCCTGAATATAAACAAGATCTAGCCTCTTGGGCATCTGATGATTATATAGTCAAATCCTTTAACTTAGATGAATTAAAAAATTCAGTGAGACGTCATCTGGAAAAAAAGACGGAATAATAGCAAATTATTTGTTTTTGACTAGGAAGGTTATCTTTTGACTTCCGCTTCCCCCTGAAATATCTATTGTGGTATCATACTTTCTTTGAATTAATTCTAATATCCCAAGTCCCACTTCCTTTTCCAA
This sequence comes from Deltaproteobacteria bacterium, assembly GCA_015489315.1. Lineage (GTDB taxonomy): Bacteria > Desulfobacterota > Dissulfuribacteria > Dissulfuribacterales > QOAL01 > JAADCZ01. The sequence continues at coordinate 2,881 of WFZZ01000219.1, read as the reverse complement.
GGGTAATCTTAAGGCACGAGCATTATGGGTGATGGATAAGACTATTAGGTTATCCAAAAGCTTATTCTCAATCTTTATCTCTTTTTTATCTTGAGCCTGCATCTCCTTTGAGATGACCTGAAGGAGCGCAATAAGGGCATTTAGCCAGTCAAAATATTCCCCACGGATATTTGGCACATCCTGACTCAAATCCAATTTGATATCAACATCCTTAAAATGAGAATTGATCCTCAATATATTTACCGTTTCTTGAACAAGGCGATTAAAAGAAATCTCGCCATCAAGGGCTCCCAATTTTTCCCTTTCTCTCCTTTTGGCAGCTATGGTACAGTACTGTGTAATTTGTTCCATAAGGTCATCAATAATTTTCAATTCCTTAAGCCAGTTAGCTACTATACCAGCTTCACCATTTCTTTCCTGATAATGGGCCATCTTCATACTTAAAAGGTCAATCCTTCCTACAGCCGCTGATAAAGGATTTATAATGTCTTCGAGGAGTTCATCTACTATATGGCCTACTAGAGTCAAGCGATACTGTTCCCAGTGATACCTATCCCTTTCTTTTAGCTCTTCCTTTAACTTGTGTAGCGAAGTAACATCCTTAATTTGTATTAATAAATATTTAGTCTCATCAAGATGGAAAATTGGCTTTAAAATTACATTAAAAAAGAAGGTCTTTTTATCTCCATTCGACCCATAACTTATCTTTAGGCTTGAAAAAAAACGCTCTTTATTTGAATGTAGGACATCCAAAAAATCTGAACGAGACAATTTACTCTCTTTAAGAAGGAGCTTAAGGATGGAAGGCGCCTCTGTGACTTTTTTATTCAAAACTTCATGTTCTGGAACTGATATAATTGGTTGTCTTTTACTAATAGCCTGGATCTTTAAATCTTTATCAACAAGTATAATTGTATCTTCCAAGTTACCAATAACTGCTTGAAGAAAAGAGTGGTCATATCGAGGGGATGAAATCAGCCCTTTTTGTAAAAGAAATGAAAAAAATTTGACTGAATCTTCAAAGAATAGACCTGTAAAATTTCCTTCTCTAGTTTGCCTAATCCACTTTACTTCACCAGCTAATAACCCCATTGAAGATCTGATTGAATCAGAGGACAAAAAAAGTTTCTGACCTGGTTCGAAGGTCTCATCGGTTTTAATTAACATACCCGTGGGGCTAATATTTAAGGCGAAAGCCTTCTCATTGACCGAACGATTTGTATCCATGGAGAGAAGAACAGGAAATTCCACCGAAACCCTTGGAAATCTTCTTCTATCTTTTTGGGCACTCTTTTCCTCAAGCGAGTGAGAGTCTTGCATTCTGGTTTCCCTTAAGCATGAATTAGGGATTTTGTTGCAAAAAAAACGCCATATGTTTGTGTAAATTTCACATATTTTAAGGGGAATTAGGGCCTAGAAAGCAAACCTGCGATTAAGATAAGAAAAATATTTACCATTTAAAGAGAAAAATTTTTCCATTATTCTTCAAATGGTGATTCAACACTGATACCTTCACCAAGATATTGATCTTTCAAGTCAATTTCATAGTTTCTTATTTTATATAAAAGAGCCTTGTAACTAATCTTTAATATTTTTGCTGCATCCCTCCTGTTTCCACTGGTCCTTTTAAGAGCCTCCTCAATAAATACGCGTTCTACTTTTGCCTGGGCTATTTTTTTTACTTCCTTTAATGAAGGAAAATCATCTATGAATTGAGATTCTACAGATCCAATAATAGAATCTATCAGTTGTTCTTGTGAAGTCCTTAATTTTGCCGATGCCCCTTCTTTTGTTGCCTGAATACCTTCTTTTTTTGCCTTTAATTCCTGAATAACTGATTCATCGGTTCCCAAGACAATAATTTTTTGAATATAGTTTTCAAGCTCCCTAACATTTCCTGGCCAATGGTATTCCATAAAAAGGTCCATAAGTTCGTCAGAGACATTAACTTCTATAAGATTTCTGTTCAAAGCAACGCTGTATTTTTTTAAAAAATGATGAATCAACAAAGGAATGTCTTCTTTTCGATCTCTTAGAGGAGGTACTTCAATCTTTATTATATTTATTCTGTAATAAAGATCCTCTCTGAAGGTCCCCTTTTGAATATCAGCCTCTAAATCGTGGTTGGTTGCACAAATAACCCACGCGTCCACTTTACGATCTTCAATTCCACCAACTCTACAAAATTCTGAATCTTGAAGGACCTGAAGAAGTTTTGCCTGGAGTGAAATGGGCATATCGCCGATTTCATCAAGGAATATAGTTCCCCCATGGGCAACTTCAAACTTACCTGGCTTTGATTTTGTTGCGCCAGTAAAGGCTCCTTTTTCATAGCCAAACAATTCACTTTCTAAAAGCTCTCCAGGTAAGGCTGCACAATTAACCTTAACAAACGGTTTTTTTTTGCGAGGGGAATTTTCGTGAAGACTTCTGGCAACTACCTCCTTACCGACACCGCTTTCACCAGTAATCAAAATACTTAATCCGGTATCAGCGACTTGAGAGATGATTTTCTTAAGGCGCTTTATTGGTGGGCTGGATCCTATAATTCTTGACATTTAACGACCTTGAAAAGAATGGGAACAAATTTTACACAGTGTGCAACAAACTAAAAAAAAAGTCAAGGATTAAGGGGGTGTTTTTGTATTTTAATATCGAATAAGAAAAATTTTTCCACTATTTTTCGTACCTTATAGAAAGTTTTACATAAAAAAAGCCTCTTGGTAAAACCAAGAGGCTTGAAAAAATTAATCCCGGCAGTGTCCTACTCTCCCACCCACTAACGGGGCAGTACCATCGGCGCTGAGGGGCTTAACTTCCGTGTTCGGAATGGGAACGGGTGTTTCCCCCTCGCCATTGCCACCGGAAACTGATTTATATG
>WFZZ01000218.1 GCA_015489315.1 Deltaproteobacteria bacterium | reverse complement strand
GTATTAAAAATAACAGGCAATCGGATTTAGTGCAAAAGTTGGAAAAAATTTCAATATATTTTTTAATAGTGGGACAAAAGTGGGACAGGCTAAAAAAAATTTTTCTTGGTGGGCAGGTAAGTGGATTTTTAATAGACTGGAATTATTTATAAATTGTGATAAAAAGAAGTGGCCCGCCCAGGAGGACTCGAACCTCCAACCTACGGATTAGAAGTCCGTTGCTCTATCCAATTGAGCTATGGGCGGGTTACAAGATTGACATTTGCTCTATAACCATTTTTTTTCTTATTGTAAAGATTGTGACCTTCCTCATCAAGGGTTGTCGATAACTCGGCTGTTGAAAAACGCGAATAAAAGGTAAGAAATTATCAATAAAATAATTTTTATGTCATTCCTAGAGAATTTATTCATTAATATCTTTAAAAGTTCTTTTTTTGTATTAGAATTTGAACTGGTCAAGGAGGTAAAGACATGAAGGTAGAAAATGATACGGTTGTAGAAATTCAATATATGCTTCAGGTAAAGGATGGAGCAACACCACCAGAGCTTTCAAAGGTTTTTCAGGCAAGGTTTTTGTATGGAAGGGAGCCTGTGATACCAGCTTTGGAGAAGGCAATACTTGGTTTAGAAAGTGGTGAGGAAGTGGAAGTAACTATCCCCCCTGAACAGGGGTTTGGCCACTATGATGAAAAGCTTGTTAATGAGATCCCAAAATCCGATCTCAAAAGGCCAGAAGCCCTTAAAGAAGGTGAAATATACGAAGAAATTGCAAGCCATGGGCACCCCGTTCGTTTCATGGTCAAGGAGATTAAGGACGATAGTGTAGTGGCAGATTTCAATCATCCTGCTGCCGGAAAGGACCTTATACTTAAGGCAAGGGTTTTATCTGTCCGTGCTGCAAACGCAATGGACATCCTTAGGGCTATAAATCTGAGTAGAGGCGGGGGGTGAGCCTGCTAAAGGCAGGGGATAGTTTATCCCCCATAAATTTATCTTTAAAAAAGGGGCGAAAGGCCCCTTTATTCTTTAAATTTAAAAGGTTTGTCAGGGACCATGCCCTTCTTGAAAGCGGGGCATCTGTAATTGTTGCAGTTTCAGGCGGACCTGATTCCATCTGTCTTTTGTCTCTCCTTTATAATTTTGCTCTAGAATACAATCTGAAGCTTTTGGTGGCCCATGTAGATCACATGTTGAGGGGCAAAGAGTCAGCCTTTGAGGCCGAGTTTGTTGAAAGGGTCTGCAAGCAAAATGAAATCCCCTTTTTCATAAAAAGGGTTGATGTAAAGAAATTTATGATGTCAAACAAAGGGTTGAGTGTCCAAGAGGCCTGCCGGAAGCTAAGATATGAATTTTTCTTTGATCTCAAGAGGGAGCAGGAAATAGATCTTATAGCAACAGGCCATACGGCCTCTGATCAGGCAGAAGAGGTGCTTTTTAGGCTCATTCGTGGTGCAAGCCTTGAAGGCATATCTGGAATAAGGCCAAAAAGAAAGGATGGTGTTATAAGGCCAATTCTTTTTGCCAAAAGAGAAGAGATTTTAGAATTTTTAGAAGATTTGGACTTACACTATGTAATAGATTCTAGCAACTTAGAGGAAAAATATACAAGAAATAAACTTCGACTATGGCTTATTAAGGAGATTCAAAGAGAATTTAACCCTTCTTTGACAGATACGCTTTTAAGGACGTCTCTTTTGCTCCAGGAAGATGAAGACCTTTTGACCTTTTTGGCAGAAGAGGTACTGGGGAAGTGTGAAAAACGCCTATCTGTGTCAGGGGTATTTGCCCTTGACATCCCCAGCCTTTTAAAGAAGCATCCTTCCATTAGAAGGCGAATCTATAAGATGATCCTCTTTGATCTTGGCCTTCATGGCGGAAATTTGCTCATAGATCATTTTTTAAAGATAGATTCTCTCTCTCAGGCAAAGAGGCCTTCCAGTATTTATTATTTGCCACAGGGTTTTATTGTCTTAAGAGAATACAATACGCTGTTTTTTTTAAAAAAAGACAAAATTGATTCTATCGAAAAAGGAATAGAGATTAGGATCGATGGTCCTCAAAAAATTGAACTTGGCAAGGATCTTGGCTCCCTTAGTATCAAGAAAGTAAAAATCCACAATAATTCCATATTTAAAGAAAAAGGCAGGGGGCTTTTTATTAGCAGGGATGCCCTGAAATTTCCTATTTTTATTAGGCAAAGAAGGCCGGGCGACCGGTTTCGACCCCTAGGTCTAAAAGAATCTATCAGGCTTAAAAAGTTTTTTATAAACAGGAAGGTCCCGAGGATTTTGAGGGATTTTATTCCATTTATTGTAGATGAACACGGAGATATTCTTGCCATTTGTAACATTGAAGTCAGTGATGGGGCCAAGGTAAAAGACAAAGATGCATATTTTATATCCTGGGAGCCTTCCCCGCTTTTAAAGGGGCTTTGGCAAAGCTCTACTTAGTAAAAAATCTTTATTTTTAGTTGCATTTGTACCAATGCTTTGGTTATTTTAAAAGGCTAAACAATTTTTAT
>WFZZ01000217.1 GCA_015489315.1 Deltaproteobacteria bacterium | reverse complement strand
TTTTTAATGATTCTGAAAAATCAAGATTTTCATCCTGCCAGGTTCCATTTTTAAAAACTGAAACTGCCCTTCTTGCAGCATGGCACTGGATATTTACTGAAACAGGAAGGCTTGCTATATGACAGGGAAAGGTTTCAACTGCCACGCTTAGGGTGGTGGTATTGCCGCCCAAACCCTGGGGGCCAACACCAAGCCCGTTTATCCTTTTAAAAATTTCATCTTCTATCCTTGCCACCTTCTCATCAGGATTTTTTTCACCTAAGGGCCTAAAAAGGGCCTTTTTAGACAAAAGTGTGGCCATTTCCATTGTTCCACCGATCCCTACACCTATCACTCCGGGAGGGCAGGGATTGGGGCCTGCCTCTTTTACCCTTTGAACTACAAAATCAATTACGCCATTTATTCCAGAAGATGGGGGAAGCATCTTAAGACCGCTCATGTTTTCACTGCCACACCCCTTTGGAAGGACACTTATCTTTAATTCATTCCCCTTTTTTAGCTCAAGGTGAACAACAGAAGGCGTATTATCACCTGTGTTTTTTCTAGTAATTGGATCACAGACAGACGCCCTTAAGTATCCCTTTTTAGTAGCAAGAGACACGCCCTTATTAATTGATTTTAAAAGGTCTCCTTCCAAGAGGATATTGGTACCAATTTCAATAAATATGACATCTATTCCGGTATCTTGGCATATGGGAAGCCCTTTATCCCTGGCGTAAATTGCATTTTCAACTAGTATATCAAGAACAAGCCTTGCATTTTTGGTTTCTTTTTGTGCCGCATCTCTTATTGATAAGAAAACATCCCTTGGAAGGCGTGTATTTGCCTTAATTACAAGCTCTTTTACCTTTTCTCGAATGTCCTCTGATGAAATTACTATCTCTTTACTCATTGTCCCTTTCTTTTAATGAGGCCAAAATTCCTATAAGCCTTTCAAGCTGCTCCCTTGAACTGCACCTTATTTCGACCTTTCCGCCCTTTTTGCTGTGAACAATTTTTACCCTAGCACCTATTTTTTCACTCAATTTTTTTGAAAGGGCCTCTATATCGGGGTCGGGCTCCTTTTTTGTCTTTTGAAGGTTCTCTCCCTTTAAAAGCCTTCTTGCAAGCTCCTCTGTCTTTCTGACCGAAAGCCCCTTTTCCATCACCTCCTTACAAAGCCTTTTTTGAAGATCTTTTTCTTCCAGCATTAGAATGGCCTTGGCATGGCCTGTTGTGATATCTTCTTCAAGAAGGGCCTTTTGAACCTCTTCTGGCAGTTTTAGAAGCCTCATAAGATTAGCAACGGTGGATCGGTCCTTTCCAACCTTTGAAGCAATTTCGGATTGGCTCTGTCCAAGCTCTTCTGCCATCCTTTTATATGCAAGGGCCTCTTCAATGGGGTTAAGGTCTTCCCTTTGGATGTTTTCAATAAGTGCAATTTCAAGGACTTCATCTGGGCTATAGTCCTTTATAACAACAGGTACCTTTTTTAGCCCTGCCCTTTGTGCTGCCCTCCATCTTCTTTCTCCAGCAATAAGGATGTACTCGTCATTTTTTTCAGAAACTACAAGGGGCTGGATAAGTCCCTTTGATTTTACGGACTCTGTAAGAGCATCCAGGGCCTTTTCATCCATTTTTATCCTTGGCTGTGCCGGATTTGGCCTGATCTTTTCTATGGGGCAAAGAAAGAAACCAGGGGCTTCTGCGTCAAATATGTCTTCTGAAGAAAGAAGATTGCTAAGGCCCTTACCTAATCCGCTTTTTAAACTCATTTTTTCCTCCGGTTTCTGGACAAAAATTCCTTTGAAAGGGCAAGGTAACTTTCAGCGCCCTTGGATGTCGGATCATATTGAAAGATTGGCTTTCCATGGCTTGGGCTTTCACTAAGTTTGATGTTTCTTGGAATGGTTGTTCTATAGACCAGGTCTCTAAAATGTATACGCACCTCCCGGGCCACCTGATAGCCAAGTTTTGTGCGATGGTCGTACATGGTGAGTAAAAGGCCCTCTATGTGGAGTTTGGGGTTTAACTTTTGTTTTACAAGACGAATGGTTTGAACCAATTGACTCAATCCTTCAAGGGCATAATATTCACATTGGAGGGGAATTATTACAGAGTTTGCCGCATTAAGGGCATTTACCGTTAAAATGCCAAGGGATGGGGGACAATCCATGAAAACAAAATCAAAGCCAAGAGTATGTATTTCGCTTAAAAAATTTTTTAATAAGAATTCCCTCTCTGCCTTTTCCGCAAGTGTTACATCAATGCCAACAAGATTTGTCTGAGCTGGAATAAGAAATAGGCCATTTTGGCTTGTGGGCCTAATTACTTCTGCTAATGAAATGTTATCAAAAAGACAGTCATAAAGACTTGGAGCTGATTCTTCTATGGATAACCCTAGGCCACTTGTGGCATTGGCCTGTGCGTCACAATCAACTACTAAGACCTTTCTGTGAAGAAGTGCAAGCCCTGAGGCCAGGTTAATTGCAGTGGTAGTTTTACCCACTCCTCCCTTTTGATTGGCTATGGCTATATATCGAGTGCTGGTGGATGCCTTTGTCATTTTTTGAAATTACTTGTCAAATTACGATAATAAGACCATATTATTTAAAAATTAAGAGTGCGAGGTTTATAGAC
>WFZZ01000216.1 GCA_015489315.1 Deltaproteobacteria bacterium | reverse complement strand
TATCCTTAAAGGCTGGGATAAGGGCATTTAGCTCCTGGGTCTGGCCGCTATTTGATATAGCTATAACCACATCCCCTGTCATTACCATGCCCAAATCCCCGTGCATGGCCTCGACGGGATGAAGAAAAATGGAAGGTGTACCAGTGCTTGCGAGGGTGGCAGCTATCTTTCTTCCAACAAGCCCGGATTTTCCAATACCAGTTACAACTACTCGTCCGCTTGACTCAAAAATTATATTAACGGCACAATAAAATCCGTCTCCAAGCTTGGTTTTAACAAGCTCGAGGCCTTCTATTTCAACAGCAATGGCCTCTTTACCAGCCCTGATTATGGCCTCTTTGTCTTTAAGTTCAGGCTTCAAGACTGAATTTCCCTAAAGAAAAATCCACTTCAGTGGGATACTTGCCATTAAAGCAGGCGAGACAGAATCGTTGAGAATTAGCCCCTGCGGCCTCGACCATGGAATCAATGCTCAAATAGTGAAGACCATCAAGGCCAAGAAATTCTCTAATTTCTTCCACACTCTTTTTGGCGGCTATAAGTTCTCCCTTTGTGGAAAAATCTATTCCGTAAAAACATGGAAATTTGGTTGGAGGGCAGCTTACAAGCATGTAAATCTCTTTTGCCCCTGCATCCCTTATGGCCTTGATCCTAGTTCTACTGGTAGTTCCCCTGATGATGGAATCCTCCATTATTATTACCTTTTTGCCCCTTATAACATCCTTAACCGGGTTTAGCTTAACCCTTACTCCAAAGTCCCTCATGGCCTGACTTGGCTGGATAAAGGTCCTTCCCACATAGTGGTTTCTAATTACAGCAAGCTCCAGGGGAAGGCCTGCTGCCTGGGCATAGCCTACGGCTGCATAGTTGCCAGAGTCTGGAAATGGCATAACAAAGTCTGCATCAATTGTAATTTCCTTGATAAGGGCTGCACCAAGGGCCTTTCGAAAGGTATAGACATTTTTACCAAAGATGTTGCTATCGGGCCTTGCAAAGTAGATGAATTCAAAAATACAGTTGGCCCTCCTCTTTGCCTGAATTGCAGTATGGGAATGGAGACCATTTTCATCAATGATTACTATCTCGCCCCTTTCAACCTCCCTTATGTATTCAGCCTGAATAAGGTCAAAGGCACAAGTCTCAGAGGCTAAGACATAGGCCCCATTTGGCATCTTTCCTATTGAAAGGGGCCTAAAGCCCAACGGGTCCCTAAAGGCGATAAGGGCCTTTTCTGTAAGAATCAAAACACTATATGCCCCTTTTATCACTTTCATTGACTGGCCTATGGCATCTTCTATCCCGCGCTTCCAGGCCTTTGCAAGAAGGTGGACTATCACCTCACTATCCATTGTGGTCTGAAAAATAGAGCCAAAATTTTCAAGGTCCTTTCTTATCTGGGCTGCATTCACAAGGTTTCCATTATGGGCGACTGCCAGGGTACAGCCTGCATGGTTTACGCAAAAGGGCTGTGCATTTTGAAGAACAGAGGAGCCAGTTGTAGAATAACGGACATGGCCTACTGCAATATGTCCCCTTAATTCCTTGAGGTTTCTTTCATTAAAGACCTCGCTAACAAGGCCCATTGCCTTGTATTCGCAAACGCTTTTTCCATCTGAGGTCACTATTCCTGCACTTTCCTGACCCCGGTGCTGAAGGGCATAGAGGCCAAAATAGGTAAGCTTTGCAGCATCTTCATGACCATATACGCCAAATATGCCACATTCTTCCCTGGGGCCACCAAAATAACGCCTTATCTTCCAAAAGTTGTTACAATCTAGGAAATCTCTTTTCTGATTCATCTGTTTTCTTGATAGTATTCCTGAAGGGGTTTTACATCCATTTCGCGATTCTTTAGGGCAATTATAGCCTGAACTGCTGCCTTTGCCCCGGCTACCGTGGTAAAATATGGTATTTCTAACTCAAGAGCAGTCCTTCTAAGGTGATAGGCATCTGAAAGGGTGCGCTTTTTTCCGCTGGGGGTATTTATCACAAGATCAATCTCACCGTTTTTCATCATGTCAACACAATTGGGACGCCCCTCTGAAAACTTTAGAACCTTTTCACATTTTACCCCATGTTCATTCAAAAACCTTGCTGTGCCACTTGTGGCAACAATCTTAAAGCCTTCACTTTCAAGAAGCCTTGCTGTTTCCAAAAGGGCCTCCTTATCACCTTTTTTGATACTCAAAAAAGCCGTGCCCTTTAGAGGAAGCCTTAGGCCAACAGCAAATTGACTTTTTGCATAGGCCATACCCACATTCTTGTCGATTCCCATCACTTCCCCTGTGGACTTCATCTCTGGCCCCAGGATAATGTCAACGCCCGGAAACTTTCTAAAAGGAAATACTGATTCTTTGACAGAGATATGCTGTCTCTTATACACATCTCC
>WFZZ01000215.1 GCA_015489315.1 Deltaproteobacteria bacterium | reverse complement strand
TTTCCTATGATTTTGCATGGAAAAGAGGAAGAAAAAACTTTAGAGAAAGCTCAATAAATTCTATTTCTTTTAGAAATGCCTTAAGGCCATCATATTTATGCAGACCTTTAAAGGCATATTCCAGCCACCTGTCTGTTGCCCAATATTTTCCATTTCTTTTTCTAAATTCTTCCGGCTCCAGTATTGCGTTAATGGCCTCATTATACTTCTCATCTTCATACAAAAGGGGCATTATCTCTTCTATCTTTGAAAGAGAAACCTTAGAGTCATCCTTATTGTAGAGTCTTTCTGCCATCTTTTTTGAAAAGCGGGGTAAAAAATAGAGTGGACGCCTAAGTCCTTCAAAGTAGGTAATGAAAAATTCTTTAAAAAGCTCCTTTGAAAGGCCATGATCGAGAATTTTTAATCTAAATTCCTTGGGTTTTTTACTAAGTATAATACTCAGTCTTCCATCTCTGTCTTTATTGTATAACCTTGAGGTTATAATATGCCTTATCCAAAAAACAGAAAGATAAGAATCAGTTAGCTGTCTATGAGAAAACTCCAGAAGACCTCCATCATCCTTAAAGTTCATTAAGGTGCCATGGAAATCAATAAAACCCTCACTTTCACCATCTTCAACCTTGACCATTTCCCTTATATCAAGGGCTTTTTTTGAATACCCATATTTATTTAGTCGCTTTATAAGGCCTGGCAGATCAATCTCTTTAAGAAGATAGATCTCCCAGTGAATCCTTGCCTGATTTCCAGGAGGAAGAAGCCCCATTGCCCTTGACCTTCTAAAGGCATACTCCCAAAAAAGCAGGATCTCTTTTGTAGAGACCTTTTTGGGAAAATCATTAATTTTTTCAGACAAAAGCCCTTTAAAACCTTCCATTATAATCTCATTGACTTTGGGGTCGGGCCTTTGGGGTTCTGTTATCTCAAGAAGGGTCTTACCAATATTAAGATCAATTCCCAATCTTTTTCTCAAAAAGTACATGACAGGATGCGAAAAAAACCAGGCAAAGTCATCCGCCGATACCTTTGAAAAAAGCTTCTTTTCTTCATCAGTCAAGGGAACTGGATCATCACAGAGCCTGAAAAGGCCAGTGTCTAAATCCCTTAAATTTTTTGGTGCCTGCCACTCTTTTGCATAGGTTGGTGGAAGTGATTTTCCATTACGGTCTCGATATTTGCGGCTAAAGGGCTGAAGAGGGTGCTCCACAAATATAAGGGGTCTTATGGAACCTCCATCTGTTCTTTTGAAGGAATCTTCAAGATAATCTAAAAGCTCCTGAATCACAGTAGAAGGATTCTTTTCAGAGTTGTCCCGTTCATTTTTGCCAGTAAAACTAATCCAAAGAATCTTTCTAGCAGCACAAATGGTCTCAAGGAAAAGGTATCTATCTTCATCCCTTGGATTCCTATCCCCGGGCCTAAAATCCCTGGCAATGAGATCAAAGGAGGGGAATCTTACCTTCCTTGGAAAATCTTCATCATTCATTCCAAGAAGACAGATTACCTTGTAAGGAATGGTCCTCATGGGAATGAAGTTTGAAAAAAGGACCTTCCCAGTGATCTGGGAACCATGAGGGAAAGCCCTGCAAAGACTCCTTTTAACAACAGAAAACATCTCATTAAACCCAAGTGCTTCTATGCCTTCGTCTTCCATTTTTTTAACAATATCCAAAAGGGTGGTGTAAAGGTCCTTGACCTTTTCATCTTGATCTGGCTCCTTTGATAAAAAGGTCTTCATGACCAAAAGGAACCATTCCCTCCATTGTTCTGGGCTAAGCCCTATCTTAAGCTCTTTGGGGCTACAAACTATCTCCTGAAGGCCATGAACAAAGGACGAAAGGATGGCCAAGGACCGGACTTCCGAACCCTCTATTGGACATTCAAGGGGATATATACCTGTTTCTTTAAGTATCTCATCTCCTTTTCCTTCAATACACCAAGAGGCAAACATTCTATCAATGCCAAAAAGCCAGGTATTTTCCCTTATGTCTAGGCCCTTTGAAATGGTATTAAAACCAGTCCGGATATTGCTATCAGCTATCCATTCCCTAATATTTGAAAGATCCCCCTCATCAATTTCCAGATGTTCCATAACTGGCTTTAAGGATAAAAGGTCATATACCTCCTGGGAATTAAAATGTTTAAAGGGAAAAGAAATAATCCTTAAATAGGCCCTTGCAACTGGATCGTCTTCCTCAAAGGACCTATCACCAATGCTAAAGGGTATGAAACGTTCCGTTGGAGTTGAACCAAAAACCGCCTCTACGTATGGTCTATATTTTTTGAGATCAGGACATAGGACAAGACAGTCCCTTGGATTTAATGACAAATCGTTATTAAAGATATGGACCAGAAAATCATGAAGTGCCTCCACCTCTCTTAAAGGGCCATAACAGCTATTTATCAAAATAGATCTATCTTCATCCTCTATTACCCCCTTATCGCCATCTCTCAGCCTATTCAACAAGATATCTTCTTGGAGCATCTCAAGAAGGCTTGTTGCCTTTTGAGAAGGCATTTCTTTTGGCGAGATAAAAATCTCTTTGCTTTTAAAGGAATCAATCTCAAATCCTTTGGACAAAAGCCTTTCCCAAAAGGACCTCCCTGACTGACCCAGTGAAGAAAGAAGTTTATGCCCCCTTGGATAAAGGTGACTTATTCCCTTCCAGTCTTTTTTTCTTTTAAAGAAGGCTCTTTCCTTTTCTGGGGTTAAATCAAGCCAGTATTCTTTACATGGATTAAAGACAAATATTTGCACCCTCGTAAATCGTGAAAGCCCTCCCAAAATATCTAGGTGTAGCGGTGAAAGATATGAGATGCCAAATACAAAAAGGTCCCTTGGAAGTATTATGTTTAAATCCGTCTCGTTATAAAGGGCAGTTAATAACCTCCTTAGGTAATCGCTTCTAAATCTTGCCCCCTTCTTTGTGGAAATCCTTTTCCAAAGATATGCCTGCCAACCGTATTTATCTAAATCTTTACCCTTTTCCCATTTAGTCAGAATATCAAAGCGATAATTTAAGTATCCATCAAAAACCCTTGCTATTTCTGATGCCAAGGGGAAAAAATCCCTTTTATCCCGGTCTCTTAAAAGCTCTTTAAGTCCTATAAGTCCTTCTTCTGGCTTTGATGTGTTGGTTAAATCCAGCAGTTCTTTAAAAACAGACCATTCAAGTTCTTCCTGGGTAATAACTTCCCTTGATATACTTTCACCCAAGAATCTTTTAGAAAGTTCCCAAAAAAATGAGCCCACCAGTCGAAAATCAATATTTGCACAGATGCCGTGCCGCTCTGAAAATCTTATTGAAAACCACTGGGCCATTTCAAAGTTATTTATGAGAACCGTAGCGGATTCAAAAGGAGAACCCTCGTTTTTGGACTCCATGATAAGATCAGAGGCCAGATCCGCCAGGGCTTCAAGCCTGTTTGATTGATGAAGAATTAGGGCCTTATTCATGTTCTATTTAGAAATTTTTAAGCTTCTATAAAGAATTTTGGATTTTACCAAGGGAAAGATGATTGGGGCAATTCAAAAATCTTTAGAGTGATTTCCACTTAAAATTTAGTGCACCTGTTTTACAACTATCAATACACTCCCCACAGTTCCAGCAATAGGGGGAAAGGCTCTGTCCCTTTTCAGGATCAAGGGTAAATGGACATGCCTTTTTACAAATACCACAACTTACACAGAGGTCCTCTTCTTTTTGAATGACAAGTCTTCTCTTTATACCTAAAAGGGCTAAAAGGCCGCCTAACGGGCAAAGATATTTACAAAAAAAACGCTTTTGGAAAAGGTGCATCAAAAGGACTATGATCACAACCACTCCCTCAATGGCCAGGGTATGAAATATAGTCGCAACCATTATCTCTCTTCCAACAAGACCGGGAGGAGATAAAAAAACAAAGATTGGAGCACCAATAACCAGAGCCAGTAATATCTCACCAATAAGGGCATACCAAATGAGGGCCCTTGGGAGGGGATTTGCCCCCTTTCGATGGCGCTCCCCCTTTATCTTTAGAATAATTCTATCAATAAGCTCTGATAAGAAGCTTATGGGGCATATCCAACTACAAAAAACCCTGCCCAGCAAAAGGGCGATTATTACAGGAATGGCCATTCCAACCAGAAGAGGGCCATATAAAAGACGTGATGTAAGAATACTTTCAAGGCCTTCAAGGGGAGAGACAAACCAGAGTTTTCCAATGCTAAGACTTTGAAACCATCCCTGCACAAAATTAAAGTGGAGTTTTGAATTCAAATAGGGTGTAATGGCAATAAGTAAAAAGGCCAAAAAGAGCATTAAAAACCTTATCGGCCTGTATTTAGAATGCCTCTTTTTCTTTAAAGATACCTTTTTTTCTACCACTTAACAGGCCCCTGGGAATAAATTGGTTCAATATTTATGGCCTTTTTGCCATCTTTGGTCACAACTGGGCAGCCGTGGGTACATAGCCCACAACCGGTGCAATATTCTTCAATAACCACCGGACGTAATTGGTCCAATTTTATTGCGGTTTCTTTAAACGGACAGACGTTGTAACAGGTCCTACAAAGGGCAAGTTCCTCATTCCAGGTTTTGCATGCGTGCTTATCAATTACAGCAAGTCCCATCCTGGTTTCATTCTGTTTTATTGGCTGCAAGGTTCCAGTAGGACAAACTTCCACACATTTCATACAAAGATAACAGGGAATATCCTCTACATAGATAAGAGGAGTACCTGCATAAATACCCTCTTTTATATCAAGGGGGACAATGCATTTATATGGGCAGACCTCAACACAACGCCCACACCTTATACACTTTGATGGGAATATCCTTTCTGAAACAGCCCCTGGCGGCCTCAGTCTATTGGTGGTGACAGGGCTTGTAATGGCACTTGCCTTTTTGTGCCGAAATAACAAAAGGCCAACGGTGCCTGCCAATATTTCTTTAATGAATTGTCTTCTTCCCTTGTTCTTCCTGAATTTCGATTTCATCTTCTACATTAAAATAGGTGAGCCCTACACTCAGCACGTTTTCTATTTTCATAATCTTTTCTACCATTTCTTCCATGGCCTTTGAGGAGTCAGCCTCAAGGACAACCACCACATTACCTTTTTCATCTGAGCCATAGACTTCAAGGCCTGAAATTTTTTTCAGGTCCCTTATGGAGTTCTCCAGATGATCAGGATGAACATTTACTATAAATCCTCCTATTGGCATATGAATCCCTTTTATTGGTATTTTTTGGGCGTTAACGCCTTCATTGATTCAACTCTTCTCTTTAAAATGGTAGCCCCTGTTTGCGTATGTGGTGGGGAAAAGACTCGCGAAATAACATCTTCTCCCAAAAGTCCGTCCAAGGTATCCACATCATTAAAACAAGCCAATGTCCCTCTAGAATCTTTTGACAAGGCCTTTTTTGCAGAAGTCTTTACTCGTTTCATATAATCATGATTTATCTTTTCATTGCCCATAATTATTGCAGAACATCTGGCAATATAGGCCCTTATCCTACCCCAAAAACAATCAATTCCCGCCTCCTTACAAAACCTTTCTCTTGCTTCTTTACTTAAAGCATCAACTTCAATATACCTTGCCTGGAGGTCTGCACGCCTTAGTAGCTCTAGCCATTCATGCTCTGAATACTTTGTTGAAATCTTTTTGGATAATTCCAAAACCGCCTTAGGCCCCCTTAGATATGGAAAACCTTCCAGGGAGAGCAAGCCCTTACACCTTACCTTTTCATTTTGAATCAATCGCTCCATCAATAGCCAGCTCTCTCCGCAAGACTTCCCCTTTGTATGATTATAAAAAAAGGAACTTGTTTCACCTGAAAAGGCTACCGTACATAGAAAGAAATAAATAAAAATATTTAAAATTAGCTGTCTCATTTCAATCCTTCAAAAAACAGGGCTGGCAAAAGCCAGCCCTGTTTGTGATACTATGTTTTCATTTCAACAAGGAATGGTTTCAGTGGCTTTGGCCCTGAGACTTTTCTTATCTTACAGGCACAAATCTTAAACTCGGGTTCCTTTGAACCTGGATCAAAGGCGTCCTTTGTGACCCTATTTATCATCCTGGACTCTTCCTGATCATACCAGTAAACAAAAACCATTCCCTCACAAGGCCCAACATATACCTTTGCCGGTAAAATATTTTTACCGCGCCTTGATGCCACTTCAACCATATCACCAGGTTTTATGCCAAGCTTTTTGGCATCCTTTGGATTGATTTCAACATAGGCATAAGGATTGGCCCTCATAAGTTCGGGAATTCGACCGGTCATACTACTTGTGTGCCACTGATCGATGACCCTTCCAGTTGATAAATAGAATGGATATTCAAAATCTGGCATCTCTTCAGGACCGCGTTGTGGACGTAACCAAACCCACAATTTTTTGTCAGGATGGGCAGGGCCATAAAACTGATAAGGCTTTTGATCCTTAGCATGCTTATCGGCCAGTGGATCAAGACCACGAACAAACTTGATATCAGTTCCTCCCTTAAGTGCCCATTCCTTGGTTGGAGCAGGCCATTGAACTCCATCTGGCAATTTTTTAAGGACATCATAGGTGGCACCTCTAAGATCGTTATCACGGCCCTTTGTTAACTTCTGGGTATATTCGTCCCAAATGGCCTTCGGAAGCTCATAATCGGGTTCTTTTCCAAGAAACGGTTCAACACATTTTTTGATTACCGGATCCTTTAGCTCCTTTGCCAGCTTAAGGGCCCATTCTCTAACAATCCAAACCTCAGGCTTTGCCTCACCTGGGGCATCCACTGCCTTTACAGTTAACTGTGAACGTCTTTCAGTACAGCCATAGACACCGGTCTTTTCAAAGTGAAAGGCCGTTGGCAAAATGAGATTTGCGAGCTCTGTTGTCTTTGTGGGAAAGATATCGGTAACCACCATAAAGACATCTTCCCTGGACATGCCTTTTCTATACTTGTCACAATTTGGTAAGCTCTGGGCAGGACTTGTACAGTTAATCCAGATGGCCTTAATCTTCCCCTGGTTCACTGCCTCAAACATGGCAATGGTATGATAACCAGGCTTGGGCGGAATACGACCCTGCGGAATTCCCCAAAGCTTTTCCACTTGGTGACGAAGCTTATCTTTTTTAACAAGTCTGTGACCTGGAAGAATGTGACAAAGTCCGCCACCTTCGCGAACCCCGCCACAGGCATTTGGCTGACCTGTAAGTGAAAAGCTGTCGGCACCCGGACGACAAAGTTGCCCTGTTAGGATGTGAAGGTTGTGGATTAAATTGTTGGCCCAGACACCGCGTTTTCTCTGGTTAATGCCCATGGTCCAAATACTCATGGTACCTTCTGATTTGGCAAACCAAAGGGCGGCTGTCCTGATTTTTTCAGGAGTAATATTTCCTCCACAGATGTCAGAAACCTTTTCAGGTGTATAGTCCTTTAAAAATTCTTTATATTTTTCAAAGGAAACTTCTTTTTTCTTTCCCATTCGGAAGGTGGCATAATTTTTAAGAAAGGTTTCGTCATAAAGCTTTTCCTTGACAATCACATAGGCCATTGCATTTAAAAGGGCAAGGTCTGTCCCTGGTCTAAACTGCAAGTGCAAATCTGCTATTCTCGATGTGGGGGAAACCCTTGGATCTGCATTTATAACCTTGACTGTTTCGCGATTATCCAACTTCCTACGCATGACGCGTCTAAAAAGAACAGGGTGTGCCTCGGCCATGTTGCTGCCAATGATGAAAAAGCAACTAGCTCTTTCAAAATTTGTATAACTACCAATGGGTTCATCGGCACCAAATGACGTCAGATAGCCCCCAACTGCACTTGCCATGCAAAGACGAGGGTTTCCTTCAACATTATTGGTTCTAAGCCCGCCTCTGAAGACCTTCTGAAATATATAGGTCTCTTCTGTAAGGGCCTGTCCCGAGCCATAATAGGCAACAGAATTGTTGCCATGTTTTTTAACTGCCTTTGCAAATTCCTTTGCAGCAATATTTAGTGCCTCATTCCAAGAAATCTCTTTAAAAGGCTCTTTTTTGCTCTTTCTGTAAAGGGGCTTTTTAAGTCTATCAGGGTTGTTGTAACCCATAAGTTTATAGAAAAGCATGCCCTTCATACAGAGATAGCCGTAGTTTGTCCTAGAATCCGGAATACCCCTAAGGGCTACGGCCTTTCCATTCTTTACCCCCAGTTCTAGCCTACAGCCTGAACCACAGAGCCTACAAGTCCCCTTATGCCAACTGTCGGCATCTGAGGCTTGCGATGTATTCTCATTTTTAAAAGGAAGATTTATACCCACATAAGATGCTGCCGTTAGTGCAGCAGTCCTTTTTAAAAATTCTCTTCTTGAAAGACCCATAGTTGCCTCCTAATTACTTGTGAATGAAAAAATGATGGGCTGGATGGCAATCCCAGCAGGTCTTGCCTTTAGGCTTTTTAGCAAATTGGGCACTATGACATGATGCACAACTTGTTTCCTTTGGAGTTACATGAAAATCTTCATAGGTGCCATGACACTGATAACATTTCACATTGCCAATTCCATGTACTGAACCGAACCACTCCTTGTAGATATCTGGTGTTGCCTTAATATGGCAGGTTGCACAGGCTGTCAATTTTTCCTGGTCACTCAATTCAGGATGCTTGTCTGCCCATACTACTGAGCCCACAGCACAAAAACATAAAATCAAAATCAATGAAGGTAGAAGGACTTTTAATCTTTTCACTTTAATACCTCCTTTAAAAGGAAAGGCCAGCATAAAGCTGGCCTTTCGTTTTAGCCTAGAAAGTTAGCCTGAACTCTGCATAGAAGAAGTCCAGATCGTCGTCTTTTTGAAAGTTATCTTCGACAACATCGTCTCCCCATACGTGGCTATAGTAAAGGTCCATACCTAGAGAAAGGCCATTGTATTTATAAATATTTTTAAAGAAAAGAGAAATGTCCCACATGCTGCCAAGGGAGTCATGGCCTTTCCCAACATGGCCTTTAAGGCCTTTGTATCCAAAAATATCAGGCCTTGTCATACCAGAGCCCTGATACCAGGCATCGTCTTCCTCTGTAAGCCAAAGCTGTGTGAAATCGCTTCTTACAACCAGATTACACATGGGCTTTGCGATTACCTGGAAGAACCAGTACTTGGTGTTCATAAGATTGTACCAAGGGGTCATTGCATAGATACGAAGTGTTGGCATCATCATGAAAAAAGTATTACGGTCATTATCGGTTGGGTCGTCATCACCAGAGCTCCTGAAAAATCCAGTGCGAAGCCACGGTTGCCATGCAACGTCTTCAAACTTGTAGCCACCTTCAACTGCAATGGCAAACGCACTCTGGTCTGCCCTTCCATTGCTATCGGCCCAACTTCCTGTCTGGGCATCACCCCATAAGAGGAAGTCAAAGCTACCAAGCCATACCTTGGGTGTTACATAGAGGATATGGCCACCAAAGTTGTGAAT
>WFZZ01000214.1 GCA_015489315.1 Deltaproteobacteria bacterium | reverse complement strand
GCCTAACCCGGTATCCACTAAACCGGCGGAAGGTCCGAATTTTCAAGGGCAGCTTTATGGACAGGAAGGCGAACAAAAAATGCCAAAAAAACTGTCTAAATTTTGGGGACCGTTTCAGATAAAAAAGAAGGGAGACCGCTGGGTCCTTCACCCCTTGAATCCAAAGTATGAGGATATCGTAGTGGACAACCGCGAGCTTTACGTTGTGGGAGTCGTGGTGGAAAAGTTAAAGAGGTATTGAGGGAATTTCCCATGATTTCACCACATCATGCCAAATATTACGCCTATGCCCTGACAATTAAACATGGCACAAACGGG
This sequence comes from Deltaproteobacteria bacterium, assembly GCA_015489315.1. Classification (GTDB taxonomy): domain Bacteria; phylum Desulfobacterota; class Dissulfuribacteria; order Dissulfuribacterales; family QOAL01; genus JAADCZ01. The sequence continues at coordinate 1,697 of WFZZ01000214.1, read as the reverse complement.
GTTGAGCGTATTACACAGTCGCTTTTTGATGCAACTGTTGACCTAAACCCTCACCAGATTGAAGCTGCCCTTTTTGCCTTGAAAAATCCCCTGGACAAGGGCGTTCTCCTTGCAGATGAAGTAGGTCTTGGAAAGACCATTGAAGCAGCCCTGGTGCTCAGCCAGTTCTGGGCAGAGAGGAAAAGAAAACTTTTAATAATTTGTCCAGCGTCCCTTAGAAAGCAGTGGGCCATGGAGCTCGTTGAAAAGTTTCACCTTCCATCTTTAATCCTCGATGCCAGGAGCTGGCGCATTTTTGAAAATGAGATTGGCGGCTCTCCACTTTTTTCAGAAAAGGTCATAATCGTTTCCTTCCATTTTGCAGCCCGCATTGAAGACAGGCTCAGGGGGGTTCCCTGGGACCTTGTAGTCATAGATGAAGCGCACAAACTTAGAAATGTCTACAGAAAAAGCAATAAAATAGGAAAAGCCATTAAAAGGGCCCTGGAGGGCAGGCAAAAAATCCTTCTTACAGCAACACCCTTACAAAATTCTCTCCTTGAACTCTATGGCCTTTCGATCCTGATAGATGACCATATTTTTGGAAGCGAAAAGGCCTTTAAAAGAAAATACCTGAACAAAGATGCAGACCTTGGTGAACTCCGAAATCGTATCAAAAGTTTTGTGAAACGAACACTAAGACGCCAGGTGCTCGAATACATAAAATATACTGAAAGGCGCCCTATAACCGTTCCCTTTAAACCGACCGACAAGGAACAGGAACTTTACGAGGTAATCTCTGATTTTCTTAACCGGGAAGATTCATACGCAATACCCAAACGCCAGCGTCATCTTACCGGTTTAATCCTAAGAAAGCTTCTTGCCTCTAGCCCTCATGCCATTGTCCAGACACTAAAGACCATAAAAAAGAGGCTTGAAAAGATAAAAGAGGGCATTAAGGAGCCAGACGAGGCGCTTCTTTTTGAAATCATTTCTAACCAGGAAATAGAAGAAGATTATATCGAGGAGCTGCCAGATTCCACATCAGAAGATGAAGAAACAATTGATAAAAGGCTTCTTGATGAAGAATTACGACTAATTGACTCTTTCATCCACATGGCCCAGTCCATCACAATTGATACAAAGGCAAAGGCCCTCCTTACAGCAATAGAGCTTGGCTTTGAACAGATGGAGCAGATGGGCGCAGCCAAAAAGGCAGTTATCTTTACAGAATCTAAAAGGACCCTTGAATATCTTTCAGAGTTTCTCTCAGCCAACGGCTTTTCCGGCAAGGTCATAACCTTTAGCGGCACAAACACTTCTCCTCAGGCAAAAAGGATCTATAACGAATGGCTTGAAAAACACAAAGGCACAGACCGGGTTACAGGCACACTTGCCATAGACAGAAGGACTGCCATAATTGATTATTTCAGGGAAAAGGGCAGCATAATGATAGCAACGGAGGCCGGGGCAGAGGGAATAAATCTCCAGTTCTGTTCCCTTGTCATCAACTATGATCTACCCTGGAACCCTCAACGCATAGAACAGCGAATTGGCCGTTGTCACCGTTATGGACAAAAGTTTGATGTGGTGGTCATAAATTTCCTAAACGAACGAAATGCCGCGGACAGGCGTGTCCTTGAGCTTTTAACAGAAAAATTCCGCTTATTTTCAGGGGTATTTGGCACATCAGACGAAATACTTGGACGAATAGAAAG
>WFZZ01000213.1 GCA_015489315.1 Deltaproteobacteria bacterium | reverse complement strand
GGAATAAGGGAAGGGAAAGGAAAAAGGTAAATGGCTACTGTTTGCCCGTTTAAAGGGGCCTACTACAACACAGAAAGATTTAAAGACCTGGGAGACTTTGTGGCGCCTCCCTATGATATTGTTACAAAAAAGGAAAGGGATGAATTCATCAGAAGAAATCCAAAAAATATCTTTGCTCTTGAATTGCCAGAAAAGGAATTTTGCAAAAAAGACGTAAAGGATAAATACGACTGTGCGGCAAGGCTTCTCAAGGAGTGGGTCAATGAAGGTATACTTTTTAGGGATAGTAGGCCTAGCATTTATCCTTATGATATCGAATACAAGGTGGATGGAAAGAGTTTTGTCAGGAGAGGATTTATTTCTCTTGTTAGAGCCGATGATTGGGAAAAAAGAACAGTACTGCCTCATGAAAAGACCTTTCAAAAGGTTACCGAGGATAGATTTTCACTAAGGGTTGCCACCAAGGCACAGTTTAGCCAGATATTTATGCTTTATCGGCCAAGTCCTGGGATAAAGTCTATCCTTGACACAGCACCAAGAACTAAACTTTTTGAAGTCAGGGATGACAAAGGAGCCATTCACAGGCTTGAAAGGATTGACGATGAAGATCATATCAGTTGGCTTAAAAGAGAATTTTCAGGCCGAAATCTTTATATAGCTGACGGCCATCACAGATATACCACTGCAATAAGATACAGGAAGGAGATGGAGGCCCGCTATGGCTTAGGGGAAAATGCACCGTATAATTTCACTTCTGCCTATTTGGTAGATGCGTCAGATCCAGGTTTGGTGGTTCTTCCAACCCACAGACTTTTAAAGATACCTGAAGGGATAGATTGTAAGACTGTGAGAGAGAGGCTGGAGACATTTTTCGATTTCGAGGAGATAGAATTATCGGATTCAATGGGGCCTTCCTCTCATGCAGAAAAGTTTAAAGACACCCTTGGTAAGACCTGTCATCAATCCCTTACCGTTATGTTTGGAAAGAGACGAAAGGCCTTTTTGTTAAAGGCAAAGGAAAAGGCAAGGGCCGAGCTTTTAAAGGCGCTTGGTCACAAAGAGCTTGCCTGTCTTGATGTTGTGCTTTTAGAAGAGCTTGTTTTTAAAAAGGGCCTTGGAGTTGATACCAATAATCTTGAAATAGGTAAAGATATTTGGTATTGCCCGGACTCCCATGAGGCCATTTCCATGTTAAGGGAAGATAGAATCCTTTTTTTTATGAGTCCCACCAAGGTTGAACAGGTTTTGGATGTGGCAGATGCAGGTCTTTGCATGCCGCATAAGTCCACGTTTTTTTATCCAAAGATATTGACCGGCATGGTCATAAGCCTTGAGGACTATTAAGAGGGGGAAAGGTGAAAAGATTTAGAAGGTTTTTAAAAAAGACCCTTGATTTAGAAAAAGTCATGGATGTAAAGGCCCTTTCACAAATGGGTATTTCGATCCGTTATGCACCAGAGTCACCCGATGACTTTGATGAATTTGAATTTGGCCTGGATTACAAGGGGAAGGAAGATGTTGCCTTTTTAGTGGCCATCGAAAAGGGAAAGATTGCACGGATGTTATTCGGTAGGACCGTAAAGGATAATCCTGATATGTTAAACCCTATGAGTGACAAAGAGCTTTCGGAACTTCTTGAAGCAAAGGGCAAATTACTCGAAAGATTTTTTGAGTTTGTAACAAAATAGAAAAGGCAGGAAGTTAGAAATGACACTTCAAAAAGGGGAAAAGGCACCAGATTTCACTTTAAAGGATGCAAACGGAAGGGACGTTTCCCTTTCAGATTTTAAGGGCTCCTGGGTGGTCCTATACTTTTATCCAAAGGACAACACCTCAGGCTGTACTAAGGAGGCCATTGATTTTTCATCACTTCTTTCCGAGTTTGAAGGGCTTGGTGCAAAGGTTATTGGTATTAGCCCTGACAGTGAAAAATCCCATGAAAAGTTTATAGAAAAACATGACCTCAAGGTCCTTTTGTTGTCCGACCCTTCCAAGGAGGTTTTGAAGGCCTATGGGGCCTGGGGCAAGAAAAAGAATTATGGAAGGGAATATGAAGGGGTAATAAGAAGCACATTTTTGATAAATCCCCAAAGAGAGATAGTAAAATCCTGGAAAAACGTAAGGGTTAGACAAAAGAGAAAGGGTAAGGAAATAAGACATTCAGATGTGGTTCTTGATGTCCTAAAGTCCCAGCTTTCTAAGACATGAAGACCTATTTTGACTGTTATCCCTGTTTTTTTCTCCAGACAAAAAGGACAGCAGAGCTTTTAGAAATCGATGATGCCACAACTTGGAAGTTATTAAAGGGGGTTTCCAGGATACTTTCAGATTCAGACGTAGATTGCCCACCGCCAAGGACAGCAAGTTTTGTCTATGATTTTATCTCAAAGACATTAAAGAATCCGGATCCTTTCAGGCATTTAAAAAGGGAAAGTATAGAACATGCCCTTTCCCTTTTTAATAAGGCGAGATCAAGGATTGATAAAAGTTCTGATAGGCTCGAATCTGCAATAAGATACGCCGCTGCCGGAAACGTGATTGATTATGGCATATCCTCCGATTTTGACCTTCTAAACGAACTAGACACGGTGGCAAAAAAGGAATTCTTAAAGTGGGAATATGATGAATTTATAAGGGACCTTGAAGATGCCCCCTGGGTCCTTGTTCTTGGTGATAATTGCGGTGAATCTGTCTTTGACCGTCTTTTGATAGAAGAGCTTAAAAAGCCGGTTTATTATGCGGTTAGAGGTGGCCCAATAATAAACGATGTCACTGAAGAAGATGCGATCTCTTCTGGCCTGGGGGAGGTAGCTAAGATTGTATCCACAGGATGCAAGGCCCCTGGTATTATCTTTGACTGGTGTTCAAAGGAATTTCTGGATCTTTTTAAAAGTACTCCTTTGATAATAAGCAAGGGCCAGGGAAACTTTGAGACCCTTTCCGATGAAGCCCTTCCCGTATATTTTCTCTTCAAGATAAAGTGTAAGGTTGTTGCAGAATATCTGTCTTGCCCCCTTGGCAGTCTGTATTTTGGAAAATCTCCATCAATATTTTGAATCACCTCTTGTTTTTTTGTCTTATGCTCATTATATTGTTTTTAGCATAAGCTCAAAAAGGAGGTGTGATTATGCCCTGGATGGAAAAGAATTTTAATGGACAAGGAGGCAGAATGTTTAGAAGAAAGGGAAGATGTCTGGGTGGACAGTTCCAGAGAGGCCCTGGAGGTTTTTCCAGGGGATTTGGAGCTGGTTTCAGAAGGTGCTTTTGGGATTCCCAAGACCAAAAGGAGTTTTTGTTGAGAAAAAAGGCATGGTTTGAAGAAAGGTTATCGGCCATAAAGGAGAGACTGGCAAGTCTGGCCTAAAAACTATAGCAAAAGCTCCTTTTCCAAGGCCCTTTTCAGAATTGGAGTGATATCTATGGAATTTGTGTCATGAGGAATAGTATTTGTGCTAAATATCTTGTTTACTCCTGCCTCTTTTAAAACCTTGAGGGCATTATTGGTAAAGAGTGCATGGGTAACAATACAGTTTATTTCTATAGCTCCGGCCGCTTTTAAAAGTAAAGAGGTCTGGGCCACTGTATGACCTGTGCTTATAATGTCATCAATTATTATTACCCGTTTCCCCTTAAAATCCAGGTCCTTAGGAAGGGATACCGTAACTTTTTCATCTCCAGTTCTTATCTTTTTGCAAATACCGTATTTTAGCCCTGTACCTATTGCTATTTCCCTAACCCATTGCTGCGATTCCTCATCAGGCCCGATAAGAATATTATCATTTTTTATTTCCCTTTTAATAAAATCTATTATAGCCTCTTTGGCAGAAAGGTTTATGGCCTTTGCCTCAGTGAAGACCATTTGGATATCTGGGGTCCTGTGAAGGTGTGCATCTATGGTTATGATACAATCAAAAAGTCCACCTAAAAAGTTTCCTATAACCCTTTGACTTACCACCTGGCCTGGTAAAAAGGCCTTATCCTGTCTCATGTAGCACATATAGGGAGAAACAAGAATTAGTCTTTTTGCCCCTAGCTCCCTTGCCCCCTTTGCAGAAAAAAGAAGTTCAATGAGTTTTTCATTGGGATTGTAAAGGCTTTGATAGATTATTACACATTTTGGAAGGCCTTCAGGAAGAGTAATGAGATTTTCGCCATCGGGGAATTTATGGACACGAATGGGTTTAGATGGTATGAAAAGGCCCTTTGAAAGCCCCTTTGCCACCTTTTTACAATTTTCAAAATAGAGTAAAAAAACCTTTTTATTCATTAGCCCACAAGATATGCAGGGTTTTTCTTCACATAATTTTTTGCAAACTGAAAATCCGATTCAAATTCCGAATAGATCCTAAAAAGTACATCCCCTTTTTTAACCTTATCGCCAACCTTTTTAAAAAGATCAACACCTGCGCCTTTATCAAGGGGTGCCCCTGCAAGTCTTGCTGTCCTACTTATGATCCAGTTATTTATCTCAAGGACTTTACCGTCTCTTGGTGAAAGGTAATCATATTTTAGGTGTCCAAGCCTTGGTTTCTCTTTCCTTTTGCCCTGTAAGGCTATGATTGAATTCATTTTTTTAAGGGCCTTACCCGAGTCAAGTATCTCTCTTGCAATCTTGGAGCCCGTCCCTCCCCTGACATCAGGATGAAACTCTATTATCCTTCCAGAGAGCTCAATGGCCTTCTCTCTAAGGTCTTCAGGAGCATCCGGGGCATTTTCAAGGACCTTCATTACATCCCTTGCCTCTAGAACTGGCCCCACTCCTCTTCCAATGGGCTGGCTTCCATCGGTAATGAGCACTTCGATCTGGATTCCGATCCTGTCACCAACATATTCAAAGAGTTTTCTGAGTCTAAGTGCCTGATGGCGGTGTCTTATCTTTGCCGTTGGTCCAACAGGGATATCCAGAAGCAGATGGGTTGATCCTGCGGCGAGCTTTTTTGAAAGGATTGATGCAATCATCTGACCTGGGGCATCAAGGGAAAGTGGCCTTTCAACAGTGATGAGAAGGTCATCGACAGGAGCAAGATGGGAGGTTCCGCCCCAGGCCAGGCAGCCGTTTTCCATTTTTACGATCTCTCTGAGTCTTTTCGGCTCAAGATTTACCTCTGAAAGGACTTCCATTGTGTCTGCAGTTCCTGCAGGGGATGTGATGGCACGGCTTGAGGTCTTTGGGATCAAAAGGCCAAAGGCCGCAACTATGGGGACAATTATCATGGAGGTCCTGTTTCCAGGGATTCCGCCAATACAGTGTTTATCCACCACCATGTCCCTTCCCCAGTGTAATCTCTGGCCCGAATCGGCCATGGCCTTGGTGTAGGAAAGGACCTCGTCCCTTTCAAGCCCAGTTTCTGCACAGGCAACAAGGAATGCAGATAGCTCCATCTTTGAATATCTGTGTTCAACAATATCCTTTGTGATTGCGTAAAAGTCTTCTTCTTTAAGGGTGTCTCCGGCAATTTTTCGTCTAACTGCATCCATTGATTGAGGGGGCTCAGGGTGGTCAATCTTAACCTCAGTTCCTTCCTTAAGACCAAGCTGGGAAAAGGCAGGCTCAGAAAGACCAAGCTCTCCAGGGGCGCAAATCCTTTCATCAAGGACCACATTTAGGACTGCCAGAATCCCGTTTCCGTCTCGAGAAATCTTTATCTTTGATAGGGCCTGAAAGCCTGCTGCCCGATAAACACAGCAGTCTCTATGCATGTAGGCCACATTTTCCCGATAGGTGTCTATACCGATTTTTTTTATGCGAAGTCTGTCTCTTTTATCCATGGCTGGGCCTTTTTAGGTCAAATCTTGCAAAGAGAAAGGTGTGGTCAGAAGGGCGTTTCATGAGCCTTGGCCTGATATCTATTTCGCATTCTACGAGGGAATCTTTAAGGCCCTTAGGGGCAAGGATGTGGTCAATTCTCCAGCCAAGCCTTCTTTCTACCGCCTTTGGGATTCTATAATCATAAAAGGTGTATCTATCCGGTTCATTTGGGTGAAGCTTTCTAAAACAGTCAAACAATCCCCAGGAAATGCAATTTTTAAAGGCATCCCTTACAGATTCATGAAAGCAAACATGGTTTTTCTTTTTTTCAGGTGCATAGACATCTATGGGTTCAGGGGCAACATTCATGTCCCCGCACCATATAAATGGAGTTCCTTCTTCAAGGGAGTCGAATAGTTTTATCATGTCAGAAAACCACTTTAGTTTTTTCTGAAAGGCAGGGTGGTCAAGGGCCCTTCCCTGGGGTACATAGGAATTTATTATGGTAATTCCATTTATTGAACAGACAATCTGCCTTACCTCCTCTTCCTCATTGCCATCTCCAAAGCCAAAAAGGGCATTTTTAATCGCGTGGGGGCTAATTATAGCTACACCATTATATGCCTTTTGACCTCTAAATACCACATTTAACCCAAGGGATTCGAATTCTTCTTTTGGAAAGTCTTCATCCCTTACCTTTGTCTCCTGTATGCAGAGACAATCAACCGGATTTTCCAAAAGCCATTTTTTGATAATGGGAATCCTTGCCCTTAGGCCATTTGCATTAAATGTTGCTATCTTAAATGAGTCAATGTTCATAAAAAAACTCTTATTTTTTAGGGTATTAGTTAAAAATCCATTATTGACAACAATTATTTCACTGTTATTTTTACACCAATTTTTGCGAAAAAAAAGGAGGAGAAAATGGACAAGAATTTACAGGAGTACTGGAGAAAAAACATCAGTTTTATGGCCTTTTTATTGGTGATATGGGCTCTTGTCTCATATGGCTGTGGGATCATCTTTGTTAAACCCCTTAATGCAATAAGGCTTGGCGGGTTCCCTCTTGGCTTTTGGTTTGCCCAGCAAGGGGCCATCTATGTGTTCGTGTGTCTCATTTTTATCTATTATCTTTATATGCAGAAACTTGACCGCAAGTACGACGTTCACGAGTAACTGACAAAAACAAAAAATTTAAAAAGGAGAGGAGTGAGTCATGTCTATTCTAGCATGGACTTATATAATGGTGGGCCTTACCTTTGGCCTTTATATCTTTATCGCATGGATTTCCAGAGTACGTGATACAAAGGGTTTTTATGTGGCAGGTGGGGGTGTACCTCCCTTGGCAAATGGTATGGCTACTGCCGCCGACTGGATGAGTGCTGCCTCATTTATCTCCATGGCAGGTCTCATCTCCTTTCTGGGCTATGCAGGTTCCATTTATCTTATGGGTTGGACAGGTGGTTATGTGCTTTTGGCCCTTTTACTTGCACCATACTTAAGAAAATTTGGAAAATATACAGTTCCAGACTTTGTTGGCGACAGATACTATTCAGATGCAGCCAGGTTTGTAGCCCTTGTTTGTGCCATCTTTGTGTCTCTTACCTATGTATGTGGCCAGATGAGGGGTGTTGGAATTGTCTTTAGCCGTTTTCTTGAGGTTCCTGTTGATATTGGAGTTCTCATCGGTATGGCCATAGTCTTTTTCTATGCAGGACTTGGTGGAATGAAAGGTATTACCTGGACGCAGGTTGCCCAATACACAGTTTTGATTATTGCCTATCTCATTCCGGCAGTTTTTATTTCCATGAAGATTGCTGGTACCCCAATTCCACAAATTGGTTTGGGTGGCCATGTCCAGACCGGTCAATATACAGGTCAGTATCTTTTGGACGTACTGGATAAGCTAAATACAGACCTTGGATTTACTGCCTATACCCAGCCAGGGGCCAAATCCATGCTTGACGTATTCTGTATCACCTTCGCCCTTATGGTTGGAACTGCCGGGCTTCCTCATGTTATAATTAGGTTCTATACTGTTCCTAGTGTCAGGGCTGCAAGGTTGAGTGCAGGTTACGCCCTTCTTTTTATTGCAATCCTTTATACCACAGCTCCAGCAGTAGCTGCATTTGCACGCTATAACATGATAGATACCATCAATGATAAGCCCTATTCCCAGGCACCTTCATGGTTTAAAAACTGGGAAAAGACAGGGCTTATCGCATGGGTTGATAAGAACAATGATGGAATAATCCAGTACAGGGCTGGAAAGCCTTTTATCGGAAAGCCAAAGTTTACGGGGAAAACTGGTCCATTGGGACAAAAGCTTGTTGCTAATAAAATTACTGATTCCCCTAATGAGCTCTATGTGGATAGGGACATCATGGTCCTTGCAAATCCAGAGATTGCAAATCTTCCAGCATGGGTCATTGCCCTTGTTGCTGCAGGAGGTCTGGCTGCAGCGCTTTCCACTGCATCAGGACTTCTTCTTGTTATTGCTTCATCCATTTCACACGACCTTTACTACAGAATGATCAATAGAAAGGCCACAGAGAAACAGCGTCTCCTTGTAGGCCGTATCATGATAGGAATTGCTGTTTGCATTGCCGGATACTTTGGAATTAACCCGCCAGGCTTTGTGGCCCAGGTGGTGGCCTTTGCATTTGGACTTGCCGCTTCTTCCTTCTTCCCCATAATTGTCCTTGGAATCTTTTCCACAAGGACAAACAGGGAAGGGGCAATCTGCGGTATGCTAGCAGGTATAATATTCACTGCCGCCTACATCATCTACTTTAAATTCATGGGTGGAACAAAGGATCAGTGGTTCCTTGGAATAAGCCCTGAAGGTATTGGAACCGTTGGTATGATTATCAACTTTGTAGTTACCCTTGTGGTTTCTCGCATGACCAAGGAGCCGCCAAGAGAGATTCAGGACCTTGTAGCATCCATACGTACCCCAAGGGGTGCAGGTGCTGCTATTGACCACTAATTAGAACATCTTTTGCTGAAAATTAAAGGCGCCTTTGTTATTATTAAAGGCGCCTTTTTTATTTGTTAACAAATCAATAAAAAGTGCTAGTATGACTCCATTGTGGAATTTCCAGAAATAAGTCTCAATGATTCGGTTGGCCTTAAAAGGGCCAAATTTCAGATAGACACAATTTTTTCTAAAAAGCAATTTCCCCTTTCAAAAATGATTGAAATTGGAAATAGACTTAGAGATGACTACTTGCGTCTTGAGCCAATATTAAAGGGGTTTACAGAAAAGTTTTGTGCAAATTGTAAAAATCCCTGCTGTGTGAATAGGCACGGCTTCCCAGATTTTGAGGACCTAGTGGTTCAAAGGTGTCTGGGAATAAAGACCAGGGCATATGAAAAGGGGTTAAAGGATACTAGCACTTGTCAATTTCTTGGCCCAGAGGGATGTGTTCTAGATCGTATTGAAAGGTCCTACAGGTGCACGTGGTATTTTTGTGATAAGGTTATGGATGAATTCCAAAGAAAGGCGCCCTATGAATTTTTGTCCTTTGAAAAGGTCATGAGCGATCTTACACAGGATAGGCAAAAGATTTTAAAGATTTTTAAGATACAATGGGAACAATCATTTTGTAAAAGAATGCAAAAAAAATAACAAACAACTGAAATAGTTAAATATTCATTCAAATCTAGAGTTATTTATTCCAATATAAATTTGACAAAACCTCTTTCTGGCTATAGGAATTAAACTATCTTTTCAGTTGTAGCAAATGCTTATTGACCCTTTAATAATAAGGGTTCTAAGGGAATACACCATGGAAAAAGCTATTGATCTAAATGCCTTGAGGGCAAGGGTAAAGGCCCAGATAGAAAAGGCAGTTCCTGATGCAAATATCAACTATTGTTTTACCTGCGGCCTTTGTTCAAGTGGTTGTCCTGCCACAGGGATTGAAGGGATGGATCCAAGGAAATTTTTAAGATATCTGGTCCTTGGCCAGGATGAAAAGATCCTTGAGACCAACTGGATATATTCCTGCACCATGTGTCAAAGGTGCAGATATGCATGTCCAATGGGGATAGATGTAGGACGGATTGTCTATGAAATAAGGGGTATGAGGCCAAGGGACAAGAGGCCCAAAAACCTTCAGCGTTCCTGCGACCTTCAAAAGCAAAGTAACAGCACTGGTATCCCAAACGAAGATTTTGTCTGGGTGGTCAACGATGTCCTTGAAGAGGTAAGGGAGAATGAGCCTCAATGGAAGGAACTTAAGGCCCCAATAGACAAAAAGGGCGCAACCTTTTATCTAAACCAAAATGCCAAGGAGCCCACTGTTGAGCCCGAGGAGATGGTCCCGCTTTGGAAGATTCTTCATGCCGCTGGCATTGACTGGACCTATTCCTCCAAGTGGTGGGATGGGGCAAACTACTGCCTTTTTACAGGAGACCCAGAGGACTGGGAATACACGGTCAGGAAACAGGCAGAGGTGGTAAATGAGCTTGGCTGCAAGTATTACATAAATACCGAGTGAGGCCACATGTTTTATGCAACCCTGGAAGGGTTGCGAAGGTTTAAGATTCCCCACAACTTCGAATTCGTTAGCATCATAAGCCTTTATGCTAAGTGGATCAGAGAGGGAAGGCTTAAGGTCGATCCTTCCTGGAACAAGGAGGGGCTTAAATTCACCTGCCAGGACCCATGTAAGCTGGTGCGCCAGGGAATTGGGGACCCTGTGGCAGACGATCTTCGTTTTGTAATAAAAAGGGTGGTTGGAGAGGAAAATTTCATTGATTGCTGGCCAAATAGATCAAACAATTTTTGCTGCGGCGGTGGTGGAGGGGCACTTCAGGCCGGTTTTGTTGAAAACAGGAGAAAATACGGCAAAGTCAAGTTTGATCAGCTTTCTAAAACAGGGGCAGATGTTGTCATAACACCTTGCCACAACTGCCATACCCAGATACTTGATATCTGCGACTATTATGGCGGCAAGTGGAAGACAACACATCTTTGGAACTGGATTGAAAAGGCCCTTGTGCTTGAAAAATGAAGCGGGGAAGAGGACATGAGTAATCCCAAAGGTTCAGTGCTTGTGGTTGGCGGAGGTATTTCAGGGGTGCAGGCAGCCCTTGACCTTGCAGATAGCGGCTTTTATGTGCACCTTGTAGAAAAAAGCCCTGCCATCGGCGGGGCAATGTCTCAGCTTGATAAGACCTTTCCCACCAATGACTGCTCTGCATGTATTTTGTCACCAAAGCTCGTTGAAGCCGGAAGGCATCTAAATATAAATCTCTTGACACTTTCAGAGGTCCTTGATCTTGAAGGTGAGCCTGGCGCATTCAAGGTAAGGGTCAGGCAGAATCCACGGTATGTTGACACGGAAAAATGCATTGCCTGCGGAACTTGTGCCCAGAAGTGCCCCAAAAAGGTGCCAAATGAGTTTGACTTGGGGCTTGGGACCAGAAAGGCCATCTATCTTCGCTACCCGCAGGCAGTTCCCCTAAAATATTCAATAGATGAAAAGGCCTGCATCTATCTAAAAAAAACCGGAAGGTGTGGCTTTTGCGAAAAGGTATGCCCCACAGGTGCCATAAATTTTGATGATAAGCCAAAGGAATTTACCCTTGAGGTTGGCTCAGTGATACTTGCCCTAGGTTTTAGGCCCTTTGATCCCTCTAGCCTTGAGTTTACTGGATATGGGCGGCTAAAAAATGTGGTTACAAGCATGGAGTTTGAAAGGCTTTTAAGCCCTTCTGGCCCATGTATGGGACACATGGAAAGGCCCTCTGACAAAAAGGAGCCCAAACGCATTGCATGGCTTCAGTGTGTAGGTTCAAGAGACATAAATAGATCCTGCCATGGCTATTGCTCCTCTGTCTGCTGCATGTATGCCATCAAACAGGCAGTAATTGCAAGGGAGCATTCAAAAAGCGGGGACATTGAGGCAAGCATCTTTTTCATGGATATGAGGACACATGGAAAGGGTTTTGAGGCCTATTACAATCGAGCTCAGAAAGAGGGGATAAAGTTTCATAGAGCCAGGGTCCACACGGTCTTAAAGGGCAAGGATGATAACCTCATTGTGAGATATGTGGAAGATGACGGAATTCCGCGGGAGGAAGAATTTGACCTTGTGGTCTTATCTGTCGGCCTTGAGACAGATCCCTCTGCCATATCCCTTTCAAAGAGGCTTGGTATTGAGCTTGATGCGGATAAGTTCCTTAAGACCTCCCTTTTTTCACCTGTTTCCACAAATAGAGACGGAATATTTGTTTGCGGGGCCTTTAGCGAGCCAAAGGACATACCCCAGTCAGTAATGGAGGCAAGTGCTGCAGCCTCATGTGCCCAGGAAAGGCTTTGGCCCTCAAGATGGACAGAGACCAAAAAGAAAAGCTTTCCGCCAGAAAGGAATGTCTATGCAGAGCCACCAAGGATAGGGGTATTCGTTTGTTCCTGCGGCATAAATATAGCAGGAGTTATTGATGTAAAAGAGGTGACGGAATACGCAAAGACCCTCCCAGGCGTTGTCTTTGCCCAAAATAACCTTTTTACCTGCTCCCAGGATACCATTAACCAGATGGCCCAGACCATAAAGGAAAAGGGGCTAAATAGGGTGGTTGTGGCATCCTGTACCCCAAGGACCCATGAACCCCTTTTTCAGGAGACTTTAAGAGAGGCAGGGATAAATAAGTTTCTTTTTGAAATGGCAAACATCCGGGACCAGGATTCCTGGGTGCACCAGGATGACCCAGAGGCTGCCACCCAGAAGGCAAAGGACCTTGTGAGGATGGCGGTTTCAAAGGTAAGGGGGGATGAGCCTCTTCCCTATAACTTTGTCCCTGTCAAAAAAAGGGCCCTTGTGATAGGTGGCGGCGTGGCAGGAATGGTGGCCTCTCTTTCCCTGGCAGATCAGGGCTTTCCTGTAACACTTATTGAAAGAAAGGATAGGCTTGGAGGGCACGGGAGAAAGTTTTACCGCACCTGGCAGGGAAACCTCATGCAGGATTACCTAAAGGGCCTAATCGAGACAGTAATGTCCCATGAAAATATCGATGTAAGGCTCAATACAACCCTTAAGGCAGTTTCGGGTTCAGTGGGCCAATTTAGGTCAGAGCTTTCAGATGGCTCAATGGTTGAACATGGGGTAGCCATAGTTGCCATTGGGGCAGAATCCTTTAAGCCGAGGAAGGGCAAATGGAATTATCTTTATGGCAAGAATCCAAATGTCCATACGCTCCTTGAGCTTGACCAGCGTTTTATAAAGAATGATCCTGGCCTCTTGGGTATGAATCAGGCAGTCTTTATCCACTGTGTGGGCTCAAGGGTCCCTGAAAGGCCCTATTGCTCAAGGGTCTGCTGTACCCATGCCATTGACCAGGCCTTAAAACTTAAGGACCTAAACCCAGATATGGACATATTTATGCTCTATAGGGACATAAGGACCTATGGAAAAAGGGAGCATATCTATGAGGAGGCAAGGGCCAAGGGAATAGTATTCATAAGATATGACCTTGATAACCTTCCCAAGGTAAGTGAAAAGGATGAAAGGATGACTGTTAAGGTGAGGGACCCAATCATTGATGAAGAGGTTGTCCTTCATCCGGATTTACTGATCCTTGCCTCTGCCGTCAGACCAAGGGACGATGTGGGTGAGCTTTCAAAGCTATTTAAGTGCGCCATGACCGAAGAGGGCTTTCTCCTTGAGGCACATATGAAGCTGAGACCAGTTGATTTTGCAACAGATGGCGTCTTTCTGGCAGGGCTCTGCCACTATCCAAAGCCTGTGGAAGAGACCATAGCCCAGGCAAAGGCCGCAGCTTCCCGTGCAGCCATTGTGCTATCAAGGGAAAAGGTTCCGGCTGAAAGCATTACTGCAATTGTAAACCCCATGAAGTGCACCGGATGTGCCCTTTGCACCCTGGTTTGCCCCTATCATGCAGTTGGCATTGATGAAAATACCGGAAAGGCAGTAGTCGATACTGCCCTTTGCAAGGGTTGCGGGGCATGTGTTGCAGGCTGTAGGTCTGATGCCATCACCCTTAAGAATCTTGGAAACGAGCAGATAATGGCAGCAGTTGAGGCTGCATTGGAGGAGTAGGTTATATCATGGAAGAGAAAAGGGAAGAAAACTGGCAGCCAAAGATAGTTGCCTTTTTGTGTAACTGGTGCAGTTATGCCGGTGCGGATCTTGCTGGGGTAAGCCGTTATCAATATCCGCCATCCATTAGAATTGTAAGGGTCCCATGCTCCGGTCGGGTAAGCCCAAATATGATACTTGATGCCCTTAGAAGCGGGGCAGATGGAGTCCTTGTCTCTGGCTGCCATCCGGGAGACTGTCATTACATCAGCGGAAATTTTTACGCAAGACGGAGATTTGCCCTTTTTAAAAGGTTTCTGGAATTTATTGGCATTGAGCCTGACAGAGTCAATTTCACCTGGATATCCGCCTCTGAAGGCGAGCAGTTTGCCCAGGTGGCAAGGGAGGTCACAGAGAGGGTAAAAAGGCTTGGGCCAGCTAGAAAGCTAGTTAAGGAAATCGAGCCATGTTCACGATAAATGAAAAGATAACCGTTGAAATAAGAAAGGTGGCAAGGGATCTCCTTAAAAAGGGGGAGGTTTCCGCCTTTTTGGGCTATACCAAAGGCACAGTTCCAATGGTCATGAAGCCCTTTGTGGCAAGAAGGCAAGAAGATGCAGAAAGGCTTTCCTGGAATAGCTTTTGTGTCTTAAATCTTGCAAATTATTTGCCCCTTGTCCTTAAATCTCTTGAGCCTCCAAGAAGGCCAAATGAGCCTCCGCCAGAGGGTCCCCTTCCAAAGGTAGGAGTCCTTGTCACAGGCTGCTGGTCAAGAAACATGGTGGTTCAGATAAAGGAGAACCAGATAGAAAGGGAAAGGGTTAAAATTATCGGAATATCAAGCCGAGGCATGGTGGACAGAAAAAAGGTTCAAGCTTTAGTTGACAACAATGAGATTACAGAGGTCATAGAGGAAGACCACAAGTTGATTGTAAAGGGGCATGGATTTACAAGGGAGATTAACAGGTGGGATGTTGTAAGGGATAACTGCAAGTCCTGTGTTCATCCTGACCCTGTGATTTATGATGAGGTAATAGGGGATCTTAGTGGAGGACGGCAGGTTCCCAAAAGATTTGGAGATATTCAAGAGATCGAGGATATGGATATAGAGGAAAGATGGCAGTGGTTTCAGGAAGAGATTTTATCCTGCATAAGGTGTTATGCCTGCAGAAATGCATGCCCCCTTTGCTATTGTCCAACCTGTTTTGTGGATGACTCAAGGCCTCAGTGGGTTGGAAAGAGCATTGATAAGACCGATACTGCCCTTTTTCATATTTTAAGGGCCTTTCACTGTGCCGGAAGGTGCACAGACTGCGGGGCCTGCGAAAGTGCATGTCCAATGGGTATAAGGATGAGGCTATTTACAAAAAAGCTCTATAAAGACTGTATGGAGCTATACGGCTTTGAGCCAGGTCTTAAGATAGATGAGCCCCTTCCACTTACTACCTTTAAACTTGAGGACCCGCAGGACTACATCCTGCAACAAGGCCAAAAAGGTGAAGAAAAGTGAAACCCCTAGCGCTTTTTAAATCTGAACTGGATGTTTTTTTAAAGGAGCTTTCAAGGGATTTTGACATATTTGGCCCCAAAAGGCAGAAAAAGGGCTTTTTGGACTGGGGAAAAATAGAAGGCCTTAGTGACCTGGACCTTTCCCCTGGTGTCACAAAGACCTCTGTAAAATCCTTTTTCCTTCCTCAACCCGAGGTCCTTTTTGAATTTAGCGCAAAGACCGGCGATGAAAGGGCCTTTAGATTAAAGGAGCCCGAATGTCCAGATAGAAAAAGGGTCCTTTTGGGGGTAAGGCCATGCGATGCAAGAAGCATTTTTCTAAACTCCATGCCCTATAAGGAGGACTGCTACTTTCAGGGAAACATTGAAAGAAATATTGTCATTGGCCTTTTTTGCAAAACCCATCTTTCAACCTGCTTTTGTACTTGGGTAGGTGGCTCGCCCACATCCACTGATGGCATGGACATAGGCGTTTATGAATTGGAGGACTCCTTCATATTTTTGCCAGTTAGCCAAAGGGGAGAAGAACTTTTGAGGGGCTTGGGCCTAAGAGAGATAAGCCAAGAAGAGGAAGGGCAGTTGGAAGCCTATAAAAGTGATGCCCCAGAGGGAATTTCAGAAGGCATTGATATAGCCAAAGAATTTTCCAAGAAGTCCCTTTTCGATCTTTATGACGCCCAATTTTGGCAAGAGGTGACAGATCCTTGCCTTAATTGCGGCACTTGCACCTTTTTGTGCCCCACATGCTACTGTTTTGACATACAGGATGAGGTTTTAAGGGGTAGGGGGAGGCGGATACGTTACTGGGATTCGTGCATGTTTCCACTTTTTACCCTTCATGCATCAGGCCACAATCCAAGGGGGGAGAAGGTAAAGAGGGTAAGGAATAGGTTCATGCATAAACTTAAATATTTTCCAGATCGCTTTGGCCCCATTTCCTGCGTTGGTTGTGGAAGGTGTGTGAGGGATTGTCCTGTAAGCATAGATATAAGACAGGTGATAAGGCAATTTCTGGAGATCTAGCAATATGTGCAAAGAGCAAATGAAAAATCTATACTTGCCCTATGAGGCAAGGATTGAGGATATAAAGGTTGAGACCGAAGACGGAAACTTAAAGACCTTTCATATTGTTCTTGAAAAGGAGGAAGACCAAAAAAACTGGAGCCACGTGCCAGGCCAATTTGCAATGCTAAGCATTTCTGGAAAGGGCGAGATCCCCATTGGAATTGCCTCTTCTCCCACGGAAAAGGGCTTTCTCCTTTTTACGGTGAACAGGGCCGGTGTTGTAACAACCGCCCTTCACAAGATGAATGTAGGGGAGCCAATAGGTGTGAGGGGTCCCCTTGGAAATGGCTTTCCTGTTGATGGAGAGCTCAAGGGAAAAAATATTGTGATAATTGCAGGAGGATTTGCCTTTACCACCTTGCGGGCAACCCTCATTTACCTTTTGGAGCATCGGAATGACTACGGGAAAATCACCGTAATTTATGGGGCACGAACCCCTGGGATGCTCCTTTATAAGGATGAGCTTAAGAGCTGGCAGGAAAGGGATGATCTTGAATGCCACATTACCGTTGACAGAGAGGCCCCAGGATGGGATGGTCTAGTGGGTTTTGTGCCAACCATAGCAGGTCAGGTGAAGCCCTCACCAGAAAACTCTGCAGCCTTGATATGCGGCCCACCCATAATGATAAAATTTACAATGCCCCCCCTTGAAGAGATTGGCTGGAAGGATGATCAGGTCTATCTCTCCCTGGAAAACCGCATGAAATGCGGGGTTGGAATCTGTGGCCACTGTAATGTTGGCCCGGTCTATGTGTGCAAAGACGGGCCAGTTTTTAAAAGGAGCGAAGTCCAAAAACTCCCTGTGGAATTTTAATTTTTGGGCGTATGCTTTACTCTTGACTGAGTGATTTTTGTGGGCTAAAAGGCTGTCCATGATTTCTGAAAAAGAGCAATTTGCCCCACCACGTTTAAAGATAAGAAACATCGAGTCTCGTTACCCGATTATCCAAGGGGGGATGGGTGTAGGGATATCCATGTCTGGACTTGCCTCTGCAGTGGCAAAGGCAGGTGGAGTTGGTGTTGTTGCCTCGGTCCTAATTGGGCTTAATGAAAAGGATTTTTACAAAAATCCTAGAGAGGCCAATTACAGGGCCCTTTTTAACGAGATAAAAAAGGCCAAGGCCAATTCGGATGGAGGCCCCATTGGTGTAAACATCATGGTGGCCCTACAAGACTACGAGGAAATGGTGAAAATTTCTTGTGAGGCCGGGGCAGACCTCATAATTAGTGGGGCAGGCCTTCCCCTTAAGCTTCCAGGAATGGTCCCTGAAGGCTCTGATGTGGCCCTAGTCCCAATAGTTTCTTCTGGACGTGCGGCAGAGATACTTTGCAGACGCTGGATGGAGCACTATGAAAGGCTTCCGGATGGCTTTGTAGTAGAAGGGCCAAGGGCAGGAGGGCATCTTGGCTTTAAAGCAGAAGACCTTTTTAAGCCAGAATTTCAGGTGGAAAACCTGGTAAAAGATGTCATCAAGAGTGTAGAGCCATTTCAGGAAAAGTATGGCAAAAAGATCCCTGTAATAGCAGCAGGTGGAATCTATACAGGAGAGGATATCTTTAGATTCCTCAATCTTGGTGCTTCAGGGGTTCAGATGGGTACAAGGTTTGTCGCAACCCATGAATGTGATGCATCTGATGCCTTTAAAAAGGCATATTTAAAGGCTACAAAAGATGACATCACCATTATCAAAAGCCCTGTAGGTCTACCAGGAAGGGCGCTTAAAGGTCCCTTTCTTGAAAAGATGGCAAGGGGGGAAAAGCACCCTAAAAAGTGTGCCTATAAATGTATAAAGACCTGCCGCTATCCTGAAACTCCCTATTGTATTGGCATGGCCCTTGTAAATGCCCAAAAAGGGAATCTCAATTCGGGCTTTGTCTTTTGCGGAGATAATGTATGGAGAGTGGATAGGATAGTCTCTGTAAAAGAACTTATAGACGAGCTTGTAAGTGGCTATATGGAGGCCAAAAGGGCCAGTGAGTCTTAATTAACAAGAAGTTCTCTATTCCACAAATTCAATCCAGCCGTACTTATCCTCCTTTTCACCATACTGAATGCCTGTTATCTCGTCAAAAAGCCTTTGGGCAAGCTCGCCTGTCTTTCCACCATTCACCATATAGCTTTTTCCCTTGTAATAAAGGGAGCCAACAGGGGATATGACCGCAGCAGTTCCACTTCCAAAGCATTCCTTGAGCTGGCCTGACTCTGCCTTTTCCATGACCTCATTAATGGAAATGGGCCTTTCTTCCACCTTTATCCCCCAGTCCTTGGCAAGATGTATTACAGAATCCCTGGTGATTCCGGGCAGTATGCTTCCAGAAAGGGCAGGGGTTACAAGGGTATCATCAAGGAGGAAAAAGATGTTCATGGTGCCTACTTCTTCAATGTATTTTCTTTCAGCCGCATCGAGCCAGAGGACCTGGGTAAAGCCAAGCTCCTTTGCCTCCTCAGAGGCCATGAGGCTTGCCGCATAATTTCCAGCAGTCTTTGCCTCTCCAACCCCTCCTTTTGCCGCACGCACATATTTTTCAGTGACAAATATCTTTACTGGGTTAAAACCCTCTGCATAATATGCCCCAACTGGGGAAAGGATAATCGAAAATATGTATTCCTTGGATGGTCTTACTCCTAAAAAGGCCTCGGTGGCAATGATAAAGGGCCTTATGTAAAGGGATGTCCCATGCTGGTCAGGGACCCACCTGGAATCAACCTTTACGATTTCCTTTATGGCTTTAAGGACAAGCTCTTCATCCATCTGAGGAATGCACATCCTCCAAGCAGAGCGGTTAAGACGTTTTGTGTTTTCCCTTGGCCTAAAAAGCCTGATACGTCCGTCTTTTCCCTTATAGGCCTTAAGGCCTTCAAAAATTGCCTGTCCATAGTGAAAGACTACTGATGCCGGGTCCAGTGAAAAATTTTGGTAAGGAACGATCCTTGGAGAGTGCCATCCCTTTCCCTCCTGATAATCCATGATGAACATGTGGTCTGTAAAATGAATTCCAAAGCCAAGTTTATCCGGATCAGGTAATGGTTTAAGCTCGCTTTCAGGTTTTAATTCCTTTTCAAATTCCATTTCAAAAGGCCCCTTTTCAAAAAATACTCTCTCACTAAGTCTTGAAGATAATACAACTTTGCTTGGATTTCATCATAAAAGTGATTTGTGGATTTTAGTATAAATATTATGGCCAATGTTAAGGAAATTTTTAAAGAAGATAAACTGCAATAATAAAAAATGGTAATTTTCTTTAAGAAATAATT
>WFZZ01000212.1 GCA_015489315.1 Deltaproteobacteria bacterium | reverse complement strand
TTTGCAATGAATCTGCGGGAATGTAAAGGATTTTTTGGGATGAAACTGGATGAGAATTGTAATAAAGGTTGTTTTTATTAAACATTTAAAAAAATAAATTTTTATTTTTAAATCAATAAATTACAGAAATCCTCCAAAAAAATATATTTTTTCATTGATGCGGACTTCTAATCCGTAGGTTGGAGGTTCGAGTCCTCCTGGGCGGGCCAAGTTTTTTGTTACTTTTAGAGTCAAAATGACCGCAGGTAAATACAGCTCCCTTATTAACTCTCTTCTTCCATGAAAGGCGCAAAGGTCTTTGAAATTCCAACCCTCAGAAACAAGACCCATGTATTTAAAGACCGGGACGAGGCAGGGCTCTTTTTGGCAAAGATGATGGAGCCCTACTATAGGGATGCCCCGGACACCCTGGTCGTAGGGATACCTTCCGGCGGAGTCCCAATTGCAATAGCCATATCCAAGGACCTTAACCTTCCCCTTGATCTTTTCATTGTAAGAAAGATACAGATTCCGGGAAATCCTGAGGCAGGCATGGGCTCCCTAAGCCTTACCGGTGGCCTTTATCTCAATCAAGAGCTCATAGACCGTCTTGGAATCACGCCTCAGCAGGTGGAGGGGCAGATAGAGCGGACAAGAAAGGAGCTAGAAAAGAGAAACAGGCTCTTTAGGGACGGACGCCCCCTTCCCGACTTTTCAGGAAAAACCGTTATCATTGCCGATGACGGCCTTGCCTCTGGCTTTACCACCCTTGCTGCCATAAGGGGAGTAAAAAGGGGCGGGGCCAAAAGGGTTGTGGTCTCTGCCCCAACGGGTTCAGACACTGCCATTGACAGGCTTTCAGAGGAAGCAGACGAAATATTTTGCCCAAACATAAGGGGCGGTTTCTACTATGCCGTGGCAGATGCCTATCTCAACTGGTATGATCTAGAGCCAGAAGAGGTAATTGAACGATTAAAAAGGGCAGGATACTTAAAAAACACTTGATTTTTCTTTCTTAAAACTTCCGCTATCTTGCTAGTCCCTTAAAAAATATCCAAAGGGTATTGACTCCCAGGGCCTTTTTACCCATTTTCTTAAAAAAATCACTAAATTAGGCGTTTTTTGTTTTAACAGATGCCCTTAAATTCAGGAGGGAAAAAATGGTCATTGGAATATTGGCAGTTAAGGGAAATATTGGCCGAAGCACCTTTATACGAAGTCTTTCAAGCTTTTGGGCCAAAAGGGAAGAGGTTTCCGTATATGAAATGGATGTATCAAATCCAAAGCTCATCTCCTTTTATCCGTGGAATGAAAAGACCGTAAAAAGAAGGGTCTCAAGGGTTGACCACAAAAAATGCGACCTTTCCGGAAGGTGTTTTGAGGCCTGTAACTTTGGTGCAATCCTTAGAGAAAACGGAAGGGTTACTAGGAAACCCTATTTTTGCCGTGGCTGCGGCCGTTGTAAGGAAGTCTGCCCCAAGGGTGCCATCTATTTTGAAGAGATGGAATCCGGCCAAATCGGAAGCGGAAGGGACGAAAATATTTCCTTTTTTGCAGGAAGGCTTTCTTCTGGCGATGCCTGGGAAGGCAGGCTTATAAAAGAAATTAAGGAAAGCTATCCAATAGAAGGGAAAAATGCCATTTTTAAGGCCCCCCTGGGCCTAGGGGCAATGAGTCTCAGGGCTATAAAGGATGCTGACACCTTTTTGCTTGTAACTTCAGAACATCAAGGGGTGAAAGATGAAATAAATACCTTTGGACAGATTGTTCAAGGCTTTGATATGCCAGGGGCTGTTGTCTTTATTGGAAAAAGGTTTCCTGAAGATATCAGGCAGGAAATAGATGGCCATAATATGACAGGCCTTTTCGTTCCATTTATTCCAGAGCTTGGAAATGCCATCCTTCAGGAAAAGGACCCTAATGTTCAGGAAGTATTTGAAAAGACATTAAAGCTTTTAGGAGGTGAATAATGGAGATCGTAGTATTTGGAAACCCAGGAAGTGGAAAGACCGAGCTCATAAAGGGCCTTATGAAAAATATTGAGAAAGGCACATTCGTTGATGGAAATGTTGAAGTCCCCACCCTAAGGGAATTTTTTAAGGGAAAGATCAAGAAAAAGGAGCCCTTTCAAGTTCCTGCCCCCATGAGAAATTACATGGTCTGTGTCTCATGTGGACTTTGTGCCAAAAACTGCCCCCTTGGGGCCATAAGTGAGGCCGATCTTTGGATCGATCCTCTGGAATGTGAAGGCTGCGGGGTCTGTGCTGAACACTGCCCGCAAAAGGCCCTCAATATGATGAATATGCAGGTTGGAACCATAATTCACATGGAAGATAATGGAAAAAGACTTATCTTTGGAAAGCTTATGCCAGGTGCCTTAGGGGGGCCGATCTTGGCAGAAAGGCTTCTGAACGAGGCTCAAAATTACAAGGCTCTAACCATAATAGAGACCTTTGGATTGGGGGAGCTTTCAGCACGCCTTATCACAAGGGCCCAAAAGCTCATCCTTATGACAAATGGCCTTGATGAATCCATTTTAAAAAGGGCCAAGGCTTTTTTTGGGGGAAAGGAAAAATTCCTTGTATTAAATAATGTACTTGAGGATAAAGAGGCCAAAAAGACCTTTATCCAGAAGGCAATCGACCTTGGCTATGAATTTCTTTCTGAAATGAAATACATGGAAGATCCAGAAAAAAGGCAGGAGGTATTTAAGGGAATTTCAGATATGATCAAGGAAAGGGTATTTAAAGGTTAGGAGATGTATCTCCTAATCCTTTTTGTCAGTTCAATAAATCTTTCTACCTCTAGCTCTTCTGCCCGCATGTTCGGGTCTATACCGGAATCCTTTAGGATATTGGTTAAATCCCCTTTATCCCTGATTAGTGAGGAAAGGGAGTTTTTTATCTTTTTTCTTCTTTTTGAAAAGGCCGCCTTGACGGTCCTTACAAAAAGCCCAAAGTCTATTGAAGCATCGGAAGTGTCTTTTCTCTTAAAGCTCACCACCCCTGAAAAGACCTTGGGCCTTGGCCTAAAAAGGGAAGGTGAAAGGGTCATAAGAAGCCTTACATCATAGCAAAACTGGCAGATTACGCTTAGTATTCCGTAATCCTTTGTGCCTGGCCCTGCCACAATGCGCTCTGCAACCTCCCTTTGAAACATGAGAAGTGAAA
>WFZZ01000211.1 GCA_015489315.1 Deltaproteobacteria bacterium | reverse complement strand
TAAGTGGGCCCTTGGGGACTTGGAAGAAGGCCTTGAAAGCCAACTTGTTGGCCAATACTTGAAGGCGGCTGATAGCACCCACGGAATATATCTTTTGGCAAATGCAAGACCAGAAAAAACCTGGAAGTTTCAGACTAAAAGATTGGATTTCAACGAACTGGTTCAACACATGAAGAGACTTGCCAGGAAAATCGAATCTGAAAAAGAAGGCGTGGAAAGATTGGAAGTAGTAGGCATGAATTTAAACTTAAATAAAAAGATTTCATGAATAGGACATTCAACATCCATTGCGACGAATCCTGTCATATATTTGAAGCAGGTCAGTTATTCAAAAATTGACTGAGGATTTATTAATAGATAGTTAAAAAGAAGGCATCTAAAATGACTGAAGAAAAACAGTTAGATATGTCTTCTGGCAGGAAGGGGACTGGTGGCTTGGTTATCTGGAGGAATTTCTTGATTATTGGACTCAGGGAGAAAACCTGGATGAATTGAAAGAAAACTTTTGGATTTGTATAAGAATTTAAACAGTGGGGAAATTCCTCATATACGAAGAGTCGCTGAACTCCGTGTGGCATGAAAAGCAGGGATTTAAAAAGGGTCAAATTGGAAAGATAGCAGGTAAAAAGGAGCAATTTTTGACTAGTATTGTATATTTAAACTGTGAACTTCTATCTGAAGGCCTGAATGGCCTTATGCTTTTAACAAACTTCTTTTTGAGGAGAATAGGA
This sequence comes from Deltaproteobacteria bacterium, assembly GCA_015489315.1. GTDB lineage: Bacteria > Desulfobacterota > Dissulfuribacteria > Dissulfuribacterales > QOAL01 > JAADCZ01. The sequence goes on along the minus strand of WFZZ01000211.1, from coordinate 38,307 downwards.
TGAAAGTCAAAATCATAATTGAAAAACACAGCGATGGATACATAGCATATCCACTTGGCCTTAAAGGTATAGTCGTCGGTGAAGGAGACTCCTACGAAGAGGCCCTAAAAGATGTAACTTCTGCCATCAAGTTTCACATCGAGACCTTTGGAAAGGATGTCCTTGAGGAGAAAATCGATGTGGAAGAGGCCTTTATTGCAGAAGCCCAACTGGCAGCTTGATGAAATTTCCAAGGGATATTCCCAGGAAAAAGGCCTTAAAAGTACTTGAAGAGTCAGGCTTTCGGATGGTTCGAGAGGGCAATCATATTGCCATGTTGAGAAAAAATCAGGATAGTACCAAAACACCTCTAACCCTGCCAAATCACAAACGAATTAAGGGATCAACATTAAGACATATCTGCAGCCAGATAGGAATCAGCAGAAAAAGATTCCTGGAAATGTATGAAAGAGTTTAAATTTTAAATGGCGGTGAAAGTAGAGGCTGACAGAAAAGACAGCAGGCGGTAAGAAGTAATTGTCGAGTCCTTTGTATTACTTTTATGTAATACAAAAAGGCAAACGAAGTGCAAATCATGTTAACCATGAGATTAGATCCCCAAATGGAGCAAAATATTACTAATGCAGCAAAAAAGCTGGGCCTTACAAAGTCCGAGCTGATAAGGCGGAGCATCCAGAAATACCTGAAAAAAGTCTCAAGCCAGACCCCGTGGGACCTTGGAACGGATCTCTTCGGCAAGTATTCAAGCGGCCGCAGTGACTTGTCGGTTAGTAGAAAAGAGATAATAAAGGGCAAAATCAAGGGCGAAAGAGCAAATTAAAAGGATACTCATTGATTCTGGCCCATTGGTAGCCCTTTTTGATGCCTCTCATCAATATTAATCTTTGGAATTCCTGAAAAAACCAGCATCCCTTGGTTACCACCCTGGCCTCCGTTATAGAGGTCTTGTTCTTGTTGGATTTCAGCCGCCTTCAAAAAAATTTTTTTAGGACCTCGTTGGCATTAAGCCATTAAAAACTTCGTGCTATCTTTTCGATTATCTTTGTGGTGGAGATATCGACCTTAAAATGTATCCTCTTTACTTCCCCGCCATGTTCTTTTACAAACCTTGCGCCAACTATGTCTTCTTCCTCCCAGTCAGCTCCCTTTACCAAAAGATCCGGTGAAAGGGTGTGAATCAGCTTTCTTGGGGTATCCTCGTTAAAGATCACTACGTAATCCACAAAGGAAAGGGATGAAAGGACAAGGCTTCTTTGCTCCTCGGAAATTACAGGCCTTTTTTCGCCCTTTATCCTTCTTATTGACTCGTCACTGTTTAGGCCAACCACCAGAAAATCCCCAAGGCTTCGGGCCTCTTTCAGATAGGAAATGTGCCCTGCATGCAGGATGTCAAAGCAGCCATTAGTAAAGACCATCTTTTGCCCTGCCCTTTTCCTCATTTTCACAATCTCTTTAAGCTCATTAAGGCCTAAGACCTTTTTCTCGGGATCAAAGGACCAGGGGCCAGGAGGCCTTGAGGTATTAAAAAAATTTCTAACATCCTCCTGCCTCCTGGTATCTATTTCCGAAACTATTATTCCTTCCTCTTCTTCCATTTCTTTCAAGACATTTCCATCTGGCCCGATTATGGCAGACGCCCCTCCAAAATTTATTTCTCCTTTCTTCCCCCAGGCATTTGAGGCAATTAAAAAACACTGATTTTCCATGGCCCTTGCCCTTAAAAGTGTCCTAAAGTTGGATATCCTTGAGCTAGGCCAAAGGCTAGAAAGCAAAAGGACATTTACTCCCAAAAAGGAGTAGTATCTTGATAGCTCGCTAAAACGAAGGTCAAAACATATCATTGCCCCAAGGGTTAAAGGGGCATTTTTAATCTTAATAGAAAAGATTTTTGGGGCATCGCCCTTTAAAAAGACCTTGTCCTCTTTAAAGGGAGGAAAAAGGTTTATCTTGTCATATCGAAAAACCTTTCCATCTGGGGATATGAAAAACTGACTGTTGAATAAACCATTATCCCCACTTCCTGATATAAGTCCGCAGGCGATAAAAACCCTTTTATCCCTTGAAAAGGCCCTTAATTCCTCCAAAATGGAAGGGGTCCTTTCCAAAAATTCATATGCCTTTTCTTTTTCAAAAACAGGGCCATAGGGAAAAAGTTCAGGAAGAACAATTAGTCTTGCCCCCTTTTGAGATGCCCTGTTTAAAAGCCCAAAGGCCTTTTGAAAGGTAATATCAATATCATCTTCTATCTTTAACTGGCAGGAGGAAACCTTTAACTTCAATTCTTTTTTAGCCTCCAGTCCAAGGTTTTTTTAAGCCCTTCCTTAAGGCTGTGCTTTGGCTCCCAGCCAAGCTCCCTTTTTGCCTTTTCACAGTTAAGACAGCTTTTTTTAAGGTCCCCTGCCCTTGCCTCCTCTTTATTTAAAACAAAAAGTTCTTTATCCAGTGGGACCCTTTCAGATATCACATCAAATATCTTTTCAAATAGATCCTGGGTCTTTGTCTCAATACCTGTTCCAATATTAAAGGCCTGTCCACCTCCCTTTGTAAGGGCCTTGATATTTGCCTCCACCACGTCCCCAACAAAACAGTAATCCCTAATCATTCCCCTTTTGTCTTCTGGAAAATGAAAGAGTGTGCATTTTTTGCCAGAAAGGAGTCTATCCATGAATATGGCCACAACACCTGCCTCACCGTGGGGAATTTGCCTTGGCCCATAAATATTGGCATATCTTAAGACAGTATAATCGATCCCGTACTGGTGCTTGTAAAAATAGAGAAAGTCTTCTGAGACCGCCTTGGCTATGGCATAGGGAGAAAGGGGTTTGGGAGGATAGTTTTCTGTAGTTGGGTATTCCTCTGCCTCTCCGTAAATTGCACCACCTGAGGATATGAATATTATCTTTTTAACGCCCTTATCCTTTGAGGATTCTAAAAGATTTACAAATCCTTTTATGTTTACATCACAGTCGAATCTTGGGTCTTCAACAGAATAGGGAACAGAAATCTGTGCGGCATGATGATTTATTACATCTGGCCTTTCAATATCAAGGACCTTTTCAATCTCATCAGAACGGATGTCCATTAGATAAAATCTTGCCTTTGGATTCAAATTTTCAAGCTTTCCTGAATAGAGATTGTCAACAACAACCACGTCATGTCCTTCTCGGATATAGGCATCCACCACATTTGAGCCTATGAAGCCTGCGCCCCCTGTTACAAGTATTTTCATATTACCTCCATAATAATCACTATTATTTATCCTACTTAACGGCTACTTGACACTGGACGTATAACAATTCTCTGGATAATATCCCAGGATAATATTTGAAAATCAAGGTACAAGGACAGGATATGCCAAAGGTCACATTCTTACCTTCAAATATAACCATAGAATTTAAAGATCAGGAAAACCTCCTTAAGGCTGCCATGGAGGCAGGCATCCACATAAATGCAAGTTGTGGTGGAGCAGGTGTTTGTAATAAATGCCGCATATTCGTTGAAGAGGGAACTGTTAAAGGGGAAGAGCTACCAGAAGGAGGCTGGAAGGCCTGCGTAACAGTTCCTGAAACAGACGTGGTTATAAGGGTCCCAGTTGAATCCCAGATGGACAGAAAGGCCCTTAAAAGACCTCTTGCCAAAAAGGCAACCTCGTGGATTAAGGCACGAGGAAGAAAAATTTCCATAAAGAGTGAGCCTGCCATAACCAAATCCTTGATGCATGTCCCAGAACCAACACTTAGCGATAACCTGAGTGACCTTGGAAGGATTAGGCGTGAAGTGGGCCAGAGCTTCCACCTGGATGTGGACAGTCAGGTGCTCTATCGGCTTCCCTATGCCATGAGGGAAGGTAAGTGGCAGATAACAGCAAGCTTCATGGAAACTGATCGAATAGATCACAAAAGACTCATAAGAGTTGAGCCAGGCAATAAGACAGAAGGGCAGCATGGCATTGCCATAGATATTGGAACAACCACAGTCTCGGCAAAACTTGTCTCATTATTGGATCAAAAAATAATTTCTGAGGCCTCTGATTATAATCCTCAGGTTAGCTATGGAGAAGATGTTATCTCCAGAATGGAATTTTCTAGAAAAGGCCAGGGGCTTAAAATCCTTCAGGAAAAGATAGTGTCCTGCATAAATAAGCTTATAGATGAACTTCTAACAGAAGGTAAAAGAACCAAAGAAGATATCTGCCTCTTATCCATAGCGGCCAACACAGTTATGACCCATTTTCTCCTGGGCCTTGAGACTAGATATCTGAGGGAGGCGCCCTATACCCCGGTTGCTAATAGATTTCCACCTGTTAGGGCCAGGGAAATTGGAATTGATTTGCCACAACATGTAAGGATATTTCTTGCTCCGTGTGTTGCAAGCTATGTTGGGGGAGACATTGTGGCAGGGGTAGTTGGAGTGGAGATGAACCACCAGCCTGAACTCACCCTTTTTATTGATATAGGCACAAATGGTGAAATTGTCCTTGGCAATCAGGACTGGATGGCCTGTGCTGCATGTTCTGCAGGACCTGCCTTTGAAGGCGGAGGCATCAAGCATGGTATGAGGGCAACTGTTGGTGCAGTTGAGGTGGTGCATATTCACCCTGAAACCTTTGAGCCAATGGTGCTTACCATTGGAGGGAAAAAGGCAAAGGGGATTTGTGGCTCTGGAATAATAAGCCTTCTTGCAGGGCTTTTTATGACAGGGGCCCTGGACAGGCAGGGAAAATTCCAGCAGGATCTAAATACTCCCAGAATCAGGCCAGGAAGGGACGGATGGGAGTATGTAGTAGTTACAAAGGATGCCACTGCAACTGGGGAAGACATTGTGTTTACTGAGGCAGATGTTGAAAATTTGATCAGGGCCAAGGGTGCCATGTTTGCCGGTTATCTTACACTTTTGGAATCTGTGGGTATGGCAATTTCAGACCTTGAAAGGGTGATTTTGGCAGGAAATTTTGGAAGCTATCTTGACCTTGAACAGGCGATTACAATTGGCCTTTTGCCAGATATTCCAAGGGATAGGTTCTTTTTCGCAGGGAACACCTCCCTTTTAGGAGCTGAAATTTGCGCTTATTCATGGCCTAAGTTTAAAGAGATGGAAGAAGTGGCCCAGATGATGACCCATTTTGACTTAAGTGACAATCCAAGGTTTATGGATAATTATGTATCGTGCCTCTTCCTCCCACATACCGATCTTTCTCTTTTTCCATCGGTAAAAGAGGCACTTGAAGGGGAATAGCGGCCTTTAGTGATTAAATGGGCTTGACCAATCTTCCAAAGAATAAAATTTTATTCTGTCTGTTGTCCTTTATAAGAAATAAAAAGGGGTGATCTGCCCTAAAAATAATCTCCTTATATTTTATAGGCATTGCCATTCTTGTTACCACTACTGCAGTGGCTGCAGCAGCCACTGTCCCCTCTTCGTTAACATCTACATGGGCCTTATGAATCACACTTCCTATAAAAAGGTCTCTTTGTCCATCTATCCCCGAAAAATCCGCATCACGAAAGGCATGGGGCATTCCCATATCTGACAATGCCTTTGAAAGCTCAAAACTACACGTCATTTTGAATTTAGGGATGATTACCTTTACTTCCTGCCCATTAACCTTTGAAAGAGCAGTTAAGATTTCTTCCATCCTTTTTTGAGAAAGTTCATCTTCCATTTTCTTCAGGCCATCTCTTTTTTCTGGTAGAAAAATTACCATAGAAAGGTCTTTTCCTTTGTATGGAAGCTCAATAGTGGAAAGACCCTGGAGCTTCAAAAACTTAAAATCCCCCTCTTGGTTCATGAAATCTGTCTGGACTTGTTGTTTTCCATCAATATAGAAAGGGGCCTTAAAGGTATTCTTTTTATCAAAACCATTGAGCCAGCTTCCCTTAAAATAAATGGCATTGCAAAGAACAAGGGTGGTATTGGGCTTGAGCTGTTTTGGCCTTATGAGCTTGGTTATTTTCTTTTTGGTCTCTCTTTCCACCCAGAGGTTTATCTCTTTTCTCACCTTTTCTGTCTCATGAATAAAATCTACCTGAAATGGAATTATGGAATAATATTCTTTAATGTTTTCAAAATATGAATCAAGAATTGGATAACCCTTTTGAAGCCATAAAGAGTTTGCTCTATTTAGCTCAATTTCTCCTTTTTCCTGAATCCCTTTGAAGTATTCATTTTCTCTTTTTATCTCACTGTGTAATCTATTTAAGTCGTAGGGGAAGTTGAGGACATTTGCCATCTCTTCCTTGGTCTTTCCCTTCGCACCTTCATAGGTCATGGCAAGGGCTGTCCTTATACTATAGGGAGAAAAGAAGATGTTTTTATTGTTATTTTTTTTAAGTTCATCAAAAAGCCTTATTGAAAAGGAAATGTTTCCAGCATATCCTTTTGAGTCCTTTGTGTCTGAAAATGCACCTTGAAATGAAAGAAACGTAATAAAAACGACCAGCAATATAGTCATTGAAAATTTTTTAATCATTTTTGACTCCTTATCCAAGCTCTCCTATCCTGTGGCCCCTTACCATACGTCTTACTTCTTCACTCTTTTTAATTAAAGACTCATCCTTTTTTCCTTGAATATTATAAATCTCCAATAATTCATCTTTTTCGCGACATCTTTCTATCTCTTTTAATATGGCCTCTGGCGCATCACTTTTTAAAATCTCGCAAAGTAGCTCATCCATGTGGAGCCTACCATTGCTTTCTTTCTTAAATCTTTTAAGGGCATCCATACCCTGCGATTTTAATAGTCCGCAAATCCCACCTATAATACATGTATTTTCGGAAAGTATTGCATAATCAGCATTTCTAATTGCATATCTGTTACCATTAAAAGAGATAGCAACTCCCCCAGCTTTGGATACAAGGTCAAGGGCCTGACAATCTGTTATGCTATCTCCGACAAAGACTACATTCGATTTTGAAAAACCAGTGCGCTCAAGACTTTTTTCAATGGATATTGCCTTTTCAACTCCTCCTACTGGCTTAATATCTTTAAGAAGCCTTCCAATTTCCATATCATAAAGCTCGTTCCAAAAGATATCATCAAGTCTTTTTACGCTCTCTTGATGTTTTGGTTCAAGGTCTTCGATTCCCTTTGCATCATCTTTCCATTCAATCATTTCCATTTTGGCAATTTCATCTGCCCAATGCCTCAATCTATCTACCTCACTATCTTCTATCTGGTAGGAATCAATATCCACTTCTGTGCAAAAACAATTTTCAATGGGAAATGATGTTAGCTTACAAAGGGCCTCAAGGTAGGGTTTATAGCTTGTGCTGATAATAAAGCTTGGGAGAAAGGAATTTAAGATTGGCAGCATAATTTCGGTTCCAGAAAGAAGGATGAGGGTCTTTTCTGAAAACTCCTCCATTTTATTGTTTGTAACCCCAAAGGCCTTTAAAAATGGAAGCACAAGCCTTAGGGTATCTCCTGCCTTATAACCAGGCTTTTTTATTACATCTGCCAGGAAATCATCATATTTGCTCACTATCGAAAAGAACTTCCCGCCATTTGGTATAAATTCCTGACATAGCTCAAAGGCATTGTCATTTTGGGTCAAAGGTCCTTCACAATCCATGTTTAACTGAATCATTTTTCCTCCTAAGCCTGAACCTCTGTCTCACTGAGCATTTTATCACAAAAATTTAGGATAAATTGTCTTTGCTGCTGTGTTGCATATCCAATACATTTGCAGCGTATCTTTTTTCTGCTTCTTACAAGCATTTCGAATATCACAGCATCGTCAGTGACTTCGATTCCTGCACAAAAGGGGCCACAGTCCCTGTGTTCGCACTGGATGGAAGACAAGAGATCATCTGGTATTTGAAGCCAGAAGAGATTATCAAGCTCACTCTTTTCTGCATTTTTCTCCAAAAAGCCTTTTATCCGTTCTATCTCACTTTCCCTTAACTGATCAATGACATACTGCTGCATGTAGCCTCCAAGACTTTTTGGGAGAGAATAACCCAAAATATTTTTAAAATAAATGGTAAAGGGATTATCAAAATAAATACCTTGGCAAAAGGAAAATGTCCCTTAAACTTTTGCGGTAAAGATAGTTAAAAGTTATGTTCAAGAAAAATGAAGCCTGTAAAAATTGAAATTACGGATGAGCTTGATCTTCATACCTTCAATCCCAAAGACATTGGAAGGCTTTTGCCAGAATATTTGCTTGCATGCAAGGAAGCTGGTATAAAAACCGTAAGAATAATACACGGTAAAGGTACCGGTACCCTTAGAAGGTCTGTTCATGCCATCTTGGATAGACTTGATATTGTAAAGAGCTACAGAATTGGTGGAATACATGAAGGCCACTGGGGCGCAACCGTTGTGGAATTAAAATGAAAATGGAGATAAAAATGAAAAAGAATAATGCTTCTATACCAAGTCTTTTTATAGTTTGTTTTACGGTCCTTCTTGTTCTTTCTGGATGTCAGGGAAAGGAACAAGAAAAGGTACAAAAAAAGGAGAATAAAGCCTCATCTTCAAAAACATCTTCTGATAAACGGGCTGATTATCTCTTTGGAAAGGTCAAAGAAACCATGGATAGTGGTGGATATACCTATCTTCTCCTTGAATTTGAGGGCAAAGAGAAGTGGGTTGCAATTCCACAGATGAAGGTCTCTGTAGGGGATGAAGTAATGCTTTATCCAGGGCAGGTCATGAAGAACTTTCACAGCAAAGGACTTAACCGGACCTTTAAGGAGATCATCTTTTCAAGGGGGCCGGTATCTCCACCAAGCCACTCCACATCAGCCTCCAACCAGATAAGTCATCCTTCTGTCCCGAGGCTAGCAAAAAAAGACATAAAAATTTCTCCTGCCAAAGGGGACAATGCAGTAACCATTGAGAAGGCCTATAGCCTGAAGGATAAATTAAATGGTAAAAAGGTCTTACTTAAGGCAAAGGTTGTAAAGGTTTCTCGAAATATTCTAGGGAAAAACTGGATACACCTTCAGGATGGAACGGGTAGTGAAAAGGAAAAAAATTTTGATATAACAGTCACTTCCAAGGACCTACCTAAGATTGGAGAAATAGTCCTTGTAGAAGGCATATTGAAAAAAGACAAAGACATAGGTGCAGGCTATTTTTACCCAGTACTTATTGAAGATGCCACAATAAAAAAGGCCCAATAGTTCTTTTAAGTCTTTTCTTTTAAAAGGGCCTTGGCAAGGTCCTCTGCCATGGCCCTAGCCTCTTCCAACTGTCTTTTGCTGTGTCCGTATTTGGAATAGTGTTTTCTAATAAGGGGATGATGCCTTGGGTTCATACCTGCCAGGGTCATAAAGGTTCCTATGGTGCTCCATGGCTCATCAACCTTATGGTTAAATACCCATGCAGGTTCACATGTTGCTCCAATGGCCCTTAATCTCTTTTTAAGATAATAATAGTGATGTCTCCAATAGCGCCTGCATGAGATTACTGGAAGGACCTCCTTCCCCTTTAAAAGCTCTCCATATTTATCCAAAAAATAAAGGATGGGGCCGCTTGGGTTGTAGGACCAGGTTGGACCTCCAAGGATAATAAAATCTGCTGAAGAAATCCCCCAAGTATCTATTTGCTCAATTGGCATTCTTTTTCTAAGAAAGGTCTTTAACATCATTGAAAGGGTCTCGAGAACACCACTAAAAGGAAAAAATATCTTTTTAACTGGCCGAATTCTTTGAATAAAAAGATCGATTCCCTTTCTGGAAAGACCCTTTTCAATTGACTTTATCAATTGTGCGGTCTGACAGCTATAGGAATAATAGATTATAGCAATTTTTATCTCTTTCTTTTGCTTCTCCATTGTCAAGAAAATTTGGGGTCATGTACACTTTAAATTCTGGATTATCATAAGGGCTGCCCTTTTTACCTCCATTGAGGTATCATCCAAAAATGGCAAAAGCTCTTCATAACTTAAGGCCCCTAGCTCGCCAAGCCTTTCAAGGGCCATTGCCCTCACCCTTGAGCTCTTGTCCTTTAGAAGCTCTCTATATACACTTTCATTTTCTGGCCGGGCCTTTATTTGGCCCAAAAGGATCAGGATATCAAGCTTTAGTGCAGGATCCCCTGATTCAAGCTCCTTTTTGTATATCTTTGCAACCTCGTCTTCCTTATCTTTAAATCTCCAAAGATTAAAAAGGATTGCCCTTTTTTGATCAAATGAACAGGTCTTTATCCTATCTGCCAAAAGGCCCATAAGCCTGCTATCTTTTAGATTGCAAAGGGCATTTACTGCAAGTTCTTGTACCTCAAGGTCTTTTTCGTACATGCATTCAATGAGTGGAACAACTGCCATCAAATTTCCTTCCCATCCTAAAGCCATGATGGCCCTAGTCTTAATTTCCCTGTCACCTGAGGAGATATCTGCTATGAGCCTCCTTACAAGCCCTTGGGGATCATCAAGAAAGGGGCCTATTACAGCAAGATGTATTGCCGCCTGGTCTCTTAACTCATCGGATTCATTTTCATCCTTCATGATCTCATAAAGGGGCCAGTAGATATCTTCCTTGGCAATGCTACAAAGAAGAAGAATTATCTGTCTTCGAAGCTCAAGGTCCCCTGCCTTAAGGGCCTTTAAAAGAAGTGGAACTGCCTTTTCCCTTTCTTCAAGTATCTTTGAGGGATTTTTTATATAAAATTGGGCCTGATCAAGTAGGCGCTGATTAAGATCAAAGGGAATAATGGCACTTGTCAATTTCTTACATCAAACTCCAGGTCAAATTTTAGGCCCTTTTCCTTTGAGACCAGAGAAATTGCAAGGGTTCCGATCTCTGTTGCCTTTACTTCAAGGGTTACAGGAATGACCGTGCCAGGCTCAATACCAGGGGCTTCAATATTTGTCTTAAGGGTGCTAATTGGTTCAATAGTTCCTTCCCAATTATCAATCATATCACCAGGTTTGTCTTCTGGCCTTTCATTTGAAGCCATAAATCTAAACTCAACATCCTGACCTACCAGAAGGCCAAACTCCTTTTGGGGGATATCAATGACAGAGCCCTCTTCCAGTCCCTTTGGGACAACGCAAAGGGCCTTGATGGAAGGCGGCATGCCAGGAATAGCAAGCCCTGAAGACTCTATAGCAATATAATAAGACCTTCCTATGCCGCCCCTGATCCTTATCCCTTCACCCCTTTGAACAAGTCCAAAATGGGCTGCACCCCGGGATACGGCAAGGTCAAAGTCTGTGCCCTCTAGCTCCTTGACCTCTCCTTCCTGGCCTACCCAAGAGGAAATTACCTCCATCATGCGTTTTCTAAGGGCCTTTGCCTTAAAGACCCCTCCATTAAATATAACTGCAGAAGGGGTAAGGCCTCCTTCCATATTTAGGGCACGTCCCTGGGTTGTCAAAAAGTTTGCAAGATGCCTTGTTATGCCAGTATCCTTGCAGTATGGAAGCCCAAGCTCCCTTAGCCCTACAACTGGCTCTTCCTTTGGTTTTTCATCAAGGCTGCAGAACGGGAAAAAGCCATCAAGGATAACCTCGGTTACCTGCCGTCTTGTAAGGCTCGTCCTTATGGTCCCACCCACAAGGCCAGAGCCCTTTCCAGTGATCACAACAGGGACTTCTTCTAGAGTTTCGTCTTCTAAAAGCTTTTCCTTGGCAAGACGGACATTGTTCCAAAGGGCTTGGAATTGCCCAGCATCAAGCCTGTTACCCTTGGATTTAAGATCTTCAAAAAGTAGATGGGTAAGGGTGAGATCCATGTTGTCCCCGCCAAGAAGAAGGTGCTCTCCCACTGCAAGCCTTTCAAGGACAAGTTGACCTTCTTTGTCCGAGACCTGGATGATGCTAAAATCCGATGTGCCTCCCCCGACATCCACCACCAGGATTATATCACCCGGGGCCACCTTTTTTCTCCAGTCGTCCCCACATTTATTTAGCCATGCGTAAAAAGCGGCCTGGGGTTCTTCAAGAAGCGTAACATCTTCAAGGCCAGCAGAAGAGGCAGCCTTTACCGTAAGGTCTCTTGCTACTGCATCAAAGGATGCAGGAATGGTTATATAAATATCCTGATCTTCAATCTTAACCCCTTCCCTCTTTCCAACAGTATGATTCCAAGCGGCCTTAAAGTGCCTTAAAAATGTGGCAGTTGCTACAATTGGAGACATCTTCTGGACATCTTCTGCTGCTTCAAGGGGAAGGATTGGTGCAGTTCTATCAATACCCTTATGACAAAGCCAGCTCTTTGCAGAGCTTACAAGCCTTCCTGGAACTTCAGCCCCCCTTAACCTTGCCCACTTTCCAACAACCCTTTCTCCAAAAGGATCCCAGGGCATTGTAAGTCCACCGGCATCCTTTTCCTGTTTAGTGGGGATGTAGATAAATGATGGAAGGAGTCTGTGGGCTTTAATTTCTCCAGGGGCCTCTATTTGCGGACACTCAAATATCTCAATAGGGGATTCGTCTTTCTGGCCGTCAATAAAGGATAGAACACAATTGGTTGTACCTAGGTCAATACCAATTATAAATCTTGAATCTTCCTTGGCCATGATATCAGACTATCTCCACCTCGGCCGGGGCGATTGTATCTGTCTTTTCCTTTCCCGTCCACTTTGGAAGGTTAATTTTTGTAAAACGCCAGCCACAATGCCTTATTACTCCTTTAAAAGGGGGCTCACCCTGGACATTCCCAATAAGCCTGATCTTACCTGGATCAAAGTCCTCCTCTATCTCAACCTCGCTTCCTTCAGGTGCTTCCAAAACTGGCCTTAGATCAAGGGCATCATTAAGGGCCTGACGACAGCCTCTGTGAACCTCCCTCACTGCTGCGCCAATCTGGGCGTCATCATAGGGCTCTATGTCTTCCTGGAGAAAATCTATTAGTCTTCCTTCCCGCTGAAGAAGACCTAGGAGCTGGACAACCGCAACCTCTTTTGGATAAAGCTCTTTTTCTTTCTCTACTTCACCCTCTTCTTCTTGGGTCTTATCCTTTTCTTCCTCCTCTTTTTTGCCTTCTACCTCTGGAGATTCTTTTTTAACTTCTGTCTCCTCTTCTTCTTTTTTTACAGGTATCAGTGCAATTATTACGGTAAAAAGAAACCATGCGGCCAAAGGGGCTCCTGCCAGGGCATAACCCTGCCAATCTTTTAAAAGCTCCTGATGCAAATATACATAATATCCAGTAAGGCCATTTACTGCGCCAAAAAAGATAAATGACAAAAATATGACAGTAGATTTTTTCATAACAAGACTTCCTTCCAACCGCTCCTCAAAATTTTCTGGACAATAATTCCTTGAAAAATGAAGGTCAAGGATATCAAGGTTTCAAAAAATGACTATTTCTTTTTTACCTTCTTTTTCTTTCCTTTCTTTTCCCCTTTTTTCTTAAATGGTTTCTCTATGTTTTTACACCATGAAGAATCCACCTTAAAATAATTGCCCCTGTTGTCCTTTATAAGGCAAATATTGGCCTTTTCATCAACCTTACCAATGTTCAATTTCCTTTGAACACCATCTTTTGTCTTCCATGAAAAGGTGCCTAAAGGGGCTTTAAAGGCATTCTTGATAACACCTGATTGAGGACTTACAACATCCTTTGCATAAAGAGGAAATATCTTTGTAAGATAGTCTCTTACCTCTTTATCCTTCTTCTTTATTTCCTTTCCATTTTTTGAAAATAGCCAGTACTCCTTATTTGTATAATCTTTTGAAGACTCTTTTTTGGCCTGGCTATCCTTGTCTTTAGCCTTTTTATCTTCTTCTTTTCGCTCAAGATTCCAATTTATTGTCTTTGAGGAAAAAGCACACCTTGTAACATTGACATAGCCACTTGAGATAACTTTCATGTCTATCCAGGGCTGGATTTCAATGGGCTTTTGGGGCTCCTTTGACCAAATATCAAAATCAACTAGTAAATCCTTTGATGCAAGATAGACCTTTTTGGAATCAGATAGCCTTACAAAGGAAGTGCCCCATCGGGGTCCCTTTTTTCCAACTCTTATTTCAAAAAATTTTCCATCCTTTCCTTTAATGGTAATGCTGAGTCCCTGGTCATCTTTCAGGTTAAAATCAGCAAAAATATCCTTACCTTCACCCCGCAGCTCTCCGTCAAGTCCCTTTAGGTCATTAAGAACCTTTTCCACCTTGGTAGATTTGGCAGGGGCCCAAAATTCTTTCCCATCTCTTTTAACCTTGACAATCCAGTTTCCATCCTTTTTATGGATCAAAAGGGCCTTCTCCTCTTTTCCCTTTACACTAACAGCTATCTCCGTCACATCCTCGGTATTAAAAGAAGGAGTTATGTTTTCATAAAGTCCTAAAACATCCTGTTTTGATGGTCTCTGTAAAAAGAAATAGAGGCCAACAAGGATAACGAATATAACTCCAAGAATGATTATTTGCCTGCTCTTCATAATATCCTCCTTTTACGAACTAAAGGAGCAAAGCTCTCTTGCCCTTTTCCTCCTGATTGCCCTAAATATTCCAAAGGTTATCCAAAGGATAGGGACAAAAAATACAGTAAATGCCTTCCAGAATAGTTTTTCACCCTGGGAAACATCCCTTATAAAGCGCTGAACCTGAGTCTTTGTCCGAACATGAATAAGCTCTTCACCAAGACAAAGGGCATCCATTGAATTTAAAATCAATGGCCCATTTGAAAGGGCAGGAATTGTATCATCTGTAAACATCTGGCTACTTCCTATAAGGATAAGCCTTGCCTTTTGGGGTTTTAGGTTTTCTTCGTTTTTTGCCTCCTTACGATCTTCTTTCTTTTTATCCTTATCTTCATCTTTATTTTTCTTATCTTCTTCAGGCCATGGCGGGACTCCCTTTTTTCCAAAGGGATTGTTGAATTTCCCTTCTAAAAGAATCCCAAGGGGATAGCTTTTTAGGCCAGAGCCTGGAGCAGTCACGTCATCCTTTTTTAAAGGAATGGGTCTATAATCCACAAGCCAGCTTTCTGGGCTTGATGTAAATAACATTATCTTTTTTATGCCAAGGTCTTGTAATTTTTTATCATCTACTTTCAAAGCGCTTCCCCAAAGATAGAGAAGGCCAGAAAGGTTACTGGTAATAGAGATATTCTGATTCATGGTATCTGGCAGGACCTTTATCTGCATTGGAAAATTTACAGGAATCCTAGTAACAGCAGTAAAAAGGCCCATCTGTCTTGTGGCCTCTATGGAAAGGACTGCACTTCTTTTGTCAAAGAGCATCTTGTCATTAAGGCCAATCCCCAAGTCCTCAAATAACTCATTTATGTTATTGGAAAGCCTGTTTGCAGTTGCCTCTATGCCCTCATCTCCCTGGGTATAGCGAAATTCATAGTTTTGGACGGCCACAAAGACGGGACGACCACTTGAAAGGAACCTTCTTATCTCATAAAGCTGTCTTTTGTTAAACTCATTTGGGCCAACGATCATAAGGGCCGAGGCATCTTCTGGAATCGGGGTCTTTTCAGTAATATCCTGCCTTAAAACAACATAACCTTGGGACTCAAGAAACCTCTGTAGTGTTGAATACTTGTCTATCCCATTGGGAACCCTTTGCCCCATGCGTTGAAGGAGCATTGCCATCTGGGGGGATATCTCCTTTTTCTTTGCCACAAGCACAACCTTTGGCTGTTTTTTCATGGTGAGCCTGAATATCTTTGAAACAATGTCGTATTCAAGGCTTCCAAGGGAGTCTGGGACAACCTGTGGAATTATCTCTTCCCTTTTGTCTAGATAGGAAAGGGCAATGGTTGAATAGATGAGCTTTATATTTACTGCATCCTTTTCAATGGTCTGGGCGCTAAAGGGCACAATCCCCTTTTTCTTTAGCTCGTCCCTTTCCTTTTGGGTGAGGTTATCAGGGTCAACTACCCTGTAGGTGAATTTTGGAGAGAGCTTTGAAAACTCATCCAGGATATCTGCCACATCCCTTGACATCTCCTTCATGGCTGTAGGCATCTTGTCCTTTGATGTGCAGTAATAAACCACATTGATTGGAACTTTCAGCCTTTCCATCACCTTTTTGGTGCCGGAAGAAACTGTATAAATCTTATTTTCCGTAAGATCAAAGCGAGGAAGGCGAAGGTCAAAGACTATAGCATTTAAGAAGATGCCTATTCCCAAAAGGAGCAAAAGCCCTGGGTAAAATCCCTTTCTTATCTTAAATTTCAATTGGCCCTCAAGTGTTAGGCCATTTATCACAAGAAAGATAATGGTAAAGGATAAAAAGAAAATGCAGTCTCCTATGTCAATTACGCCCTTTTGAAATGAGGAAAAGTGGCTTGAGATACCAATACTTGCCCTTAGAAAGCTCCCTAGCCCTGGGACCCAGCTATCCAGGAATGTGGAAAAAAATTCTGTTCCGGAAAGAAAACAAAAGAAACCCGCCACAAGGGCAAGGATAAATGCCACAATCTGATCCTTAAAAAAGGCCGATATGGCCATGCCTAAAGAGAGCAAAAAGGCAATTAAAAGGATGGAGCCAACATATCCGCCAATTATTGGGCCTGGGTCAGGCCTTCCAAGGATTTTAAGCATAAGGGGAACGGTGAATGTGCTTAAAAGGGCAAGGGCGCAGAAAAAGAGGGCTGAAAAAAACTTCCCTATAACAAGGCTCTTACTTGAAAGGGGAAGGCTAAAAAGAAGGGATATGGTCCCTGTCCTTCTTTCTTCTGCCCAAAGCCTCATGGTAAGAGCAGGCACAAAGATCACCAGCATGAGGGGAAGGTTTGAGAAAAACCCCCTCATGTCGCAAAGACCAGCCACGAAAAATGGAGTCATGAAAAGGCCTGTGGTCACCAGCAAAAAGACCACCATGAAGACATAGGCAACAGGTGAATTAAAATATGCCAAAAGCTCTCGCTTTGAGATACTTGAAAAAGACGCTGCCATCTCCCCTACTCCTTTTTAGTTTTGCTTGGATTTTCTATGGATTAGGGCAGAAAAGACCTCTTCAAGATCTGGCCTTTCCTCAAATAGCTCTATGAGAATGAGCCCCTTTTCATTTGAAAATTGTGAAAGGGTTATTAGGACCGATTCTGGCCTTCTTGTTTCTATAACAAAATAATTGGTATCCTTTTTCTTGACCTCCTCCTTTTCAAAGAGGGCCTTTATGTCCTCTACTAAAACCTCTTTTTCCCCTGAAAAGCGTACATGCACCCTTCTTTGGGGTAAAACCTTTCTAGAAAGCTCGTCAAGGGAGCCATCTGCCCTGATCTTGCCATCGGAAATCACAACGGCCCTGTCTGTAACCGCAGAAATCTCCTGAAGAATATGGGAACTAAAGAGTATTGCTTTGTCCCTTGAAAGCTCTTTTATCAAAGAGCGAATCTCCATTATCTGAAGTGGGTCAAGGCCAGAGGTTGGCTCATCTAGGATAAGTACTGGAGGGTCATGGATAAGGGCCTGGGCAAGTCCAACTCTTTGTTTATAACCCTTTGAAAGCTCGACAATGGGCTTACACCACACAGGAGAAAGCCCACACCTTTCCCCAACCCAATTAAGACGCTTTTTCAACTGGCCCTTGTCAAGGCCCCTACCGCTTCCAACGAAGGATAGGTATTCCCTAACTTCCATATCTTCGTAAAGAGGGGCTTGTTCAGGCAGAAAACCAAGGTTATTTCTCACAGAAATAGGATCCTTATCAATATCAAACCCGTTTATCTTCGCCTGTCCCTCCGTTGGTTGGATCTGGGTAGAAAGGATCATCATGATGGTGGTCTTTCCTGCACCATTTGGCCCTACAAGGCCAACTATCTCACCCTTTTGAACCTCAAAGCTGCATTTATCTACAGCCCTGAAATTCCCGTAGTCCATCGAAAGCCCTTGGGCCTCAATCATTTAAAGAACCTCCTAAAAAATGGCTAAAAAATTTAAAAGATAAGAAATGACGTAAAAAAATTCAGATATCAAAAGATGAATAAACACTCATTAGCCCTTGTCAAGGTAATGTCCTTAATGGACATAGACAAAGGTTCCTGGGTTGGATTTTGTTGCCTTTATAAAGGCTTGCCCATTAACGACCGGCCTTGTCCAGTCAAATAACCACTTGGCATCTCTTGGGCTTATGTTTACGCAACCATGTGACTGCTTAATTCCAAAATTGTCATGCCAGTAAGCGCCATGAATGGCAACACCATTAGAAAAATACATCTGATAGGGGACATCTTCTAAGAAATAATAGTCTTTACCCTTTTTGCCTCCACTCATCTTTCTCATCCTTGCCTTTCCCCAAATTCTAAAAAGCCCCTTTGGTGTTTCAAAGGCAGGAAGGCCAGAAGATACCAAAGTTGCATAAATAAGCCTATCCCCCTTATAGGCCTCAAGAATCTGTTCATAGATATCAATATCAATCCATTTTGCCCCTGGGGGCACACCCATTGGCCTTTTATTTTTCACAATACGGGCAACCCTTGTTCCATCCACCCACTTATCCTTTCCTACCTTTATCCATTTCTTTCCATCAATAATGCGTTCATCAAGGACCTTTACCAGGGTATATTTTTCCAAAAGCTCACCTTCCATATAATCCTGTTTTCCAGGTGAAGCGGCAGTATATGTATCAAGCACCACCCAGCCATATTGTCCGCTTTCAAGGTCAAGCCCTGAACTGGTAGCCTCTATGCCCTTGAAAACAGATGGCTCAAAAAAGGCCAAGTACCTTTTTTGAACAAACTCGTTTTTATTGATTTGATACCAGGTGAAATTACCAGATTGAATTGGAAGGGGCGTTTCTAAGGATACCCATAAAAAACCGCCGTCAAGTACTCGAACAGGCCTTTTACCAGTAAGATCATGCCAGACTGCTCTATAAACTGGAGCGGGTTGCTCAATTACCTGGGCATAATCCCTTGGAAGGATATCCCTATGATCCTGCCATTTGAAACCCTTGTCAAAGACACGCTTGAAAAAACTGGTTCCGTTAGAATCATTTTCTTTTAAGGCATCCTCTTGCCCTTCCGAGGCACTTGTTTCCACAGCTTCCACACTTTTTGTTTCATTTCCGGCAAGTTCACAAAAAACCAATTTTGAAGGCACCATGAGAATAAAACTTATTAAAGATACAACTAAAAAAGCAAAAGATCTCATGCCAAAGGAATCCTCCTATCCCTTTATCACTGCAAGGGGTCTTAAGAGGGCTACCTTTCTTGCTATCCCGGAATTATGAGTCACATTGACTACTTTATGAATATCTTTATAGGCCTCGGGGGCCTCTTCGGCAGCACCGCGAAGGCTTGCTGCCTTAAGGATTATGCCCTTGCTCCTTAAGGACTTTATCACTCCCTTTCCCTTCCATCTTTTTAGAGCTGCCCTTCTGCTCATGGCACGGCCTGCTCCATGGCAGGCACTGCTCCAGGAAAGCTCTTCTCCCTCTTTAGTTCCACAAAGGATATAGGAACAAGTTCCCATGGTCCCGCCAATAAAAAGGGGCTGGCCAACATCTCTATATTCCTTGGGAACCTCGTCTCTTCCTGGCCCAAAGGCCCTAGTAGCCCCTTTTCTGTGGACATATAGACCTTTTACCTTGCCATTTACCCTATGTTTTTCCACCTTGCAGGTATTGTGACTTACATCATAAATGAGATCACAGGTGGCATTTGGAACTATCCTGTGAACTACTTCACGAACAAGATGCCCCAGAACCTGACGATTTGCAAGTGCACAATTTATTCCGCAGTTCATTGCCCTAAAATAATCCATTCCCTCCTGGGACCTTATTGGTGCACAGACAAGCTCCCTTTCCCTTATTGGGATATTGTATTTTTTTGATGCCTTTCCAAGGACCTGGATATAGTCCATGCCTATCTGGTGGCCAAGAGCACGGGAGCCGCAGTGAATTGATATAACCACATCATCCACATCAATCCCAAAGGCCCTGGCTGCATCCTTATTAAAGACCTCTTCCACATATTGGATTTCGAGATAGTGGTTTCCAGAGCCAAGGGTACCAATCTGTTTTTTTTGACGCTCTTTCGCCATATCTGAAACAAGTTCAGGCATGGCTTCAGGCACCATGCCCCCATCTTCAATAAACCTAAGCTCATCTCTTAGTCCATATCCCTTGTCAACAGCCCAGACAGCTCCATACCTCAAGACATCATCGAGCTTTCCCTTTGAAAGCTTTATCTTTCCAGTAGAGCCCACCCCTGCAGGAATAGATCTAAAAAGCTCATCAATGAGCTCTTCAAGGTAAGGGAATATCTTATCCTTTTTTAGACCAAGCCTGTGACATCTCACTCCGCATGAGATGTCATAGCCTACTCCACCAACTGAAATGATACCTCCCTCATCGGGGTCAAAGGCAGCCACACCACCTATAGGAAAACCATAGCCCCAATGGGCATCTGGCATGGCCATGGCCCCCTTTACTATTCCAGAAAGACAGGCAACATTTGATACCTGCTCAATAACCTTGTCATCCATATCCAGTAAAAGGTCCTTGTCTGCAAAGATAAAACCGGGGACCCTCATATCCCCCTTTTGGGGAATCTTCCAGATACAACTTTTAACCTTTTTTACCTTTGAAGTATCCATGACTTTTACCTACACATCCACAATACACTGGGCCACCCAAAGGCCATTAATCTTTTCAACCCTGGCCTCAGAAAAGGTAGCCCCCTTGACCTCTATACCAACCCCATGCCTTTTCTTGTCCCAGGGTTCACCAAACACCTTTGAAGAGACCACCAAATCCCTTTGAGAAACCCTTGGCTCAAACCTTGAAAATACCATGCTTTCAAGGTCCGAGATTGCAAGTAGTTCATTTAGCCAGGCAACAAAAAGCCCCACCAGGTCAAAGGATGACGCCTCAATCCTTTTTTCTTCTTTGGCCCTTACAAGATCGAGATTTTCAACTATTATTGAAAAAAGTGCTTTGGCGCCGTTTGAAAAGGCCTCATCAAGACTCCTTCCAAAGCCCCTTACCCCTATATCCGCCACATGATCAAAAGTCTCCCAACCTGGACTCAGTCCTTCCATGCCCTTTTTCCCCATTCAATCCAGCCCCAGGTAGATAGCCCTGTAAAAACCACAAAAAGGGCTGCCTGGGCATATATGCCGTGATAGATATTTACAACTATCCAGCCAATATTAGCCATGGTGTAAATGGCAAAGCTTGCCCTTTTTTTCTTTATATTTAAAATTGCCCCCAAGATACTTATGGCTGTGAGGGTCCATGGAAGATAGGTGGTCATTAGCCCATCTAAAGACATTGGTTTCTACTTTAAATCTGGGAGCATGGCCTTAAACTCGGGGGTATCTGCCCTTCTTAGCCACTGATAGATGATCATCTCCGTTGATGCGCAAGGAATAGAAAAGTTATTTAATAGCCTTATTGCAGCCTTTTTATTGCTCTTTTTTCTAGAAGAGATGGCATCTGTAACAACCCATGGTCTAAATCCTTTGATCATTCCTGAAACCGCTGTTTGAAATACGCATATATGGGCCTCAACCCCACAAATTACGAATTTATCGATAGTTACGGGAAGTGTTTCAATCAAATTCTTAAATTCTTGATTTGAAAAACAGTCAAACTCTACCTTATCCAGGCTTAATGCAGTATCAAGATGGGTTTCTATTTCTGACAAAATTGGGCCAAGCCCCTTTTTGTATTGGGTGGTTGCAACAATTGGTATATTAAGGGTCTTGGCACATTTGGCCAGAAGGATAGTATTTGATACCACCTTTTCTGGTTTTTCAACTGCCTTCATCAGCCTTTCTTGAGGATCAATTATTAAAAGGCAGGAAGTCTTTGCATCGAGAAGCTCAATCATTTTTATTACCTCGCCATTTTCAATTTTTTATTATATTACCATGACTTTTAAAGGGATGGGATTTAGTTTTTTGATAAATCAAACCTATATGTTAGGAATTTTGAATTTATGAAACATAAAAAGACCTCTGTTTTAATCCTATTTTTATTCTTCTCACTTTTTTTCTTTAATCTTTGCTCCATATTGGCAAAGGAGGCGGGATTTAAAAACAAGGTTATTATAAAGGTAGTAGGCCTTTCACCTGTAAAAGGGGTGTTAAGGCTTGCCCTTTATAAGGGTAAAAAGACCTATTCAGAAAGGAAAGACCCTGTAAGGTCGGCAAGACTCCCTGTAAAAAGTGCAAACGTAACTGTTACATTTAAAGACCTTGAGCCTGGATTCTATGCAATCATGTTTTATCACGATGCCAACAATAACAATGAATTTGACACCTTTTTGGGGCTTCCTCTTGAGCAATACGGTTTTTCCCAAAATGCAAAGCCAAGGTTTAGCGCCCCTTCCTTTGAAAGGGTAAAATTTACGGTGCCCAAAGAAGGGAAAATTACCATGAAATTAGTTGCCCAATAAAGACTTAGGCAAAGTGCTTGATAAATCTCTTAAAACAGGCCCTGTTTATGTCTTTCTTATTGCCTTTTCCTATGGGATCTTTTTGGGAAAAAATTCAGAAGGCCTTTTGGGGATAGATATTCTTTCCACTCACCTTTTTTTCTTGTTTATTTTTACAGTCTTTTTCAAAAAATTTTTGGATGACCATCCGCTTTTTTCCAATGGATGCCCCAAGTATGCCTATTTAATCCTTGGAATAGGCATTCTTTTAACCTTCTTTATTGGATATTTACACATATCAATCCATGAAAGGCAGCTTAGATTCCAAAATGAAAGACTCCTCAGGCTTTCAGAGGATGATCAGAAACACACCCTTTGGGGATATATTCTTTCAATTCCAAGACCAACTAAAAAGGGTGCCAGGGCCCAGGTAAAGGTCTTTTTAGAAGAGGGGAAAGAT
Organism: Deltaproteobacteria bacterium; assembly: GCA_015489315.1. GTDB lineage: Bacteria > Desulfobacterota > Dissulfuribacteria > Dissulfuribacterales > QOAL01 > JAADCZ01. The sequence goes on along the minus strand of WFZZ01000211.1, from coordinate 15,617 downwards.
GGCCCGTCTTCCCTTAGTGGAAGGGTTACAATCTCTTTCTCAGGCCTTGACTGGCAGGATCTTAGGCCTGGAAGGCTTTTAAGATTAAGGGCAAGGCTTTTCCCAATAAGAAATTTTGGAACCCCCGGGGCCTTTGACTTTAAAAACTGGTGGGTCTTAAGAGACATCCTTGTAAGGGGCTATGTTAAGGCCCCTTTTGATGTGGTCTTTATAAAGGAACCTTTAAAAGACGCACCCCTAACTTTAAGTGACAGGGCAAGAATATTCTTGGAAGACATAAGATTCTTGGCCATTAGAAACATCTTTGCCAGTCTTGACCAAAGGACAGGCCCCGTTGCAATGGGGCTTGTCATGGGTGAAAGGGCCTGGATGGGAAAAAGGCTCAAGGATTACTTTTCTTGTTCTGGCCTAAGCCACCTTTTTGCAGTATCCGGCCTTCACATGGCAATAGTTGGAGGCCTTATCTTTTATTTAAGCCTTTGGCTTTTAAAAAGGTCTTCATGGCTCCTTTTAAATACAAACATCAGAAAAACGGCCTTTTTATTTAGCATCATAGCATGTGCCATTTTTTGTGCCATCTCTGGCCTTTCTCCTTCAAGTCTAAGGGCCTTTTTCATGATTGCAATCCTTGGACTTGGACTTTTTCTTGAAAAAAGGATACCCCTTGAAAATCTCCTTGCCGTTTCTGCCTTGATCCTCCTTTTGATAAATCCGCTATACCTCTTTGACCTTTCATTCAAGTTTTCATTCTTTGTTGTCTTTTTTCTCATCTATTTTGGAAATTTTTTTAAGGAAAAGGGGATACTTGGAAAAAATAGGGCCCTTGACCTTTTGATTGTAACAACTGTTGCCTTTTTTATCTCATCTCTTCTTTCTTCCTATTATTTTCATAGATTTAACCCCCTTTCACTCCCCCTAAACCTTTTGGCAATACCAATTGTGGAATTTTTTGCCCTTCCTTCAATAATTTTGGCCCTATTCCTTTCCTGGCTATATCCATATCTTTCAAAGCCCCTTTTTATTTTGGCAGAAGAGGCAATAAAGGCCATGCTTTTACTTCTTTTTCACATTGTGGATGAAAAATGGCTTGATTATTTTGTCATACCGCCCACCCTTTTAGAACTCTTCCTTATTATCTCTTTGTTTCTTCTAATTCCTCCAATTTTAAGGCGAAAAAGGGGGGCAATGGCCCTGTCATCCCTGGCTTTGACACTTCTTTTTGCCACTATGCTTTTAAGGTCTTATGCCTTTCATAAAAGGGATTTTTGCAGGCTCAACTGTCTTGATGTTGGACAGGGACTTTGTCTTGTTTTGGAGCTACCCCGAGGGCGAACCATGCTTGTTGATACCGGAGGCCTTGTCAATTCGGATTTTGACATGGGGCGGATGATAATTGCACCATTTTTAAGAAGAATCGGGGTTAAAAAGATAGATTTCATGGTCATATCCCATCCTGAAAAGGATCACATTGGAGGTGCCCCTTCCCTTCTTAGGGAATTTAAGGTGGGAAAGATCTTTTTAAATACGGATGAGAATAAAGATCTTTCTTCATGCAAAGTGCTTATGACTATCTCAAAAGAAAAAAGGATTCCGGTTTTAAGGATTTCAAGGCTTACTGAAATAAGTCCTTCTAAGGACACAAGGCTTCTTCTTATCCCTTGTCTAAATCCGGAAGTTTTCAAGGGAAGAAACAACCGCTCCCTTGTGACAAGGCTTATTTTTGGAAAAAGGGCCATGCTTTTTCCTGGGGATATTGAAAAAAGGAGGGAGACCATGCTTATTAAAAGGGGCCTTGATTTAAGGTCCTTTTTGCTGGTTGTTCCCCATCACGGAAGCAAAAGCTCAAGCTCCCTTTCTTTTTTAAGGAAAGTTTCACCCAAGATGGCCCTTTGCAGTGTGGGGTTTAGAAATATGTTTCATCATCCATCAAAAAAGGTTGAAAAAAGATATAAAAGGCTCAATATTCCCTTTTTACGAACAGACATCTATGGCACCATATCTGTAACCGTTGAGAAATCAGGCAAGTTTTCTCTAAAGACATATTATGGAAAAAGGGATAAAAAATGGCTGTCTCTCCAATAGACATTCAGGTATACAACAAGATACTTTCCTCAATTGCAGAAGAGATGGGGCTTATCCTTGCCCGTTCTGCCTTTTCATCAAATATAAAGGAAAGAAGGGACTTTTCATGTGCCATCTTTGACAAAGACGCAAGGCTTCTTGCCCAGGCTGCCCACATCCCTGTTCATCTGGGGGCAATGCCTGATACTGTTAGGGTTGTAAGGGATGAATTTAACCTTTCTGAAGGGGATGTAATCATCACAAATGACCCTTTTAAGGGAGGGACCCACCTTCCGGATATAACCCTTGTTTCAGGAGTCTTTCACCCGAAGACAGAAGAATTGACCTTTTACCTTGCAGTGAGGGCCCATCATGCAGATGTTGGGGCAAATAACCCAGGCTCCATGGCCCTTACCACAAGTATTGATGAAGAAGGGGTGTTGATTCCGCCATCCTATTTCAGTGTGGATGGCGAGATAATTGAGGACTACCTTGGAGAGCTCATCACCCAGATGAGGAATCCAAGGGAGCGAGCAGGAGATTTGAGGGCACAGGTGGCAAGCCTTTTAAGGGGAGAAAAGAGGCTCCATTCCCTAATGGCAGGGATGCCTAAGGAAAGGCTCTTTGAACTGACTGAAAATCTTCTTCAATATGGAAATAGATTCATGTCTGCCACCATATCCGAAATCCCGAATGGGACCTATGAATTTTTGGATTATCTTGATGACGATGGCATAGGGAAAGAATCTCTCCCCATCAAGTGCAGGGTCACCATAAAGGACAATAGGGCAGAGATAGATTTTACTGGAACATCCAGGCAGGTCAAATCCTGCCTCAACGCCACCTTGAGTGTTACTCGATCTGCAGTTTACTATTGTTTTTTCTGCCTTGTGGGTGAAGGCTATCCTGTAAATGCAGGCTCCCTTGAGCCAATAAGGGTCAAGGCCCCAAAGGGCACTTTGCTAAACCCGCATCCCCCTGCCCCTGTTGCTGCGGGAAATGTTGAGACCTCTCAAAGGATTGTGGATTGTGTGTTTGGGGCACTATCAAGGGCAATACCCCAAAGGATACCTGCTGCCAGTTGCGGAAGCATGAACAATGTGGCAATGGGCGGAGAAGACCTTTTGGGCAAAGAATTCACTTATTATGAAACAATTGGGGGCGGAATGGGGGCAAGACCTGGAAAAGACGGGCTTTCAGGTGTCCAGGTCCACATGACCAATACCCTTAACACCCCAATCGAGGCCCTTGAACAGACCTATCCCATGCTCATTGAAAGATACGCAATTAGGGACGGATCGGGCGGAGACGGCAAATACCGAGGCGGGGATGGCCTTATTAGACGATACAGGTTTCTATTGCCTGCCAGGGTATCACTCCTTACGGAAAGAAGGAAATTTCAGCCCTATGGCCTTTTGGGCGGAAGCCCTGGTAAACCTGGTGAAAACAGGCTCTATAAAAGGGGGAAGGACGGCTATGAACCTCTTCCTGGAAAGTGCGTTATTGATGTATTTCAAGGGGATTCCATTGAGATAAGGACCCCTGGCGGAGGCGGATATGGTAAAAAGGGGTGATACCATCTACCTTATGGGGATTTGTGGTACTGGCATGGCAGCCCTGGCAGGTCTTTTAAAGGAAGAGGGATTTTTTGTCACAGGTTCCGATTCAGGCTGCTATCCGCCAATGGATGCGGTCCTAAGGGATTTAGATATTAAGGTCCTAGAGGGCTATCATGTCCAAAATATTAAAAGATCTGATCCCAGGCTTGTAATAATTGGAAATGTTATAAGAAGGGATAATCCAGAGGCCCAGTATGTGCTTAAAAACAATATTCCCTACATGTCATTTCCAGAGGCCCTTGGGGAATTTTTTCTTTCAAAAAGGTGCCCCCTTGTGGTAACAGGCACCCACGGAAAGACAACCACCTCCTCCATGCTGGTTTCTGCCCTTAGGGGGGCAGGGGTTGACCCTGGCTTTATGATAGGTGGCGTGCCAATTGATGAAAAAAGGGGATTTAGACCTGGGACATCCCCTTGGTTTGTGGTTGAAGGTGATGAATACGATACAAGTTTTTTTCAAAAGGTCTCCAAATTTCTCTTTTACAGGCCCTTTTGCGGAATAATCACAAGTATAGAGTTTGACCATGCGGATATCTTTAAGAGTTTAGATGAAATAAAGGAATCTTTTGAAAAATTCGCAATGCTTATACCCAAGGACGGGGCCCTTATCTGTTGCAGGGACTGGGATGACGTAATGGATATATCAAAAAAGACAAGGGCAAGGGTTATAACCTATGGACAACACAAGGATTCAGACTGGTGCCTTAAAGATGTTTGGACAGGGGATGAATACACACACTTTTCCTTTTTAAAAAAGGGACAAAATAAAAGTAGGTTAGAAGCAAAGATTAAACTTCCAGGAAAACATAATGCCCTAAATGCCTTATCAATTATTGCACTTCTTGATTCTTTGGGCTTTGACTTGGAATTGGTAAAAAAGGGGCTTTCCGAGTTTCAGGGAGTCAAAAGGAGACAGGAGATAAGGGGCATAGAAAGGGATATCGTAGTCATTGACGATTTTGCCCACCACCCTAGGGCTGTTAAGGAGACCCTAAGGGCCCTTAAGGAAAGATATGGCAAAAGAAGGCTTATAGCCGTATTTGAGCCAAGGACAAACACCAGCAGAAGGGCCGTATTTCAGGACTACTACACCAGGGCCTTTGATCATGCAGACATGGTGGTTGTTAGAGCTGTCCCTGACCCTGAAAAGTTTCCAAAGGACAATAGGTTTTCATCCAAAAGGCTTGTGGAGGATCTAATAAAAAGGGGGATAGATGCCAATTTCTTTGAAGATGCAAAGGGGATCATTGACGGCCTTGTTCCAGAGCTAAAAAGGGGCGATGTGATAGTCTGTCTTTCAAACGGGCCCTTTGAAGGGATCCACGAAGGGCTTCTTTCAGCCATAAGGGAAAGGGATGACCTTTAAAGAGACGGCAAGGTGTCCTTATTCAAGGGCAAGGACAGGTGTTTTTTACACTAGGCACGGCCCAATTGAAACCCCGTGTTTTATGCCTGTAGGCACCCAGGGCTCTGTAAAAAGCCTGACCCCAGGGGAACTTTTGGAAATGGGTGCCCAGATAATCCTTGGAAACACATATCATCTCTATTTGAGGCCAGGTCATGAACTCATAAAAGAACTTGGCGGACTTCACAGGTTCATGAACTGGCATAGACCTATTCTTACAGATAGTGGCGGTTTTCAGGTATATAGCCTTGCATCCTTTAGGAAAATTGAAGAAGAAGGCGCAATCTTTCGCTCACACATCGATGGCTCCCTTCATAGGCTTACGCCAGAGCTTGCCATTGAGGTACAAGAGGCCCTTGGCTCTGATATCATGATGGTCCTTGATACCTGCATCCCCTACCCTTCCACCCCTAAGGACACCGAAGAGGCAACTGCACTTACCACCAGGTGGGCAAAAAGGTGTCTTAAGGCCTGGAGAAAAAAAGAGCTTCTCCTTTTTGCAATAGTTCAAGGGGGAATGTCAAAGGGGCTAAGGAGAAGGCATACCGAGGAGCTTCTCGAGCTTGAGTTCAGTGGCTACGCCCTTGGGGGGTTGAGTGTAGGGGAGCCAAAAGAACTCCTTTTTGAGATGATAGAGGCATCCCGCCCCTTAATACCTAGTGAATTTCCATGCTATGCAATGGGAATAGGGACTCCAGAGGACCTTGTGGAATGTGTCCATCTTGGTATAGACATGTTTGACTGTGTAATGCCAACAAGAAATGCCAGAAATGGAATGCTCTTTACTTCCTTTGGGCACATTGTTATAAAGAATGCTCGTTATAAAGAGGACCAGGGGCCAGTTGACCCGGACTGCAACTGTTATACATGTAGAAACTATTCGCGGGCGTACCTGAGGCATCTTTTTATGGCAAGAGAGCTTCTGGCCTATAGACTAAATACCATTCACAACCTCCATTATTATCTTAAACTCATGGAGGAGATGAGAACTGCCATAAAAAACGGCAGTTTTTTGGAATTTAAAAAGGATTTTTATGCCAAAAGGCACAATAAAATCAGCATATAAGAAAAGGAGAAAATCATGTTTTCAGATTTAGTCTATGCAATGGGACCACCACCTGGAGGGGCTCAAGGAGGACAGGGAAATCCCTTGATGGCCTTTTTGCCGCTTATAATCATCTTTTTGATCTTTTACTTTCTTCTTATCCGGCCCCAGCAAAAGAAACAAAAGCAGCATCAGGAGTTTTTAAATTCCCTTAAAAGGGGGGATGAGGTGATCACATCTGGAGGCATCATTGGAAGAATCACCAAGCTTAGTGAAAACATAGTCTCCCTTGAGATTGCACCCAATGTGGTTATCAGGATTGCCAGAAGCCAGATTGCGGGAAGGCCCACAGAGGAAACCAAGTAATCCATTTTTTTATTCAAGATTAAGGAAAGTTTTCCAGTTCATGTAAATTGGTTTCTTTTGATAAGAATAAGGAAAAGACCACTTTTTCAAGTAGACTCACAATTGCCCTCCTACTTTTCCTGGTAGGAGGGTTCATCTATTTTTACAATCTTGGCCTTCCTCAGTTGGGAAAGGCAGAAGGGAGAATTGCAGAAGTTGTAAGGGAAATGCTCCTTAGAAGAGACTATTTCCATCCCACCTGTCTCTTCACTCCCTATGTCACAAAACCCATTATCCCGTACTGGTTTGTAATTGGTGTTTACAAGATAAGGGGCATACTTGATGAGTTCACCCTGAGAATCCCTGTCGCAATATCTGTTTTGCTTTCGGCCCTATCGATTTTTATCCTTTCAAAAAGGCTTTTTGGCATTGCGGCCGCTTATGTAAGTACTGCAATCTTTTTTACATCCTACGGGGTACTTATCTGGGGAAGACTTGCTGCCCCTGACATGTTAAATGTCCTTTTTATAACAGTTAGTGTAACCTTTTACTGGTTTATAAGGGACAAAGAAAATCCGTTTTTGTTTCTTTTTTTAGGGGTGATTGTTGCCCTTTCAGGGCATATGAAGGGGCTTGTGGGTGTAGTAATTCCTCTTCTTTTAATCGGTATAGATATTGTTTTTTCACGGCGCTTTTTTCTTTTTTTAAGGCCTAGGGTAATAGGGGCCTTTTTATTGGGCCTTTTTCTTTATGTAATTCCCTTTTTACTTTCAAAAATCACTTCTACAACCAGTGGCTATAACTGGATTAGTATGGCCATTCATGAAAGCGTTACTAGGGCCATTAAGCCCTTTGACCATAAAGGCACCCCCTTTATGTATCTTGAATTTTTACCAATTTGGATGCTCCCTTGGACACCCATCTTTTTACTGTCAATTATCATCTTTTTTAAAAGGTTAAAGGAGCTTCCCTACGAGGCAAAGTGGTTGGGTCTATCCATCCTTGCCATCTTTTTTCTCTTTACACTGGCTGGCTCAAGAAGGAGTTATTATATACTTCCAATTTTGCCCTTTTGTGCCATATTTATAGGGCTTATATTTGAACTGGAAAAATCCTTAAAAGACAGCCTGACAAAATGGGCCATTAAAATTCAAAGTGGCCTTTTCTTGATAATATCCCTTTTACTGTGCCTTTTGGCAGGTTATGCCCTTATTAAAAGTGACATTCCTTTTCCAAAAAACCTTTTAATAATCATCTTAATTCATGGCATCATCATACTTTTCGGGGCACTTTTTATTTTCCATTTTCTTAAAAGGGATATGGTCACGCATACCGTTTTGAGTTTGATATTTACCGGATTTATCCTTTCAGGGGGCTTTATTTCCATTGAAAAGTCTTATTTTGACGGCTTTTCAACAGAAAGGGCCTTTGCAAAAAGGGTAAAGGCACTTGATAAAACACTTCTGGAAACCTTTAATATTTCCTATTATCACATGGGAACAAGGACTAGGACAAGGCTTTCCTTTTACCTTGACAAGAAAGGACCCATCCAAAATCTTACAAAAATCGATAAAAAAACGGCAAAAAATCTAATCCTGATCTCGGAAAGAGAAGACATTCAAACGCTATTAAATGACCTTAAAAGTAAAAATAGGGACTACAAGATATTACTGAGGCAGGATATCCCCTGGTGGCTTGGCTGGCCCAACAGGCAAAAAAAGGAATTAAAGCATCAACTCTTTTGTGTTTTAATCAAGGGATGACCTAGGAGAAAAAGAGGAATGAAAAAGATCCTTGTAACAGGCGGTTGCGGATTTATCGGTTCCAATTTTATAAGGCTACTTTTAGAGGAAAGGGACTATGAGGTTATAAATCTCGATGTCCTCACCTATGCTGGGAACCTTGAAAACCTTCATGACATAAAGGATGACCCAAGATACAGGTTTGTAAAGGGAAGGATTGAAGATGAAAAGACGGTCCTTCTCCTTATGGATGAGGTGGATGCAGTTGTAAACTTTGCTGCAGAAAGCCATGTGGATAGGTCCATCCACAGCGCAATGCCCTTTTTGACCACAAATTGCCTTGGCACCCAGAATCTCCTTGACTGTTTCAGAAGGGCAGGACGCGGCAAGGTCTTTCTCCATGTATCAACGGATGAGGTTTATGGAAGCCTTGGAAAGGACGATCCACCCTTTAAGGAGACGGACAAATTAAGGCCGAATAGCCCCTATTCTGCATCAAAGGCCGCATCTGATCTTCTTTGCCGTGCGGCATGGAAGACCTTTAATGTCCCTGTAGTGATAACAAGGTGCTCAAATAACTATGGGCCCTTTCAGTTCCCTGAAAAGCTCATTCCCCTTATGATAATAAATGCCCTTTCAGGCAGAAGGCTTCCTGTCTATGGAGACGGAAAGAATATAAGGGACTGGATCTATGTGGAAGACCATTGCAGGGGGGTCCTTTGTGCCCTTGAGAAGGGGAAACCTGGCTCCATCTATAATTTTGGCGGGGAATGCGAGCTTACAAACCTTGAAGTCATAGAAAAGATACTAGAAATCCTTAAAAAGGACAGGGACCTGATAGAGTTTGTAAAGGATAGACCCGGCCATGACAGGCGCTATGCAATGGATATAACCCTTGTAAAAAAAGAGCTTTCCTGGAGGCCGGAAACAGACTTTGAAAAGGGCATATCACGGACTGTTTCCTGGTATATGGAAAATAGGACCTGGTGGCAGCGTATAATCTCAGGAGAATATAAAGACTATTACAAAAAACACTACGGTAAGGCCCTTCAGCCATGAAAAAAGTCCTAATTACAGGCGCAAAAGGTATGCTAGGCCAAGACGCAGTAAAGGCCTTTAGGGAAGGATTTTCCATCTTTCCATTTTCCCACAGGGAGCTTGATATAACAGACCTTGACAAATTGAGGGGAAAATTCCAGGAAATAATGCCAGATCTTGTCCTTAACTGTGCTGCCTACACAAAGGTTGACCAGTGTGAAACAGAAAGGGATATGGCCTTTTTAATTAATGGGACAGGGCCCTTAAACCTTTCAATTGCATGTAAAGAGGTTGGGGCCATGCTTATTCACATAAGTACCGATTATGTCTTTGACGGAAACTTTTCCTTTCCCATTAAAGAGGAAGAAAGGCCTTCCCCCATAAATGCCTATGGAGAATCAAAGCTTTTGGGTGAAAAAAATATCATGGAAAACATGAACGATTTCCTGATAATTCGAACCTCCTGGCTCTTTGGAGAAAACGGGCCAAACTTTATCAAAACCATCCTGGGCCTTTCTCAGGAAAGGGATAGTCTATCTGTGGTAAATGATCAAAGGGGCTCTCCCACCTTTACTAAGGACCTGGCAATTGGTGTCAGGCTCCTTTATGAAAAGGGAGCCAGGGGCATAGTTAACTGCACGAATACCGGGGCCTGCACCTGGTATGAGCTGGCACGGTTTTCATGCGATTTCCTAAAAAGGCAGGTAGAAATAAAGCCTGTTAAAAGTGACAATTTCAAGCGCCCTGCCAAAAGGCCAAAGTATTCAGTTCTAAGCAGCAAGAGGTTCAGGGAAATTACTGGAAAGCCCATGAGACACTGGCAAGATGCAGTAAACGAATATTTAGAAACTACCTTTCATGGTAAATAAACTCCTTTTTAAGCTAGTAGCAAAAGAGGTGATTTTGCCATTCTTTTTTTCCCTTGGGGCCATGAGTCTTCTTTTTCTTACCGGAAAAATCTTTACACATATAGAACCCCTTTTGGCTGCCGGGATCACATTTAAAGAATTCTTATGGCTTAACCTTTTGATGCTTCCAATCTTTCTATTTGTTCTAATTCCAATTTGCACATTGCTTTCCATGCTTATTGGATTTATTAGACTCTCAAGGGATAGTGAAATTATTGCACTTTTTTCCTGCGGGACAAATCCCAGAATGCTTTTATCTCCTGTAATATTCTTTTCCTTTCTAAGTTTTCTTGTGGGCATTTTCGTCTCTGCCTTTATTGTCCCAAACGCAAAACTTCACACAAGGCACTTTATGAAAAACATCACAGAAAAGGTCCTAATGAAGGGAATTCCTGAAAAAAGATTTTTCTCACCCTTTAAGGGCCTTACATTTTTTGTGGATAAATCAACCAAGAATGGACGAAACTTCAACGGTGTTTTTATTAATGATTCCAGAAAAAAGGAGGCCAACTACACAATTCTTGCAAAAAGGGGAAAACTAGATACTGACCAAAAAACAGGCAAGGTAGCCCTAAAGCTATTTGAAGGAAAACTGTTAAATATAAATGATGACTTCACCGCCCTTGATTCAATTGATTTTAAAAAATATGTGCTTTCCCTTTCTACACCTAAGGAAGAAAAATATAAGAGAAGGGGAGAGATGACAACCCTTGAACTTTTTAAAAAGGGGCATGACCCAGGTGTTTCAAAAAGTGCCAGGAAAAACTATTTGATTGAATTTCACAAAAGGCTTGGAATACCCTTTAGTTCACTAATAATGGGGCTTTTGGCAGCCCCGCTTGGAATCTTTTTTGGAAGGACAGGATATTCTATTGGGATTTGTGCAGGGCTTTCCGCTTTTTTAGGCTACTATTTAACAATTATCCTTGGAACGATCCTTGCTGATGAAATGATTCTCTCCCCCTTTCTTGGCGTTTGGATACCAAATGTCTTATTTGCCTTGTTGACCTTCGCAACCATAAGGCGCCTTGAAAAAAGAGGCCCAATCCTGAACTAGAGATGTTGGCAGAAAGGCTCATTTCAAAAAGCTTCCTCTCAATACTTTTCGTGTTTTTTTTTGGCATTACAGGGCTTTATCTCTTGATAGATGCCTTTGAAAATCTCCCTGACTTTCTTGAGCAAGGGGTGGATTTTTTAACCATTGTTGTCTATTTTCTACTTCTCTGTCCAAAAATAATGTTTCAGATTAGCCCCCTTGCCATTGTCCTTTCTGGAATCCTTTCCATTCTTATTCTTGGTAAGACAAAACAGATCCTGGCCATGAGGACCATTGGAATTACACCTGAAAGGATATTTAGACCCATTCTCTTTTTATCCTTTTTACTGGCAGTCCTTTTTACTTTGATGAATCTCTATCTAATTCCCAAAAGTCAAGATACTGCTGAAGAAATTCTATCCATGAAACTTGGGAAAAAGACAGACAAGGGCCCGGTCATCCATAAGGGTCAGCTCTTTTTTAGGGGTAAGAACTCCCTTTTAGCTGCCAGGATACTTGATCCAAGTACAAAAGTCCTTTCAAATGTAAAATGGCTGACCTTTGACAAAAAATATAACCTTAAAGAATTCCTGGCAGGAAAAATGGTCCACTTTGTAGGTGGAAAATGGATATTTAAAAAAGGCCTCATGATCAATAACGGAAAAAAGTCTAGCTTTTTCGATAAAAAAACAGTTGACTTGCCAGTTACACCCAAGTACCTGACCTCTGTAAAAAAGCCCATTGATGAGGCCTCCCTGGATGAGCTCTATTTCATGCTAAAAAGGCTAAAGGAAGCTGGCCTTCCCTATTACCTTCAGGAGACGGTGATTCTTTCACAAATATTTTATCCGTTTCTTGGGGTAAGCCTTCTCTTTTTGTGCCTGCCAATAGTCTTTTATAGAGTGCATCAGGGTGCTACCATAGGCCTCATTGTGGGGACAGGGCTTTCCTTTCTTGTCTGGACTATCTGGAATATGCTTGTCTCCATGGGAAAGACCGGGGCCCTTAATCCAGTTCTTTGTGTAAGTCTTCCCCATATCTTTTTGATCGGTGCAGGTGCCATTTACAGAAAATTGGTGAGGTTCTAGAAAATGAGTGAAGAAGAACGCATAAAGGAGATTATAAAAAGGCTTAAAAGGGAATATGGAAGGGCAAAAATCGCCCTTAGGTACCATGACCCCTTTGAGCTTCTTGTGGCAGTGATACTGTCTGCCCAGTGTACTGATGAAAGGGTAAACAAGATCACACCTAAACTTTTTAAACGGTTTCCCACACCAAAGGCCATGGCAGAGGCAGACGTCCACGAGATTGAAGAGCTCATAAGATCAGCAGGCTTTTTCAGAAACAAGGCCAAAAACATAAAGGCTGCCTCTAAAATGATTGTTGAAAAATATGGTGGAAAGGTCCCAGACAGCATGAAAGAGCTCATCAAGCTTCCAGGGGTTGCCAGAAAGACTGCAAATGTGGTCCTTTACAATGCCTATGGAAAGATTGAGGGAATAGCCGTTGACACCCATGTAAAACGCATTGCCTATAAACTTGGCCTTACAAAGGAAAAGGACCCGGTAAAGATAGAAAGGGACCTTATGAAAAAGATTCCCAAAAAAGACTGGGGACTCATCACCTATCTTTTAATTGACCATGGAAGAAAGGTCTGCAAGGCGAGAAGACCAGATTGTGAAAATTGCATATTGAAAGATATTTGTCCATCTAGTCAGGTCCCGATTGACAAGACATGAATTTGATTTTACCCATGTTGTTCAATTTCCAAAATAAAACCAAAACTGGGCTCAGGGAGGGGAAATGAACAATTATTTCCAAAAGGTAATAGAGGCAAGGGAGTTTTTAAGAAAACGCATCCCCTTTGAACCAACTGTTACTCTCATGCTTGGCACTGGGCTAGGTGGCCTGGTTGAAAAGATGGATGTAGGCCTTGAGCTCGATTATAAAGACATCCCGCATTTTCCTGTTTCCACTGCCCCGGATCATAAGGGAAGGCTATTTATTGGGAGAATTGGTGGGACAAGATGCGCCCTTTTCCAGGGAAGGTTTCACTACTATGAGGGCTATTCCACAAAGGAGCTCACCCTTCCTGTAAGGGTCATGTCCCTTTTGGGTTCAAAGATTCTTATTGCATGTAATGCAGCAGGTGGGCTTAATCTCAATTTTGAGTCAGGGGATCTCATGCTCATAAAGGACCATATCAATCTAATCCCTGAAAGCCCCTTGAGGGGGGAAAACTGGGAAGAGTGGGGCCCTCGGTTTCCCGATATGTCAAGGGCCTATAGCAGGAGACTAAGGGAGCTTTCAAGGAGTGTTGCGGCAAGTCTTGGGATACTTTTAAGGGAAGGGGTCTTTGTGGCAGTGCCAGGACCTCAGCTTGAAACCCCGGCAGAGACCAGATACTTGAGGCATATTGGGGCGGATGCAGTTGCCATGTCCCTTGTTCCAGAGGTGATTGTGGCGGTTCACGCCAGTATGAAGGTCCTTGGCATTTCAGTGATTGCAAATGTAAATAATCCGGATGATTTTGAACCCATCTACATTGAAGATGTTATAGAAGAGGCCCAAAGGGCAGAGGTGAGGCTTTCCAGAGTGCTTGAAGGGCTACTTACGGAATTAAAAGAATATGAATCATAACGGGATATTAATAACAGGAGAATACCTGATTGTCTCTTCGAAAAAGGCCCCTTTAAGGCATGGTGCCCTTGCAATAAGGGATGGATTTGTAATTGATACAGGGAAGAAAGAGGACCTTATTAAGAAATATCCCAATTTTGAAAGGGTGGATAGACCAAGCGGGCTTATTGCCCCTGGTCTTATAAATTCCCATACCCATGCCCCAATGGTTCTGTTTAGGGGCCTTGCCGATGACCTTCCCCTTAAGACATGGCTTGAAAAATACATCTTTCCAAGGGAAAGGTCCCTAACTCCTGAGCTCATTCGTCTTGCAACAAGGCTTTCTTGTGCAGAGATGATTCGCTCTGGCACTACTGCCTTTGTTGACATGTACTTTTTTGAAAGGGTCATTGGCCAGGTGGCCAAAGAGGTGGGAATTAGGGCATATCTTGGGGAAGGGCTTCTTGATTTTCCAACCCCTTCCTTTGACAGCCCCAAAAAGGCCCTTACTGAGACCATTTCCCTTTATGAGGAATTTAAGAAAGATTCCCTTATAAATGTGGTTGTTGCTCCCCATACGCCCTATACCTGCAACAGGGACATCCTGTTAAGGGCAAAGGGCCTTTCAGAAAGGCTTGGTATCCCCCTAATAATACATCTTTCTGAAACAAAATGGGAATATCAGGAGATACAAAAAATACACGGAAAGACCCCGGTTGAATATCTGGATCACCTCGGAATTCTGGATGAAAGGGTCATTGCCTTTCACACCGTATGGCTTAATGAAAGGGACATGGATATCCTTTCAAAAAGAAAGGTAAACTGCTGTCACTGCCCTGAGAGCAATCTTAAGCTTGGCTCTGGAATAATGCCTCTATTTAGGCTCCTTGAAAGGGGTGTAAATTGCCTTTTGGGAACAGATGGTGCGGCAAGCAACAATGACCTTGATATGCTTTCTGAAATGGATTTTTGCGCAAAGCTTCCAAAGGGGAAAAACCTTGCCCCAGAGGTGGTTAAGGCAGAAGATTGCCTTCAAATGGCTACCCTAAACGCAGGTGTTGCCCTTTTTGATAAAAGGCTTGGGACCCTGGAAAAGGGCTCCCATGCAGACCTTTTTATCATCGATCTTGATAGCCCCCACCTTCGTCCATGCTTTCACCCAGTATCCCAGATTGTCTATGTGGCAAAGGCAGGGGATGTGACAGACACAATGGTAGCAGGAAGATTTTTGATGAAGGAAAGAAGGCTTTTGACCATTGACGAAAGGGCCCTTTTAGAGGAGATCAAATCCTATGAGAGTCGGCAAGCTCTTTAAGGACCTCCTTGTAGTCAATGCCCCTTTCCCTGAATCCTTCCCTTCCAAAATGGATATTTGCTTCAAGAAGTAAAGGGCCCCTTTCTGACATGATTATGTCAACACCAGCATGGTCAATATTTGATAAATTGCAAAACCTTTTGGCAAGTCTTATGGCCTCCTTTGGCACCTCTAAAAAGTCAATTCTTCCCCCCTGAAAGACATTTGTCCTAAAATCCGTCCCTTCCTGCACCTTCCAGTAGGAAAGAATCACCTCTTTTCCTATTATCACAACCCTTATATCCCGGTCGGTTTCAATGTATTCCTGAAAATAGCACCTGGTGGTCCCTTTTAGATACTGGTCTAAATCCCTTTCATCCCTTATTAGAAAAGTTCCAAGTCCCCTTGAAATCCCGATAGGTACCTTCGCCACAAAGGGAAAATCAAATTCTTTAAGAATCTCTTTCTTTTTAACCCTTCCATAAAAAATTCTTGTTTTTGGATG
>WFZZ01000210.1 GCA_015489315.1 Deltaproteobacteria bacterium | reverse complement strand
CTTATAGATGTTTTTGCTTGCTAAATAGTGCATACACTTTGCAAAAGGAAGTTTATAGCGTTTTTCCCATTGTTCAAAAAAAAACCACTGAATTATAGAAACTACCGGTTTTTTTGTCCAAAGCGGCAGTAGGCAAAATCCAATAGGTGGAGTAAATTCTTCAACAACTAGATCATGAGGAGTTTTTTTTATTTTAGGCCCCAGAAGTGTCAAAAAACTTAGATGTGGTGACAATCCCAGACCGGGTAATCGAATACCGATTCTTTCATATTGAATGCCATCTTTTTTACATTTTTTTTCTGCTCCTAAATAGGTTGAAGTTAACACTAAAATATTATGCCTACTGGCTAACCTTTTATTTATTTCATAAGTTCGAACTGGTTGCCCTCCATGCAATGGGTTGCCTAAGTCGTCTGTATCTGTATGAATTATGCGCAAGATTCACCTCTTTTTCTATAAAGAGTTTTTTTACAGCCAGTGATGTCCTTGGCCCTGGAATTCCATCAATGCGAAGGGAAATGCCAGGATATTCATTTAGAAATCTTTGAAGTTTTTTGACATTGTCTTCCTTTTTAAGGGAATAAAAAAATAAAGGGTTTTTTTTCGGAATTATATCTTTAAATGTTCCATGAATATATGTTTCGTGATCATGTTTTAAGGTGATTATTTCCAGTTCTTCTAGGCGTTTAATTATTGCAGCGCCACCGCACTGGCGGGACTTAGCAGTGTCAGACCACCGACCGTCTGATACATATTTCCCTGACGTATAGTGATTTGTAAATGACCAAAGGTATGGTGAAAGGCAATATGGATGATAGAGCCTGTAGCCCCATCCATTATATTCCTCCATCTTGTAAAGAAGGTGTGGCAGTGACCAGTCCTTTACCATATGAAGCCTTTTCATCTTTAGCGCGTCAATAGCACTTTCCTCCCATGTAAAAGGGGGATTTCCGTATCTTGGCCTGTTTTTTGGCACATGAATGGTTCTATGAGTCAGTGGATCGCCATTGTGAAGATGCTTGGAAAAGTCGAGGGAGCATTCAAGGCTGTGGATGGCAGCAACAAAATACCAGGGAATGCCAAGCTCATCTTCGAGCCTTTCATATCTGGTTTGGTTTTGGGATATCATTTTGATTATATGGTCAACCTGCTGAAAGTGTTCGGGCAGAATTTCACATGTATTGAAAAGCCTTTCATATTTCTTGGCCAAGGGTTTTGCATAGGAAACCTTCGGCATTAAAATCTCCACGAAACAGGTGAGCCTTCTTGTTTGGGTTCTTTTACCAAGAACATAAGAAAATTGCAAACAATTAAAAGGAACAAAACGGAAAGAATTGCAGACCTGATGCTTCCTGTCATTTCTACTCCGAGTCCAAAAAAGAAGGGGCCTAGCCAGGATGTGCCCTTTTCACCAAGTTGATAAAAGGAGAAAAGCTCTGCCTCGTTTCCCTTCTTTATCAGCTTTGAAAAGAAGGAGCGGCTTAGGGCCTGGGTGCCATCAAGGACAAGGGCAATAAAAAATGAAAGGATAAAAAGCCCACGAATCGAATCAAGGAAAAGATAGGCATAAAGGGTAGTGGCACACCAAACAAAAAGGGAAAGGATTATGGCCTTTTTGGTTCCCATCCTTTCAGCCAGTTTTCCAAATAGAAGGGAGCCACCAAAGGCCCAAAATTGTATGAAAAGTATCAGGATGGTCAGTATCTCTGGCCCGGCTTTTAATTCAGATGCTGCAAAAAGGCTTGCAACCACGATTACTGTCTGGATGCCATCGTTGTAAAAAAGATATGCCAGGAAAAATTTAAGGAGATTGTGCGAATCTTTTAGGCTTTTTAGGGTCGAAAAGGGCCTTTTAATGGTTTCTTTTATTACATCCGGAAATACTACCTTACCTTTTAATGATTTTCGGGGTTCATATGGCAAAAGTCTTAGCGGGAACAAAATGGTAAAGAAAAGCCACCAAAGGCCAGTAAATAAAAAGGAAATTCTGGTAGCAAGGTCTTTACTTGAAAAAATCCAGAAAAATAAAAGGCAGATTGCCAGACAAATACCTCCGCCAAGATACCCCAGTGTCCAGCCAAAGGAGCTTACAGAATCTCTTTCTTCGGGGCTTGATATATCGAGGAGATAGGAATCATAGATAGCCACAGATGCCCCAAAAAGACAATTTGCCATAATGAAAAAAAGACCGGTAGCAAGAATGCCCAAATTTTTCCCAAAAAGGTAAGTTAGCGGCCTGGACAGAAAAAGAAGGGCAGTAAAAAGGGCTCCAAGGACTGCAAAAAGGATAAGAAATTTCTTTTTTCTATGATAGATGTCAGAAAGAGCTCCTATTGCTGGTAAGAAAAAGAACTGGAGGATGACCGATATGGATACGCAGAAGGGATAAAAGGCATACGGGTCTATGGAAAATGAAAAAAGATTAATTTTTCCGAGTCCTGCTGCAATATTTGAGATATAAGGGCCAAAAAGCGTTGACACAATAACGGTGCTAAAGGCCGAATTGGCCCAGCCATACATGGCCCAGCCAAAGACTATTTGTTTTTGGGTTGGTTCTTTTAAGGACAGCAAAAAAGACGTTAGAAAATCGCCTGATTTACTTCTTGCCAAATCCTCGGCAAAAATTCGGCCATCTCACTTGCAAGGTATCCATAGGGGCCTTTTACCTTGGCACAAAGGTCCCCTGCAGCTCCGTGGGCATAGACCCCTAGGCGTGCAGCGTCAAATGGATCATACCCTTGGCAAAGAAGAGCTCCAATTATCCCGGTACGGGTATCACCCATGCCCCCTGTGCCCATTCCGGAATTGCCAGTTGAATTTATG
>WFZZ01000209.1 GCA_015489315.1 Deltaproteobacteria bacterium | reverse complement strand
TAAGGGATGCAAATAGCACCCTTGTTTTGTCACTGGACAAAATCGATAGTCATTATAGCATATCATCCAATAATGTAACCAAGGTGTGGAATTACAATATTAAGGGTGAGCTTGGAAATATTAATCTAGATATCAAGGATGATGGCACAGGCAACAATACTGATATTAATCACGAAGGCGGGATAACCATTGGCAACATTTCCTTTTTATCCCACGTGTCCGGTAAGAACCTAGAAAAGGTAATAGAAGCAAAAAGGACCCTTTCAGACTTATTTAAAGATCCAGAGAAGATATCTGTAAAAGAGATAAAAAATGCCCTAAATTCCTTGGAAATCTTGGTAAATTTGATAAATGGCGGGAGTGAAAGGGTAAAAATTTCCAAATTTTTAATGAAAACTCGAGATGGGATGAGCCTAGGGACTGATAATGTCTCCTTTGAAAGTAAGCTTAGAAAATTTGCAAACACAAGGGAGTTTGAGGCAGATAGCAATACAAAGGTAGAGTCAGTTTATTTAAACATGCCCAAATCAAAGGAATCTTCCCTTGTGAAAAATGGGAAATTCAAAGAGCTTAATTTTGTGTTTAAATTTAAGGGAAGACAATTTCCAAAGGGCTTTTTTAATGATCTTGGAGAAAGGTTTGAAAAGGTATCAAATATTAAAGATGATAAGAAAAGGGATACACTTTTAAGCCAGTATCTAAATGAAATTTTGCACAAACTTTTATCACTTATTAATAGTGCAAATACCGAAATGAAATTAAGTGGCTTAGATGTTACCGACGATAATGCCACAAAGACAGTCTCCCTTTCTTCTTTATGGATATCAGGAGGTTTTGACGGAAAAGGACATGGAAATAATAGCTTAAGGTTAACTACTGGTTATTCAGGACTTTTTTCAGGCTTTTTTGATAAATATTTTAAGGCTGCAAACCTGCATTTAAAGCTACAGGATATTCCTTCAATTCTGGAATTTATTGATGACAAATCCTTCTTAAAGGCAAAAAGAAGTCCTGATGCAATAAAGACAGATTTGACTGCAAAATTTTTGACTCGCCTTCAGAAAAAACCAATAATCCTTTACTCCATGGCATCCATTCTAGGAGTTCCCCAAAGCCTTTTTAATATGGATTTAATGGTAAAAAGTGATCCAAAGGCAAAGTTTAAGGCTACCGGCTCTTTGGATGTGAAAATAGAAAATCCTGATAATTTCATGGCCATTTTTAATGAGCTTTTCGGAAATTCCGGTGCCAGCCAGATCTTGGCTATGGTATCTGCATTTGGGGAACGAAAAGAGACAGGTGGCAAGCTGGTTGAAAGCCTTAACATAAACATAACCCCGGATGGAAAGATATTTATGAATAATAAGGACGTAACAAATATGTTTTTCCCAGAAAATAAGCCGGCCAAAAAGGGGCCCATGCCCAAAAAGGAAAAGATGTAACAGGAAGGCAAAATGGCAAACCCAGAAAGAGATTATTTGCTTGGTGTTATAAATAGATTTATTGGGCTTTTTTCAAGGAGAATTCAACACCTCACCAAAAATGAGACCACCAGGGAGTATCCCTTTGTGGCAATGGATACGAGGCAGGTCTTTGACGAACTTCTTTTGGTTTCTGACTACTGTGAAAATGTTCTGAATAGAGACCTTTCATCCCTGAAATTTATCGATATTGGCTGCGGCTTTGGAAATGTAATGCTTTTTGCAGAGCAGTTCGGATTTTCTGTTTATGGGCTTGAAAAGGATGAGGCCTCCCTAGAGATCGCAAGAGACTTCTTTGAGCCCCATCAGCTTATTGAGGAAGACCTAAGGACCTTTCCCAGATATTCAGAATTTGACATAATTTATTATTTCTGTCCTTTAACAGAGGGAGAAAGGGAATTTGAACGCTATTTAGAAGAAGAGATTCGTCCACAAACCATATTGATAGCCAACTACAAAAGGAGTAAAGAGATTTACAGTGACAGGCGTTTCAAAAGGCTTTCCAAGGACCTGCCTGTTTGGATTAAGGTCTGGAAGTAATCGGTAATTGAAAGGAGCACATTATATGAGAAGCGATAAAATGAAGAAGGGCATAGAAAGGGCACCTCATAGGTCCCTTTTTAAGGCAATGGGCTATACAGATGAGGAGATAAAAAGGCCCATAATTGGTGTAGTAAATTCATTTAATGAGATAATTCCTGGACATATACATCTAAGGCAAGTGGTGGATGCAGTTAAGGCCGGAATAAGGATGGCAGGCGGCACCCCTGTGGAATTTGGAGCCATTGGAATTTGTGATGGAATAGCAATGAATCACCTTGGAATGCGCTATTCCCTAGCAAGCCGAGAGCTTATTGCCGATTCGGTAGAAGTCATGTCAATGGCACATCCTTTTGATGGACTGGTCCTTGTGCCAAATTGTGACAAGATAATACCTGGAATGCTAATGGCCATGCTTCGTCTAAATATCCCAGCGATTCTTGTTAGTGGTGGCCCAATGCTTACAGGCAACTGGCATGGCAAAAAGGTCAATCTTATATCTGTCTTTGAAGGAATTGGTCAGGTAAAGGCGGGAAAGATGAGTGAAGAAGAGCTTTGCAGCCTTGAAGATGAGGCCTGTCCGACCTGTGGTTCCTGTGCGGGTATGTTTACGGCAAATTCGATGAATTGTCTTTCAGAGGCCATTGGACTCGCTCTTCCAGGAAATGGCACAATTCCGGCAGTATCTGCCAAAAGATATAGACTAGCCAAACTTGCTGGTATGAAGGTTATGGAGCTGGTAGAAAAGGGTATTAAGCCAAGGGATATAGCAACAAAGGAGGCCTTTCAAAATGCCATTGCCATGGATATGGCACTTGGTTGTTCTACAAATACAGTTCTTCATGTCCCAGCCATTGCTAATGAGGCCAAGGTAGATCTTCCCCTTGAGGTCTTTAATGAAATGAGCCATAAAACCCCACACCTTTGTAATATGATACCAGGAGGCCCCCATAGCTTACAGGAACTAGACCTGGCAGGCGGGATACAGGCCATATTTACCGAGCTTGACAAACTCGGGATCATAAATGGAGATGTGATGACCGTAACAGGAAATACCTTAAAGGAGAATTTTTCTAAGTTTAAGGTCCTTGATCATGATGTTATAAGGCCCATAGAAAATCCTTATCACAAGGAAGGGGGTATTGCCATTTTGTATGGGAACCTTGCACCAGATGGGGCTGTGGTAAAGCAGTCTGCCGTTGCCCCTGAAATGCTCACTCATAAGGGGCCTGCAAGGGTCTTTGAGTCTGAGGATGAGGCCTATAGTGCAATACTTGGCGGTAAGATTAATCCGGGAGATGTGGTTGTCATAAGATATGAGGGCCCTAAAGGTGGTCCAGGTATGCCCGAGATGCTTTCCCCGACTTCTGCCATAGTAGGTATGGGCCTTGATAAAGAGGTTGCTCTTTTGACAGATGGCCGCTTTAGCGGTGGAACCAAGGGGGCAGCTATTGGGCACATTTCGCCAGAGGCGGCAGATGGCGGCCCTATTGGGCTTGTCAAGGAAGGGGACATTATTTCCATTGATATTCCAAAAAGAAGGCTTGATATAGAGATAAGTGACGAAGAGTTAGGTAAAAGAAAGGCTTCCTGGAAGGTGCCAGAACCCAAAATTAAGGAAGGCTATCTTGCAAGATATGCCAGGATGGTAGCAAGCGGCGCAAAAGGCGCTATTGTTAAATAAGGTAATTTTTTAATTTCAGGTTTTGAGGTAACGCCCTGGCTTTTATGCCAGGGCTTTTATTTTTCTAATTAAACTGCATTGAAAACCGTTTGTGTTTGCTATTTTTCGATGCAGTTTTCATAAAGGTCTTTTCAAAGAGTTCAAATCCTTTTTTCTTAGGTATTCCGCTTAGAATCGTAACTGGGGTTCCAACAGGCACTACCTCAAATAGTTCCTGAACATCGGCGTTTCTAAGGGCAATACAGCCCCTTGTCCAGTCCCAGCCAATGCCGCCACCATGGATGCAAACTGCCCCTCCAAGGCGCGTAAACCAAGGTGGCCTCTTTCCGTGATCTATGGCCCAGATTATTTCTTCATATTGCCTTTTGGTGATTAGTCCTGACCTTAATCCCCTTAAGGCATCTTCCTTGGAGGGATAGCTAAGGCCAAGGGCCTTGTAATACTTGCTTCTTGGGTTTTTATTGCAGACATAGAATTGACCTTCTGGGGTCCTTCCATCTCCTTGCTTTATTTTATCGTTCAGGGGATCAGGCCCAAGATTAACAGGATATATCCTCATGAGGGTATCTCCTGAAAAGAGATAAAGAATGTGTCTTTTCTTGTTTATAACTATATGAGGGTTCTTTAAG
>WFZZ01000208.1 GCA_015489315.1 Deltaproteobacteria bacterium | reverse complement strand
TCTTCCAATAAGGGCATAGATCTCTGCCTTTATCTTTTTTGCCCGTGACAACACGTTTATATGGGCCTCTTTGAATCTATAAAGTGTAAGCTCTGCCCTTAAAAGTCCAAGTATGTCTGCCCGCCCTGCTGTATAGGAAGTCTTAAGGGCATTTAGGGTGGATTCTGCCTTTGGTATGATGCTTTTTGTGTAAAGTGCGTCCTTTTTTAAAAGCCCTTTATAGGTGGAAAAAAGGCCAGAAAGCCTGTCCTTTACTTTTATTTTTTCGTCTCTAAGCTCATTTTCTATGGCCTTTGCCCTTTCTAGAGCCGATACTACCTCCTGCCCCTGCTTGGCCTTAAAAAAGATTGGAATATTCAAAGAGACCATAAAGGTCAAAAAATCCGCCCTGTCATCCCCGTTTGGATTTGTTCCAAACCTTTTGCCGTATGCGCCTGTTAGTGAAAAATCAGGGTAATATTCCCTTTTCTTAAGTTTATGGATGAGATTTTTTCTTTTTAAAACCGTCTCCTTTTCCAATATGGAAGGGTTTTTTAAAAGGGCCTCCTTTTTTAGGGATTCCATATCCTTAATCTTTTTAAGGTGAACCACCTTCGGCCTTTTTATATCGATGCATCCTTCCTTTTTCCCCAAAAGGAAAAGGAGCCTAGATTCCGTATCCTTCATCCTTGTCTTAAATTCTATTTCCTTATCAATGAGCTTTGTAAGCTCAAGCTGTGCCAAAAGGACATCTGACTGAAGGCCAGAGCCTGCCTCGTATTTTGAGTGTGTAAGCTCAATTATCTTTTTTAGCGTGGCCCTTTCTCTTTCTATGAGTTCAAGTATGGAATCAATCCTATAAAGCTCCCACCAAAGGCTTGAGACATCCTTTTTAATGTTTAAAGCAAGCTTTTTGAGTGCATAGCTTTTTTCATCTGTCTTAAGCCTTTGAATGTTCTCTTTTAGATTGAGCTTTCCAGGAAAGGGAATCCTTTGTGTTATTCTTATCTGGGACTGGGTCATGGCCTCCTGGTCGATGGAAAAGGTGTCGGTGGGAAGATTTAAGACACCAATTCCAAGGATAGGGTCAGGAAGGCTTCCAGAAGGAGAGATAAGGGCCCTTTCCCCCTCAATTTGGTATGAAAGGGATTTGATCCTTGGATTGTTCTTTAAGGCAATGTGGATTGCCTCATCTTCTGAAAGAAGAAGGCATCCTGGGGAAGGGGAAGAAATCTTTGAAGCAAAGAGGATAGCTTTGCCAGGGAAAAATAAGAAAAAAATCAAAAGGCCAAAAAAGACGGTTTTAAAAATCCCTTTGGGTGTGAGAAAGGTTTGATCAGGAAGTTTTTTCATTAAGTTTGGTGTAAAAAATTATCCCTTTTTAAAAGGGCGGCCTTTGGCCGCCTTTTTTGATTAATTGACTATGCCTTTAAATTCATAGGTGCATGTTCCGTCATCTCCACTAGCACCATCTTTTTTGTTAAAGCTAATTTTTAGAATATAATTTATTTCAGAACCATCTGGCAAGTCTGGTGAATATTGATCCATGGTGTAGGTATAAGTTTTAGGACGTCCCACCCTTTCATCAATATTCTTTGTTGCAACCACTTCTCCTGTTTCCTTATTTATCAATTGGACAGTGATTACATTTCGTTTTGAGCGCCAAATTTCCCATTTCCTGGTGCCAGCAAGTTTGGCCTTGAATTTAATTTGAATAATCCCTGAATCAGTATGGATATTATCCTTGTCCCACGTGGTTCTAAGGCCCGTGGCAACAAATTTACCCGGCCACTTGACATAGGTCTTCCATCCGCCACTTCCATCGGTGTAAATGATTGTTCCAAGGTCAACAATAACTCCATCAACTGTGCCCTTTCTGTTGGAATATACTTTACATTGATAACTGGCAGCCCAAATAGGGCCAGCCATGAAAAATAGTATCAAAAGAATTAAAGAGAAAATCTTTAAGGCCTTCATAGTACACCTCCTTCTGAAAAATTAATTCAATTTATGCTTTGCAAAATTTTTAAAAGTGGTTTCAGGGCTCTTAAAATAAATGACTTAAGGTGGAATATATTTGCTAAACATAGCCATATAAAATCCCTATGGCCGATAAAAAAGAGTCTTTAAGTGTAAGGATGAGGTTAGGTTAGCGGTTCTTTATTTTATGATAATTAAAAAATGCTATTTTTCCACCCTTTAAGACTGGCACTTATCTTTAATAGCTCCTGCCCTTCCAGCTAGCCCCTTTCCCTAAATAATAATTGATTGCAGAAGACCATGTCATACAAAGATAAAGAAACGCTACAAAGGGCAAAGTAATGGCTATAAGTGGATTTTGGCCATAGTAAAAAAGGGTTGGCAAATAGGAAAGT
>WFZZ01000207.1 GCA_015489315.1 Deltaproteobacteria bacterium | reverse complement strand
TTGTAGTAGGCCCCTTTAAACGGGCAAACAGTAGCCATTTACCTTTTTCCTTTCCCTTCCCTTATTCCTTCCAATTGAAAATATCTTTTAAAGATGAGTCTTGCAAATTCTGCTGCCCTTTGTCCGAGGACTCTTTCATGTGCAACGAAGATACCTACAGAGATACACCTTGTTTCGTCTTTTGTGCAAGCAAACCCGCAAAAAAGGTCATATCGTATGGTATGGTCAAGGTTATCAATAGTTCCAGTCTTCCCTCCCATTACAAGATTTTTTAAGACCTTGTCCCTTCTGTAATGCCTAAAGGCCCTTTTAGCAGTCCCCTTTTTAATAGTAGAAACCATCATCTCCTTCAAGAAGTAAGATGTCTTGGGATTAATAGATCTTATAAGTGGATAGAACTTGCTTTCATAGACAACCTTTCCTGTATCGAGATTCAAAATTGAATCAATCATATTTGGGGCCATTACAATGCCTGAATTAGTGATGCCTGCAGCGATCAATGCCTCATGCATGGCGGTAAGCCTTGTGGTTTTATTAAATCCGCTTGCCACCTCTGCCCAGTTAAATTCCTTATCTCCTACTATTATTTGTGACCTTTTTATGGATAGCTCAAAAGGGATATCTCTTTGCCACAAAAAACGCTTGGCCATCTTCAAAATAAGCCCTTTTTTAAGATATTTTTTCCCTATCTTTCCGAATACGGGGTTAATTGATTGGGCAAAGGCCTCCTTAAGGGTGACCGAACTTGTGTATCTTGTGTGTCTGTCCCTTAGCTGAAACTTGTAAAGGGTGTGTTTTCCACCATTAAAAGTAAACACAGAATAGGGCCTTATTTTGAAGAATTCCATGGCGGCAGCAGCAGTTACAATCTTAAAAAGACTTGCTGAAGGCACCAGTTCATCTGTCCAGATATGGCTATTAGGCCTTTTTCTATCCAATCCTGCCATGGCCAGAACCTTACCTGATATTGGATCAAGGCAGACGATGGCAGTCTTTGCACCAAGGGCGTCTGATAGCATGGATTCAAGATATCCCTGAAGACCTTGATTTACGGTAGTTTTGGCCAAAAAGCGGTGACCTTTGTAGTGAAATTCAAATCTTTCCTTGACCAAAAGGCTTGATGGCTTTGTATCTAAAACCCTCCTAAGGGTCTCTTGAGGGAAAAAATTTACTTCTTCTTTTAAAGTTCCAAGACCAAAGAGACCACCGCAGAGACCTCTAGAAAAATCGAATCCCAAAACAAAAAAAAGAATAAGGACCTCTTTTCTAATTCTAAAAATCTTTCTCTCCTTTCTAGATTTGAGGATGAAAGATAATATCTTGGCAAATTAATTGGTCAACTATTTCTAAGTTTTTTTATTAAATATATCCTTCAATATAGTAATAAAGGTTTTTTTGTAGTAAATTATCAAATATTCAATTGGTTAAGCTATTCAAAGGGTTATAAATTTAATGGAACAACCTATAATCAAGAAAAAACGCGGAATATCCCCCATATGGATTCTTCCTACTGTAGCACTTTGCATAGGGCTTTGGCTCCTTTTTAAGGCCGTTAGAGAACGTCCCATCGAAATAACGGTTCACTTTCATAGCGCAGAGGGTGTAACAGAGGGAAAAACCAAGGTCATGTATAAAGGCCTTCCAATTGGAATAGTAAGGGATATTACAGTTGATAAAGGCATGGATACCGTCTCAGTCATTATTGAGATGGATCCACGCACAAAGGCTGGCCTTGTTAAGGATGCAAAGTTCTGGATAGTAAGGCCAGAAATTGCAGCTGGGCGCATACGAGGATTAAATACGCTTCTAACTGGATCATATATTGCTGTTCAAAAGGGAAACTCTAATGAACCGTGTAGAGAGTTTATGGGGCTTGATGAACCGCCTCCCATACCAGAAGATGCACCAGGCCTTCATATAAAACTTGTCTCTGATGCACTTCATTCCCTTCAAAGGGAGTCTCCCATTTACTATAAGAACATCAAAGTGGGCTCAATACAAAGCTATGTGCTATCAAGTAATGGAACTGTTACCATAAGCGCTTATATAGAACCCCAATATAAACATCTTGTTAAGCCAGGTTCCAGATTCTGGAATGCAAGCGGCATATCTGTAACAGGTGGCATAAACGGTCTTAAACTACGGATGGAGTCTTTAACCACCCTCATAAATGGCGGTGTGGCCTTTTATACCCCTAAGACCTTTGAAGACCAGCCACCGGCCAGAAATGGCCATGTATTTAAGCTTTATAAGGATTATGAAGATGCCCAATACGGCATAAATGTAACCCTTAAAATACACTCAGGGGAAGGCCTTGTTGAAAATATCACAAAGGTTATTTATCACGGCCTTGTAGTTGGTTCTGTAAAAAAGATTTCCTTAGATAAATTCAACAAAAAATACAAGGTCACTGCACATCTCTTATTAAACCCCATGGTTAAACCCCTTTTAAGAAAAGGCACAAAGTTCTGGGTAATAAGACCTATTATAGGCTTGGGAAGAGTCAGAAATGTAAGCACCCTTTTAACCGGGCCCTACATAACTTTTGTTCCAGGAGAAGGCGAGCCCTGCACTAAATTTGTTACAGAGGGGAGTCATTCCAAAGAAATATTTAGAGAAGGGGTTTTTTATAAACTCACTTCAAGTGACCTTCATTCCCTTTCACCAGGGGCCCCCATATTTTTTAAACATATACAGGTTGGAGAGGTTGCCAGGTACAAATTAAATCCGGATAATACTGTGGATCTCATATTCATCATTTATGATGAGTATAAACATCTTATAAATAACCGGTGTGTCTTCTGGAACTATAGTGGTTTTAATGTAAAAATCACCCCTGTCAGCATAGATGTAAACACGGATACCTTAAAATCCATTGCATCTGGTGGAATTGCCTTTGATTATCCCAAAAGATATTACGGGAAAAAACTTAAACCTGTCCCAGAAGGTTATAAATTTCACCTTTTTGATAGCCTTACTGAGGCTATAAAAAAGATTCCAGACTTAAAACCTCGAGGCGTTTTTGTCATCTTTGAATCAAAGGGCCCTGTTCCACTCATGACAGGCTCTCCAATATTTTACAAACACATAAAGGTTGGTGAGGTCAGTGATCTAAAGCTAGATACCAGAAAAGATAAGGTAAGGGTTACTGCCTTTTTTTATAAAAAGTATTTTAGACTCATTAACTCCAAAACCAAATTCTATTGCACAAGCGGCGTTGAATTGAAGGGAAGCATAAGAACTGGCCTCAAGCTTAGGAGCCAGCCAATTGTTTCCTTGGTCATGGGAAGTATATCTTTTTTTAATGAAGGCCATGGAAAAAGAGTGAGAGAGTGGCACAGGTTCACCTTATATAAGGATAAAGAAAGCGCTAAGGATGCAAATTCAAAGAAAATTTTTGTGCATTTTCCAACTATGCAAGCAATAGTTGAAAATGCCAAGGTTAGATATTATGGAATAGAGATTGGATATGTAAAAAATATAGAAATAGATAAGGATTTAAAGGGCCTTACTGCTGAACTTGTTATTAGAAAAAATGCAGAAAGTCTCTTTACCACTGACTCCAAAGTCTGGGTAGTTGGAGCAAAATTTGGTTTAGATGGAATTAAAAATCTGGATACCATTGTTACTGGGCCTTTTATAGCAGTTCAAGGCGGCAAAGGGCCTAAAACAAATCGCCTTGAAGGCCTTTCTGAACCACCTTCTGTAATTAAGCCTCTTGATGGGTTGAATATAATAGTTGAAGCCAAGGGACTTGGCTCCTTGACAGAAGGAAGACCTGTTTATTACAGGCAGGTTAAGGTTGGCTCAGTCATTGGCCATAGGCTTTCACCAGACGCTAAATCTGTATGGATTTATCTAAATATCAAAAGGCCATATATGCACCTTGTAAGGGCCAACACAAAATTCTGGAATGCCAGTGGAATAGATATTGAGGCAGGTATCTTTTCAGGGGTAAAAGTTAAGACTGAAACTGTTGAATCCATCTTGACTGGTGGTGTTGCCTTTGCCACCCCGCCAGGCAAAAAGGCAGGCCCTCCTGTTTGTGAAGATACACACTTTAAACTTTATGAAGAGGCTCAAGACGAATGGCTTGAATGGTAACAAAAGGGAGTTTTTAACTGCCCTTTTAAAAAAGTACAAAAGATGCTATAATAATTTCGTTTTTTATTATTCTTATCTATCAGGCAAGGGAGGTCTTGTTATTTGAGTCATGTTTAAAGTAGGCGATCTGGCTGTTTATCCGGCCCATGGTGTTGGCCTTATTGAGGCTATTGAAGAAAAAGAAATAGGTGGAACAACCCTGGTCTTTTATGTAATGCGAATTTTGGAAAACGACATGAAGATCATGATACCCAAAAACAACACCAAGGCTGTTGGGCTTCGTTCCATTATTTCTCCTGAAGAAGTTGAAAGGGTCTATTCAATCCTAGAGGAAAAGGATGTCAAATTCACCCCACAAACATGGAACAGGCGCTATAGGGAATACATGGAAAGGATAAAAACAGGCTCAATCTTTGACCTTGCTGCCGTTTTAAGAGACCTTTATATCCTTCAGATGGATAAGCCCCTTTCCTTTGGCGAGAAAAAAATGCTTGAAACAGCCAAAACACTTTTGGTAAAGGAGCTTTCCATTGCAAGAAACAAAAAAGAGGAGGAAATTGAAAAAGGGATAGAGGAGATATTTGGAATCCACGAAGTCCAAACCGAACCAGGTCCAGAAATCCTTCTTGAAATGAAAACCGACATCTAACAAAATTGTCCAATGTAAAATATCTTAAGGACAAGGCTTCACTGTCATCCCAAAATCAGGAAAAGTCATTTATTATAGAAGCAGTTGAGGATGGCAAGCGTTTAGATAAATTCCTCTCTGAAAAATTAAATTTCATCTCAAGGACAAGGATAAAAACCCTTATCCAAGATGGGTACGTGTCTATTGATGGAGAAAAATACCTTCTACCAAAAAAAAAGGTAAAAAGGGGACAGCACATTCATATCCTCATCCCGCCACCTGAGCCCCTGGACATTGAACCCGAAGACATACCCTTGACTGTTTCCTATGAAGATGAATACATCTTGGTAATAAACAAACCTCCAGGGCTAGTGATTCACCCTGGTGCAGGAAAAACCAATGGTACTTTGGTCCATGGACTCTTAAATATTTGTAAAGACCTTTCAGGAATAGGTGGAAAACTTCGTCCAGGTATAGTCCATAGACTTGATAAAGATACAAGTGGGCTTGTGATTATTGCCAAAAGGGATGAGGTACACCTTACTCTTTCAAATATGTTCAAGGAAAGAAAACTTTCAAAAAGATATCTTGCCATAATAAAGGGACATATTCAGGATAGAGAAGGAGTTGTTGATTTGCCCATTGGAAGGCATCCTATAAAACGGACCAAAATGGCAGTAAATTTCAAGAATGGGAAGGATGCAATTACACGCTTTAAGGTTAGGGAAAATTTAATTAATTCAGATCTGTTGGAAATAAAACTTGTTACTGGAAGGACTCATCAAATAAGGGTTCACTTATCACACCTTGGGCATCCAATTTTGGGTGACCAAACCTATGGAGGTCCTAAAATCTTAAATCTCAATAGTGAAGCAATTGAAATAAAAAGGCAGATGTTACATGCCTTCAGTATATCCTTTAAACATCCTGTGTTAGACAAAAGAATCGATCTTACTGCCCCCATGCCAGAGGATATGAGGGAAATTTATGAAAAACTAAGGGTAAGAGCCTGACAAAACTTGACATACTGCATTTTTGACCAGTTCAATACAACACCCCCTCCCTTGAAAGCCTTGGCCTTTTCTATTAAAAATCACTTTCAGACTGAAGCCCCAGGAGATGAGAGAAAATGACGCCAAACCGGATTGAAGTCTGTCTAAAAAATAGTCTTAAGGATGCCCTTGGAAATAAGACTGCCAAAAGGGCAAGGGAAGACCTTGGACTTTTGTTTGATGAAATAAGGACCTACAAGGTCTATCTGGTGGATATTGACCTTTCTCCAAATGACCTTGAGGCCCTTGCAAAGGGTCCCTTTTCAGACCCTGTAACCCAGGTCTATTCAATTAATGAACCCATATCTTTAAAAATTTATGATGGCCAGGAAGGAAAATGGGACTGGCTAATAGAGGTCGGATTTAGACCAGGAGTTACGGATAATGAAGGAAAGACTGCTAAAGAGGCCATTGAACTTTACCTTGGAAAGAGGCTTTCTAGGGAAGAAGGTGTCTATACATCTACTGGCTATCTCATAAGGGGAAACCTTAAAAGGGAAGAGGCAGAATCCCTTGCCACGGGTCTTTTGGCCAATGACCTTATTGAAAGGCATACAGTCTGTAGCTTTTCAGAAATAAGTAAGCTTTATAACCAGGAAAAAAGCCCATTCTTTTTTGTCCCCAAAGTTACTGAAAAACAAGAGGTGGAGGTCCTTGAATTTGACCTTTCAAGGATGAGCGATCAAGAGCTCATGAAGCTTTCAAGGGAAAGGGTCCTTGTCCTAAGTCTTAAGGAGATGAAGATACTTAGAGACCATCTTAAGGATGAAAGGGTCCTTAAAGAGAGAAAGGCCGTAGGCCTTGGTGCAAGATATACAGATTGCGAGCTTGAAGCCCTTGCCCAGACCTGGTCTGAACACTGTAAGCACAAGATTTTTAATGCCAAAATCACCTATAAAACGCCAGAAGGAGAGGAAGAGATAAATAGCCTTTTTAACACTTACATAAGAGGGGCTACAGAAAATATACGAAAACGCCTTGGAAAGGACGACTGGTGCCTTTCTGTATTTAAGGACAATGCTGGAGTTGTAAGCTTTACCGATGAGCTCAATGTTGCCTTTAAGGTTGAGACCCATAATAGCCCCTCTGCCCTTGACCCCTACGGCGGGGCTCTTACCGGAATTGTCGGGGTTAACAGGGACCCTTTTGGGACAGGTCTTGGGGCAAAGCTTGTCTTTAATACCGATGTCTTTTGCTTTGGACCACCAGACTATGATAAGCCCCTTCCAGAAGGGCTTCTTCACCCCAAAAGGATATTTGAGGGCGTTAGAGAAGGAGTAGAGCATGGAGGAAACCAAAGCGGAATACCCACTGTCAACGGCTCCATCCTCTTTGACGAAAGATACCTTGGAAAACCCCTTGTCTTTTGCGGAACAGGGGGTGTCATGCCAAAAAGGATAGGGAACAGAATTTCCTATGAAAAAAAGGCCCAGCCCGGGGATGCCATTGTCATGTGCGGAGGAAGGATTGGGAAGGATGGAATTCATGGAGCCACATTCAGCTCAGAGGAACTACATGAAGGCTCACCTGCAACTGCCGTCCAGATAGGAGACCCAATAACACAAAAAAAGATGACGGATTTTCTCCTAAGGGCAAGGGATATGGGGCTTTATAATTCCATTACGGACAATGGCGCAGGTGGACTTTCCTCATCTGTTGGGGAAATGGCCCAGGAGGCTGGAGGCTTTGAACTTCACCTTGACAAGGCACCCCTAAAATATCCTGGCCTTCAGCCCTGGGAGATACTGGTTTCAGAGGCCCAGGAAAGGATGACCGTTGCTGTTCCCCAGGAAAAACTTGATGAATTCCTTGCCCTTTCCGAAAAGATGGGGGTGGAATCAACAGTCCTTGGAAGATTTACAGATTCAGGAAAATATCACTGCCTTTATAATGGAAAGACCGTGGCATATCTTGATATGGACTTTGTCCATGAAGGCGTCCCTCAGATGTCCCTAACTGCTATCTGGGAAAAACCAAAGTATGATGAGCCTGACTTTAAAGAACCCGCTGAC
>WFZZ01000206.1 GCA_015489315.1 Deltaproteobacteria bacterium | reverse complement strand
TATCTAAGGTCTTTTCAGCACCATTTACTGGAGCAACTGATCCCAGAAGCTCATTATGGCCTTCCTCGCCTGTGAAGCATTTAGGACCTTGTCCTTTTTTTAGGACCATGACCTTCCCCTTTTAGGACTGAAAAAAGTAAAATTGTGCCAATTAAACTACACTATAAAGAAAAAAAATTCACCTAAGTCCTTGAAGATGTCTTAAGATTTTTTCATCCTCACCATCTTTTATGTCTTCTTGACGTAACTGCTCAACTAGTTGCATTCTAAGGATTTTTTTCTTCTGTCTTTCACAAAAATCAAGAAGCTCTTTGGCCATCTTATCTATGTCTGAAAATGGAGGAAAATCTGATACAAGTTTCATAGCATAGGTCCTTATTTCAGGTCTGGCTTCAAGCCGTTCAAAAAGAAGAGAAAGGCTAAAACTTTCCTCCATTGAAAAAAGATTCGTAATGGCGTTCCAAATCTCTAAAAGTTTTTTGTCTCTAAGCCATATTTCAAGGCCCATATCCAAAAAACTTTCAATATATTGAGGATAACTTAAGATAAAGCCAAGAAGTTTTTCTTCAGCCCTGTTTGTGATCTTAAATACAGATTTAATTGGGGCCTTTTGGAATTCATCTTGTTTTTTTTCTTTTTTTATTTTGAATTTTTGCGAGGAATTAACACTTAGGCGTTCCCAAAGACTTTCTTCCCTCACCCCTAGTTTTTGAGAAATGTGACCTATGAAAAGGGATTTTCTAACAGAATCCTTTATGGGAGAGATGGCCTCAATTAAATCTTCAATAGTCTTTAGGCGTCCTTCCGTGTCTTTCCCAAATTGCTTTATACCCGTCTCAATCAAGAAGTCTATTCCAGAAGGCGCTTCTTGAAGTAATTTGTCAAAATCAGATTTTCCATACCTTCTTAAAAAGCTGTCAGGGTCTTCGCCACTTGATAAGACCAGCACCTTGGGCCTTATGTCCACACCGTAACAAATTGGAAGCGCCCTTTTTGCAGCCTTAAGCCCTGCTTCATCCGCATCGAAGATGAGAATCCAGTCCTTGGTGATTGCCTTCATACGTTTTGCGTGTTGTTCAGTAAGGGCTGTGCCAAGGGTTGCAACAGCATTTCTTACGCCAAATTGCCATAAAGTGACAACATCCATGTAACCTTCAACAACGAGTCCATAACCTTCCTGACGAATGGTTGATTTATTCTGAAAAAGCCCAAAAAGGACATTCCCCTTCTGATAAACCGGTGATTCAGGAGAGTTTATGTATTTGGGCTGATCTTCCTGGCCAGGAAGATCAATTGTCCTTGCTCCAAAGGCGACAACATCTCCCCTGTGGTCTAAAATTGGAAAAACGATCCTTCCTCTAAACCTGTCATAAAATCCAGTTGCACTTGCCCTTTTGATTATAAGGCCAGTTTTCTCGACAAGAGCAAGGTCGTAGCCTTTATTTTCAAGGTATTTTGTGAGACTGTCCCAGGAATCCTCTGCCCAACCAACTTGAAATGCATCTTGGGTCTCTTGGCTAAGCCCCCTTTTTTTTAGATATTCTATGGCATCTCTTCCTGTAAGGGAGTCATTGAGCCTTTTTCTAAAATATTCACAAGCCAGCTTATTTATTTCAAGTAAAAGTTCTCTTTCTTCTCTTTTCTTTTTTTGAAAGGCGGATGTTGGCCTTTCAGGTATGTTTATACCATACTTTTGGGCAAGAGATTTTGCTGCTTCCACAAATGAAAGGCCCTGGATGCGCATCAAGAATTTAAAGACATTTCCACCCTCACCACAGCCAAAGCAATAATAAATTTGTTTTTCCTCATTGACGGTAAAGGAAGGATCCTTTTCAGGATGAAAAGGACAAAGACCTACCCAGTTTTTCCCCCTTTTTTTTAAGGGCACAAATTCTTGAATAATTTGTCTTATGTCTGCAGCTTCCTTGATATCCTGAAGGATGTCTTCTGGAATATATGCCATTTATCTTAATGACTTATTGAAAGGCGGTTAAAAATCCTTTCAGGGATTTTAGTAAGCTTTCCCTTAAGGTCCGTTGCGCCATGTTTTGTAAAGCCTGATACTAGCACCCTTTCATCCCTTTTTATTTCGTAATAAAAGCAAATGGATACCTTTTTAACCTCACCTAGTCCCGTATGTATTTCGATCATGTCGTCATAAAGGGCAGGGGCCTTATATCGGATATAGGTCTCTACCACAGGAAAAAGGATTCCCTCATCTTCAAGACCCTTATATGGAATACCAAGCTCTTTTCTCATCCATTCGGTTCTACCCATTTCAAAAAATCTCAGATAGTTTGCATAATAAACAACCCCTGCCTTATCGGTGTCACCATAGATGACCCTATAAATCAAAGGCTCCCTGGCCCATCGGATATCAGTTTTATTTGGAAAACCCATACTAGGAGCTCTTCTTTTTCTTTGGGTCTAGTTCTACATATCTTGGCTCAGCGCCAATAAAATGGGGGAAGAGTCTGTATCCATTTTCAAAAAAGACGCCTGTCTTTTTGGCCCATTTTTCAGAAAAGAAGGCATCTGGGTTATCCTTAACATCGGTGCTGTCATAAAAGACGTATGGTACAGGACCCCTTGTATGGGTCCTTAAACTTATTGGCGTATAATGATCTGTTACAACAAGTAACCTGAAGGTTACATCCATGTTTTTCAAACCATCAAAGACAGGGCCAACTACCTCCTTATCAAATCGTTCTATGGCCTTGATTTTTTCATTTATATTCCCCATGTGCCCTGCTTCATCAGGGGCCTCAACATGCACAATCACAATATCTTTTTCTCTTATCTCCTTAAGAGCAGCCTCAGCCTTAGCCTCATAATTGGTATCAAGGTAGCCTGTTGCCCCTTTTACAAGGGGAGTTTCGAGTCCGGCCCAGACACCAAGCCCTTTGATAAGATCAACTGCCGCAATTATTGCACCATTTAGATCATAATGTTGGGGTATTGTGCCCATAACTGGCTTTCTACCCTGTCCCCAGGGCCAAATAGCATTTGCTGGGAGCTTCCCCTCTTTTATTCTCTTTTCATTAATTGGGTGTCTGTAAAAAAGATTTATCGCCTTTTTTAGGACCTCAAAAAGCAAGGGTTCTTCTTCATAGACCCGCCATGCCTCTGTGACATCTTGGCCTGTGTAATCATGGGGCGGTACTGTGGCGATTCCTTCTGGCCCCCCTCTCCAAAGGAGAAGATGTCTGTAACTTATCCCTGGATAAAGATCAAAGGACCTGCTCTTAACTATCTCTGATAACTCTTTTATAAGAATAGTTGCCTCTTCGGTGGAGATATGGCCAGCGCTATAGTCCTCCATGATGACCCTACCATCTCTAAAGGCAAGGGTTACCAGATTACATCTAAAGGCCACATCTTCCGGATTCATCTTCACACCCATTGCCGCTGCTTCTAATGGCCCTCTTCCTGTGTAATATTTTTTGGGGTCATAGCCCAAAAGGGCCATATTTGCCACATCACTTCCAGGAGGAAGCTCGTCTGGAATCGTCTTTACCAGGCCGAGCTCGCCAAGTCTTGAAATAAGGTCCATGAACGGGGTCCTTGCAGCCTCTAAGACAGTTTTACCTCCCAATTCATCAATGGGATAATCAGCCATTCCATCCCCGATAAGAACTACGTACTTTTCAACTGGATGTTCAATAGGAGCAAATTCTTCGTTGAATTCAGCATTGACATTGTTCATGGTGGCTCTCCTTTTTAGGCCTCTTCAAGTGCCTTCATATCCTCAATTCTAATGATAGTGGTCTCATCTAAAACAAATTCCTGACTGTCTATCTCCTTAAGAGCCTTTTTCACCTTTCCTTCTGTGGCCTCATGGGTAAGCATAACAATGGGAACAGATGTTTCATTGGACCTTCCCTTTTGAACTACTGAGTTGATGCTGATCTCTTCCTTTCCAAGGATTCCAGATATCTTTGAAAGAACCCCTGGCTTATCCTTTACCATAAATCTAAAATAATATTTGCAGGTTATCTCGCTAACAGGCTTTATCAATGCCTCTTCCATACTTTCAAATGGTAAAGATAAGGCCGGAACCCTTTCAGGACAACCCTTTGAAATATTTCTGGCAATATCACATATGTCAGCCACTATGGCACTTCCTGTTGGCATCTGGCCCGCGCCCATGCCGTAGAGCATGACCTTTCCAACAGAATCTCCTATAAAATAGACTGCATTAAAGGCACCATTTACCTGGGAAAGAAGGTGCTCCACAGGTATCATGGTGGGATGAATTCGGACATCGATCTTTCCGTCTGTCCCAAGCTTTCCAATGGCAAGAAGTTTAATGCTATAACCAAGCTCCTTAGAAAAGGCGATATCTAAGGGGCTTATTTTGGAGATTCCTTCAACAAAAATGTCATCAAGTTTTACCTTTTTGCCAAAGGCAAGGGTTGACATTATGGCAAGTTTGTGTGCTGTATCAATACCTTCTATGTCATAGGTTGGGTCTGCTTCGGCATAGCCAAGCTCCTGGGCTTGTTTTAGGACTTCTTGAAATTCTAGCCCTTCATCTGACATCCTTGTGAGGATATAATTGGCAGTCCCATTCATTATTCCAAGGACCGTAGAAACATTATTGGCAACAAGTCCTTCTTTTAACGCCTTGATGCAGGGGATTCCACCGCCAACACTTGCCTCAAAACCCACCTCGACTCCTTTTTTACTTGCTGTTTCAAAGATCTCAAATCCGTTAGTGGCCAAAAGGGCCTTATTGGCAGTAACAACATGCTTTCCCTTTTGAAGTGCTTTGAGAATAAAGCTCTTAGCAGGCTCTATTCCACCTATGAGTTCTACAAAGATGTCAATCTCTTCATCTTCAAAGATATCATCGATGTTGGTTGTCAAAATTCCTTCTGGAACTGGAAATCCCCTGTCTGTTGTAATATCTTTATCACATATCTTTTTAAGTCTAATATCAATGCCAGTTCGTCTTTTTAAAAGTTCTTCCTGGGTAAGCAATATCTTTGCTGTCCCGCTCCCCACAGTTCCAAAACCAACCAATCCCACATTTATTACCTGTTTCATTCCTTACTCCTTGAATTTTGGCTTGGATATTTTTTGTTGCTACTCTAAACAGTTATATTTCTTTGAGCAAGTAATAAGCAGTCTAAAATGGCCATTATCAAAGCAATTCTTGACATTTATTAGTTTATTCATATATTATTTGCACCATTTACCAAAATTTTTTGGTAATGAAGCGGGCGTAGCTCAGTTGGTAGAGTACAAGCTTCCCAAGCTTGGGGTCGCGGGTTCGAGGCCCGTCGCCCGCTCCATCCCTTTTTGAGGTTTGGCTGCCAGACATACTGGCAGTGCTTACTTCGATGAGTGGAGGTATAAAATTTATTTATATCTTTGTCTCTCAAGAAGTGGGCTCTGCCCACTTTTTTTGTGGCAAATTGACAAAAAATGGACTTTGAAATCTTAAAAAAAGATATAGAAAAAAGGGTATTTGAGCTAGTAGAGCCCATAACGGCCTACAATGACATGGAGCTGGTTTTGGTCGAATTTGTCAAAGGGCCAAGGGGAAATACACTCCGTCTTATCCTTGATAAGGAAGGTGGAATAACTCTAGATGATTGCACAAGAATAAGTAGGATAGTTAGCGACCTTCTGGATGTTCATGACCCGGTTCCAGGAAGTTATAACCTAGAAGTCTCTTCACCAGGAATAAATAGACCTCTAGTAAAGGAGAGGGATTATAAGAGGTTTTCTGGTGAAAAGGTTTTTGTTCAGACCCAGGAACCTATTGAAGGTAGAAAGAGATTTAAGGGGCTATTAAAGGGCATAAAAGATAGCATGATCCAGATGGAGGTGGATGGAAAGCCATTTATTATACCATTGGATCTTATAAAAAAAGCAAGATTAGACATTTTATAGGATGGGAAAATGGATTTGGAATTAAAAAGGATAATTGATCAAGTCAGCAGAGAAAAAGGACTTGAACGTCAAGTTCTAATTTCGGCCCTTAAGGAGGCTGTGGCCTCTGCAGTTAAAAAGCGTTTTGGGCCTAAAATGGATATAGAAGTAAATTACAATGAAAATACCGGTGAGCTTGAAGTATATCAGTTTCGGGTGGTAGTTCCTGAGGTAAAAGATCCTGTTACAGAGATTTCTCTAGAGGAAGCCAAGAAATTGGATCCAGAAAGTGAGATTGGTGACAGCATCGGCACTAAAATGGATATGGATAAACTAGGCCGTATCGAGGCTCAATCTGCAAGGCAGATTATCATCCAAAAGATGAAAAGTGCCGAAATGGACGTAATCTATGACGAGTTTAAGGATAGAGAAGGGGAAGTTGTAAATGGCATTGTACAGCGCTTTGAACGAGGAAATGTAATTATTAACCTCGGGGGAACTGAGGCCATACTTCCTCCATCTGAACAAATTCCAACCGAAAGTTATCGTAGAGGTGACAGACTGCGTGCATACATAGTTGAAGTAAAAAAGACCCAAAGGGATACGCAGATCATACTTTCAAGGACTCATCCAGAGTTTTTGAAAAGGCTCTTTGAAATAGAAGTACCAGAGATAGCTGAGGGAATCGTTCAAATTATGGGTGTTGCCCGAGAGCCAGGCAGTCGTTCAAAAATTGCTGTTAGCTCAAGTGACATAGATGTTGATCCGGTTGGAGCATGTGTTGGAATGAGGGGCTCTAGAGTCCAGGCAATAGTTCAGGAGTTACGTGGAGAAAAGATTGATATAGTTCCCTGGAGTCCAGACCCGGCCAAATATGTCTATAATGCCTTGGCTCCGGCAGAGTGTACGCAGGTTACAGTTGACGAGGCCAACGAATCCCTGGAGGTCATTGTACCAGATGATCAGCTTTCTCTAGCAATTGGAAGACAGGGGCAAAATGTAAGGCTTGCAGCCAAGCTCATGGGCTGGAAAATAGATGTTAAAAGTGAAACCCGTTATAAAAACAGCCAGGATCCTAATTATCAGGCCATGCTAAAATATCTTGGCATGACCGAGTCCATTGCTGATCACCTTTTTAAGAAGGGGATTCGTTCCATTGGAGACCTTGCAAAGGCTGATCCTGAAGAGCTCAGAAAGGACGCCATTCCATTTATTGAAGAAGCCAAAAAGTTTTTGGAGGAAAATGGCCCTGAATATGCCTACATTCCAGTGGAAGATCAAGAAGCTGAAGATAAGGCAGAAAGAGAAGCTCTTCAATCTGAAGTTGGACAGGAAAATATAGAGGAAGAACAGGAGCAGTCTCAAGGGGCTTCAAAAGATGAAGAGACAGATGAAGGTAACGAAGGTCAAAAGGCAGTTGAGGCCAATGGTTAAGGAATGGTTGATAGATGTCTTCAAAGGGGCATGTCCCAATAAGGATGTGTATATTTTGTAGAAAGAGGTTCCCCAAAGACTTGCTAAAACGATTTGTTTTTAAAAAGGGTATGATTGTTGAAGATAAATGTAAGACACTTTCGGGAAGAGGGGCATATTGCTGTACTAGCCCTGAGTGTCTTAAAAAGCTTACCAAATATGGCCATAAGGCCCTAAAAGGGGCTTTGAAATTAGGAAATTAGAGCGCAAGGCGCTTATGATTTTGGGGGTATTTAAAGGCAATGACAAAGATTAGAGTTCACGAACTTGCAAAAGAATTTGGAATTTCCAGCAAAGAGATGGAGGCCAGGATAAAGGACCTTGGTTTTCCCATCAAAAATTATATGAGTACCTTGGAAGATTATGAGGTCAGTGAAATTAGACAGAAACTCAAGGATCAAAAGGTAGAAGAAAAGGCCTCAAATGAGAAAACAGAAAGGCCTGCCAAGGTCATCCGCAGAAAACACAGGGTCCTAAAGATTAAAAGAATAATCAAAAAGGCACCTACTATCCCAGAAGAAAAGGAAGAAGCAAAAACAACCCCCAGTGAAAAAGCCCCTTCCCAAGTTAAAAAGGAGGAAGAAAAGGGCCTTGTTAAAAAGATAGGTAAGCTTGAAGAGATAAAGACCGGTAAGGAGACTCCTCAAAAAGAGGTATCAAAAGAGGTTCCAAAGGAAGTTAAAGAGGTCAAACCCACCCTGGAAGAAAAACCTTCAATGGTCGAAAAGGCCAAAAAGGAGGAAGAGCCAAAGGAGAAGGCCAAAGCACAGAAGGTTGAGTCTAAAAGGGAAAAGGAGACCTTAGAACAGCCAGTTTCTCCAATTGCAACTCCTACTCCAAAGCCAGAGAAGAAAGAAAAAGGTAAGGAAGAAGCGCCTTCTGAAACCAAGCAATTTGTTAAGATACTGAAGCGTCCTGAAGTTGTAAAAGCTAAGGAAGAAAAAATAGAAGAAAAAAAGCCAGAAAAACCTAAGGAAGCCAAGGTCGTTTCTCCAGAGCCCTTTGAAGCTCCAAAGGCCGAAGAAAAGAAGAAACCTTCAAAGGCCAAAAAGAAAAAGGGTAAGAGGGTTGTAAAGGCAACGGATCTTGGCGCAGGTAAAAAGAGAAAGCCCTTTAAGAAAAAGGATAAAAAAGAGGCGATTAGGCAGATTCTTAAGGAAGAAGAGGGAATTTCAAGGGTAGGCAAAAAGACCTCAAAGGCCCAAAAGGCTCAAAAGGAAGAAAAGGTCGTAGGCACTGCACCCAAGAAGGCGGAAAAGAGAAAGATTACCATGGTTGAGACCATTCAGGTAAGCGAGCTTGCCAAAAAAATGGGTGTAAAAGAGGCCGAAGTAATAATGAAACTCATGGGCCTTGGGGTTATGGCTACTGCCAACCAGACCATTGATTATGATACTGCAGTCCTTGTTGCTTCTGAATTTGGATATGATGTTGAGAAAAAAAGCGTTGCAGAAGATATAATTGAACAGATCCAAAAGGAAGTAAAGGGTGGAGAGCCTGTTCCAAGGCCACCTGTTGTTACCATCATGGGACATGTTGACCATGGTAAGACAACCCTTTTGGACACCATAAGGAAAAGTGATGTGGCTACAAAGGAAGCAGGAGGCATCACACAACATATCGGTGCCTATGAGGTGAATCTTCCTACTGGTGATAAGGTTGTCTTTCTTGATACCCCAGGTCATGAGGCCTTTACCTCCATGAGGGCAAGGGGTGCCCAGGTGACAGATGTGGTCATCTTGGTGGTTGCTGCCGATGATGGAGTCATGGCCCAGACAAAGGAGGCCATTGATCACGCAAGGGCAGCAGGTGTTCCAATAATTGTTGCAGTCAATAAGATTGATAAGCCTGGAGCTAATCCCGATAGGGTCAAAACCGAGCTTTCTGAACTTGGCCTAGTTCCTGAAGACTGGGGTGGCGATACCATCTTTGTAAATGTATCTGCCAAGGTGGGGACAGGAATTGATGAACTTTTAGAGCTCCTTGTGCTTCAGGCAGAAGTCCTTGAGCTTAAGGCCGACCCAAATAGGCCTGCCATAGGGCATGTGATTGAGTCAAAACTTGATAAGGGAAGGGGGCCTGTTGCGACATTACTAATTAAAGAAGGAACCCTTCATGTTGGGGATGCCCTTGTTTGTGGCCTTCATCATGGAAAGGTAAGGGCCATGTTGAATGATAAAGGTGAAAAGGTGAATGAGGCAGGTCCTTCAACACCTGTAGAGGTGCAGGGTCTTTCAGGAGTGCCTGAAGCGGGAACGGAATTTATCGTAGTTCCCAATGAGAAAAAGGCCAGGGAGGTAGCAGAATATCGTCAGCGAAAGGCCAGGGAGGCTGAGCTTGCAAAGGCCAAAAAGATTAGCCTTGAAACAGTCTTTGAAAAGATGAAGGAAAAGGACCTCAAGGTCTTAAATATCTTAGTCAAGGCTGATGTTCAGGGTTCGCTGGAAGCCTTGTCCGAGGCCCTTAAAAAACTTAGCACTGATAAGATAAAGGTAGATATTGTAAGGGGCGGTATAGGCGCAATTACAGAATCAGACGTCCTTTTGGCCTCGGCCTCGGATGCCATCATAATCGGCTTTAATGTCAAACCCAGCCCTCAGGCCAAGCAACTTGCTGCCAAAGAGCATGTTGATATCCGTTATTACGATGTAATTTACAATGCCCTTGACGAAGTCAAGGCTGCTATGAGCGGTATGCTTGAGCCTGTCTATAAAGAAAAAACTCTTGGCCATGCCGAGGTTCGCCAGACCTTCAGGATTTCAAAGGTGGGGACCGTTGCAGGCTGTTATGTACTCGATGGAGTCATCAAAAGAAATGCCCTTGTAAGGCTTCTTAGAGACAATGTGGTTGTTTACACAGGAAAGATTGCGTCTTTGAGAAGATTTAAAGATGATGTGAAAGAGGTACAGGCAGGTTACGAATGCGGCATCGGTCTTGAAAAGTTTAACGATATCAAGGTGGGAGATGTGATAGAGGCCTATGAGATGGAAGAAATCAAGCCTGATATAGGAGCCACTTCTGAAGAAAGCAAGGATCAGGAAACGACAGAAAAGGATTAATGGTAGTTGCAGTGGCCAGGATTAAATTTCATCTTCCGGACAACCATTCTCTTAAGGGTAAGAGAAAGGTGGTTAAGAGCGTAGTGGCTCAAGTAAGAAATAAATATAATGTGGCCTGTTCTGAGGTCAAATACCATGACGTGTGGCAGACAGCGGAAATAGGGATTTGTTCAATTGGAAACAGCGAACCAGTTTTGACATCCTTCATGGATAAGATACTTAATTTCGTGGAGGCAAATTGTCCATGTCAAGTAGTTGACTCAGAACTTGAGATTATCCACATGGGTTAGGCTGAAAATAAATTATGGATTTTGAAATCTTTGAAGGGGCATATCTTAGAAAAAAGGCCTTTTCCAGATCAGAAAGGGTTGCAGATCTATTACGGGAAGAGGTCGGGAATATGCTCCTTTTTGAAATAAAGGACCCAAGGGTTCAAGGTGTTGTCACGGTGGTTTCCGTCAAGGTTTCTAAGGATCTTCGACATGCGGATTTTTTTGTTGCTGTCCATGGTGGGGAAAGAAAAGAACAGGCTGCCTTAAAGGGACTTGTCAGTGCAACAGGTTTTATCAG
Source organism: Deltaproteobacteria bacterium (assembly GCA_015489315.1). Lineage (GTDB taxonomy): Bacteria > Desulfobacterota > Dissulfuribacteria > Dissulfuribacterales > QOAL01 > JAADCZ01. The sequence continues at coordinate 1,640 of WFZZ01000206.1, read as the reverse complement.
GAAAAATCTTGGAAGGCGAATAAGAATGAGAAGGGTTCCGGAGCTACATTTTAAACTTGATAAGACCATAAAGGCACAAGAAGAAATGGAAAGGCTTTTTAAAAAAATCCATGAAGAAGGTTGAATTTAAAAATCAACTAAAGGCAGCCTCTGAGCTTATAAAAAATGGCGATTTTTTTATTGTGACTGCCCATGAAAGGCCAGATGGAGACGCCCTTGGCTCAATGCTTGCGCTGGGACATGGGTTAAAGGAGGTTGGAAAGGAATTTATACTTTATTCAGGAGATGAGCTTCCTAAGGGCCTTTCCTTTATGCCGGGCACTTCCATGCTTACCAGTAACATTCCTGAAAAACTCACCAATGATTTTGTCTTGGTACTTCTTGACTGCCATGAACCAGAAAGGCCTGGGGATATGGGGCAGGAGCTTTTTAAAAAGGCAGCCTCTGTCCTAATTCTTGATCATCATTTAGGAGAAGGCCCATGTGATGGTGAAGAAAGAACCTGTATAAGTATCATTGATCCTTCAAAATGTGCAACTGCCCAGATTTGCTTTGAGCTTTTTAAGGAGCTTTCCTGGCCCATTTCAAAGGAGATGGCAAGTTGCATCTATACGGCCGTTTTGACAGATACAGGAGGTTTTAGATATTCAAATACCAAGGAGGATACCTTTGAACTCGCCAAGGAATTGGTGAGACTCGGGGCAAATCCCTATGAAATAGCCCTTAGCTGTTTTGAGACAAAGCCGCTTTCAAAGCTCAAGCTTTTGGGACTTGCCCTTGAAACACTTGAGGTTCATTTTAACGGACTTCTTTCTATAATGACCCTTACTCCTCAGATGTTTGAGCTTTGCGGTTCAAAGGAATCTGAGACAGATGATTTTGTCTCTTATGCCAGGGCCGTAGATACAGTTGAAGTGGCAGCCCTTATTAAGGAAACAAAACCAGGCCTTGTGTCCGTAAGTCTTCGCTCAAAGCGCTTTGTAAATGTTGCTGAAATGGCAAGTCATTTTGGCGGAGGCGGGCACTTTAATGCCGCTGGTTTTAAAGTAGAAGGTAACCCAAAGGAGATAAAAAGACAGGTGATAGCCCTTGCAGGGACGTATTTAAACAAGGACAGTTATGAATAACGGAGTTCTTATACTGGATAAGCCAAAAGGTATTACCTCTTTTAAGGTCGTTGAAGTGGTCAAAAAAAGACTTAAGGCCAAAAAGGTCGGTCATACAGGGACCCTTGATCCAATGGCAACTGGTCTTTTGGCGCTTTGTATCGGCAGGGCTACAAAGATTGCCCAGTTTCTTACTGACGCAGACAAGGTGTATCGGGGAAGTATAACCCTTGGAATTGAAACCGATTCCTATGACATGGAAGGGACTATTATAGAGGAAAGAAAAGTCCCCGAAGACCTTACATTGGAGAGGCTAAATAAACTTGCAAAGGAATTTTTAGGAAAAATCCCACAGGTGCCACCTGTCTATTCTGCAGCAAAACACAAGGGTGTTCCACTTTATAAGCTTGCCAGAAAGGGCATAAAGATAAAAAAGGAGCCCAAAATTGTGGAGATTTATGATTTTAATATCCTTAAATATGAACCGCCTGTATTAGAGTTTATAGTTCATTGTTCAAAGGGTACCTATATTCG
>WFZZ01000205.1 GCA_015489315.1 Deltaproteobacteria bacterium | reverse complement strand
TCTGTAAGCAAACGATGAAAACGAAGGTTGTTTTCGAAAAGGTCAGGGCTTTCTGTAACGGTGACCTTCCTTATGGCCTCATGGATGGCAGGGGCAGGTATATTTGGGTTTATGCGAAAAAGGGCGTCTTCAAGGATTTGAGGTAAGACAACCTCGCTGTAATCCTTACGTAAGGGGCGCTTGCCTTCAGGGAAAATATCAGGCCCAAAGGCGATTTCATAGCCAAGACCCTTAAAAAGGTTCAGGGCCATTTCCTCTATATTTGCTTCAGTTAGTTGGGGCATTTTTATAACCCGGCCTCTTTTAAGAATTTTTCTACATCAGGAACCCGCAATTCGCCAGATATGAGTTTGGGGAGGAGGGTGTCACGGAGAGAGGAGAGTAAAGAAGAGGCTGCATCGTTTATTTTCATTTTTTCCATAATTGAACGAGCTATCTTCCCAAAATATTCCCCGACCTTATCGTTGGGTTTAATGATCCGGTAAGAGTTAAAAATTGAAGCAGGCACACGCTGTCGTCCAGACGAACCAGTCATGTTAACAATGGCATGAGACCTAAACTCCTTGGTTCTCGACAAAAAATATGCATACTCTAGAGGTAAAGGCTTTTTAGCCCTTAACACTATATATTCTGTTGAGCCCCAACCAGTTTGTCCATCTTTGAGAAAATCTACAAATGCACCTTTCCCATTTTCAAGACATGGTGTTATACGGGCCATCAATGTATCACCATTTTTGAATTTAACTCCAGAACTGAATTTTCGATAATCCCATCCTAAAACTCGAGCAGAATTCTCTGGCAGATTTTTCATTTCTAGATAAGGAGCTATTTGCCCTTTTCTAAGTTTTCTCTTGGGATTGACTTCTATAACTTCTGGGAATGTTTTGACCGACCACCCCTTCGGAATCGGTCCAAGCTTTGAATCCTGGAAGCTATCAGGGAAAAGAGCCAGTATTTCTTCTGGAACAGGACACTTTCCACTTTCTTTGTAATAAGTAGCCCTTTTGGAAAATTTTTCTGGAACGGTCTTTCCCGCTTTTACCGCCTTCCAAACAACTGGATCAAAATCCACAAACCAACTCTTGAAAATGGCCTGGGCCATCTCCTCAAGGGTCGTATTCATTTCACGGTTAAGTTCGATCTTATCATCCAGAGTGCCAAGGATGTGGGCGATTGCCCGTTGTTCTGGAAGTGAGGGGTACCTTACTGTAATATTTTTAATCCCATATAAGGGAAGTTTTAGTTGAGTGGAACCTACAATATTTTTTTTAATCTCTTGTTGACCAAACGAGGATTTCAAAAACCAATAAAGATAATCAGGTATTATAGTTGTATAATCATGAACTAATATTTTAGCAGCATTCTCAGTCAAATTTGCTTTATCCAGAGAAAATGGAACCTTAGCAACAAGACCTATTGTGCCTACTATAGAAATTATTATATCGTTTTCGTTAACAGTATAATTTTTTATAGATGGAAAAACATCATCAGGTACATATTTTAGATTCGAAGAAGAGATACGACCATCTCTGATATCAACTACTCTAATATATGGATGGCTATTCTTTTGTTCAGTCAGATTCTTTCCTTTCGGTAATCTTTTACCTCCTTTTACCTTTGCAAATTTCTCTATTTTAATTTCATTCCATTCTTTACTATTACCCCTCCACCACCACTCCACCCCATACTTTTTTATATGCTCAAGAAGCTCCTTTTTCTCTATATCCTTTGCCAGAAGCAAATCCACCTTTTGAGGAATAGTGGTCTCTTCCAGTGCCTGCTTTAACTGGGCAAGGTCTGTAAGGCTGAGATCATCCCCATAAAGGACAATGTCAATATCTGATTCAGGGGAAAAGGTACCCATGGCCCTTGATCCAAAAAGGACAATTCGTTCCACACGGGGATTTTCAGAAAGAATCCTGATAATCTCTTTTCTATATCTATCCTTTAACCCGTCCCCAGCCTTCATCTTTTGCTTTCTTTTTCAAGCACCTCGGCAAGCCGCTTTAATGCTGGCCAGTACCTTTCTTTGATTAAATCCTCTGCCTCTTCTGCTATTTTTTCCTGATAGGTATGGGAGAGAAGATTCCTTTTGTTGAGGGCGTCAAGAAGCATCTCTGCGTCATCTTCTGAAACAAGGCCTGCATCAAAGGCCTGCCTTATAGTCTCTCTTGGGCTTTTTACAGAAAAGCCCTGGTAAAAGAGGAAGTCCTTTAAGACCTTCCAGGCAAGCTCAAAGGTGAATTCAAAGGTCTGGATAAGCCCTGCACGCTCCAAAATTGTATATTCTTCTTTGGCGCAGGCATCATTCAACTGCGCCAGGGCCTGTTTGAAATTGTCAAATCTTTGAAGCCAGCGCACCTGGTCT
>WFZZ01000204.1 GCA_015489315.1 Deltaproteobacteria bacterium | reverse complement strand
ATTACATTCTTTGCAAGCAGGGACCAAATTTGCCCTGATACTTAAACCTCCTTTAGAGAGAGGGATAAGATGATCCATGGTCAGATTAGAACTGCCTACATATTCCCCACAGTAATGGCAGACTCCCCTTGAAATTTTTCTACGCCACCAACGAGTCTTTCGAAGTTGGCGTGCCTTATTTCGTTCCCTTCTGAATTCTTCTTCGGTCACTTGAATTAAAAGCTAAAACAAAAATTTTATTTGCTATTATCTCCAATATGGGGAATTTTAATTACAACTTATAATTAATAAAAAAAATATGAAAATCAAGGCAGAAAACCTATTTTTAAAGGCTAGAAATGCAATAATTCCCATTTTTCCAAAAAATTATAGAACAGTCCTGGCACTTTGTTCAGATCCTAAGGTCACATCTAAAAAATTGTCAGAAGTAATTATTCAAGACTATGGCCTAACTCTCAAAATGCTAAAAATGATATATTCCGCCTTTTATGCGATAGAAAAAAAGGATATCCTGTCTATAAGATACATTGTAGTATTACTTGGAATTGAAAACATAAAAAGTGGTTTGCTAAAAGTAACTACCTTAAACACCAAAGAAAGAGGATTACATATCCTTTACATGGCTAGCGGACTATTTATATCACAACTTGCGGTGAATCTTTCAAAAAAGATGGGCCTAAATGAAAATAAGGTCCTTATCTGCGGTATGCTTCAAAATCTTGGAGAGCTTTTTTCCTCCCTATCAATCCCTCAAATTGTAAGTGAATGTCTTATTCCAGGCTCCTTTATAATAAATAAAAAAAGATTCATAAGGCTTTGTGGAGGCTATGATCCAAGAGGCCTTGGCGAAGACCTTGCCAAGTTTTGGAATCTTCCCCAATTAATAAGAATTTCCATTAATCCTAAGGACTTTAATCTAGGCGCCCTCAATAAAGAGGATCGCACTATAGTTCAGCTTGTTTTTGCATTAAACGAGTTAATAAAGTTTGGACTTTCAAACTTATCTAAGTCAAAACTCAGGCTTGCACTTTCAAATCTTGAGACAACTACAAATATAAATCTTGAGCAAATTGAGGAAATAATTTTTAGAACCTCACTTTACATGGAAAGGTCCCAACCTTTTTTTCATTATCATTTATCAAACATCGGATTCTTTAAAAGGCTCGGGATTGGATAAAAAACAACAGAAAAAATTTAATAAGCTATTATTTAACATGCTTGCCAGAAATCCAGCTGAGTTTTTTCTAATTTCCCAAAAAGATGGCTGGATCCCCTTAAAAGACGTGCATAAGGCACTTCATGAAAAAAAGCTCTTTACCTTTTTGACAACAAAGGCAATCAAGCAATATTTGGAGCTATTTAGACCGCCAGAATTCCAACTTAAAGATGAAAAAATAAGGGCTCACCCTGATCTTGTAACTCCAGGGCTTTTTTCATACGAAAAAATATCTCCACCTCCAGAACTCTTTTATCCCTTTAGACCAAAGGCCCTTGAATTTATTTCAACAAATGGGATAAAGGTTAGACAAGGGGAAAAGTGGATATTACTTTTTGATTCAAGAAAAAAGGCCCTGCTATTTGGAAAAAGGATTCATAATAAACCGCTTGTTGCAAAAATCTTTGCAAAAAAGGCCGAAAATAATGGAATTATATTTTTTAATGGAGGCCATGGCGTCTTTTTAGTGTCACAAACAATTCCAGTCGATTTTATAGAGATTACACCAGTCACATCTAAAACTGATAAAAAACAGAAGCCAGAAAAAAAGAGAAAAGAGGAAGATTTGAACAGCACCTTAAAAGAAAAATTCCTTGCAGGCACCTTCATACCTTCTCCAGTGGATGTAGATATGGACAAGTTAAAAAGGGCCGAAAGATATAAAAAGAAAAAGGGCAGGAAAAAACATGGAAAAAAGAAAAAAAGATATTAGTAAGATTTCATGATCTTTTTAAGGAGCATAAGTTGTTAATGCGTCTCAACAGGTTAGCCCATATATATTATTTTTTCTTTTTTTTCTTATTCTTATTCCAACTTCTTTCCTCAAATTCCCATGCCATGATGTCTATTTCAGAAGAAAGGGAGTTTGGTGAGAAACTTTTAAAAGAGGTCCTTTCTCAGGTTACCCTTATTGATGATCCTGAAATTATCCACTTTGTGCAAGAGACGGGAGAGTCCATATTAAAAGTTATTAATGGAAAATATTTTCATTACCGTTTTTTTGTCATTAAGGACCCTGCTCTAAATGCCTTCGCCATGCCTGGTGGACTAGTTTTTGTCCACTCTGGACTTCTTGAAGCAGTAAGCAGCCAGAATGAGCTTGCCTGCGTCCTTGCCCATGAATTCGGACACGTTCAGGGAAGGCATGTGGCAAAACGCATGGAAAAGATGAAATATGTGAGTATTGGTACTGCTGTTATGGCTATTGCTGGACTATTTCTTGGAAAGGGAGATGTAGGCTCTGCCATCCTCACCGGGTCAATGGCCCTTGGCCAAAGTCTTGCCCTTAAATACAGCCGGGTGGATGAACAGGAGGGCGATAGACGCGCCTTCCAATGGATTTGTAAGGCAGGATATGATCCAAGGGGCCTTGTGAGCACCCTTCAAAAAATGATGAAAAATAACTGGCTTGGAAATACCCATATCCCCAAGTATCTTTCAACTCACCCAGTCCCGGAAGAAAGGATTACCTATCTTGAAGACCTCTGGAAGAATCATCCCTGTTATCTTAAGATAAAAAAGGACCCCTTTGAGCTAAAACGTATTCAGACAAAAATCAGAGTCATCACAAAGCCTGAAGATCAAACCATTCTCTACTTCAAGAATTTGTTGAAAAAATCCCCCAATGATCTTATGGGCCTTTATGGCTATGCCCTTTCTCTTGATAAGGCCAGAAGATTTAACGATTCCATAAAGACCTATAAAAAGATATTAGAGCTTTATCCAGAAAGGGAAATATTTAATCTGGATATGGCCATTACTCTCTTTCACATGGGCGAATATAAAAGGGCCATAAAGATATTGAAGGCCTTTTTAAGGCATGACCCCCAAAATGTTACTGCAAAATATTTCCTTGCAAGGTCCTATCTCGAGGCAGGACTTCCCTTAAAGGCTCTTCGTTATTTTAAAATGCTGCTTCCTTCATGGGAAGATAAGCCTCAATTCCTCTTTCAACTGGGAAGGTGTTATGGAGGCCTTAGACAAAATGGCATTGCCCACTATTATTTTTACAAGTATTTTACCCTGACTGGGAAGAATGATACTGCCAAATACCATAAAAACAGGGCCCTTGCCCTTCTCCCAAAGGACAGCCCCTTTTACAAAAAACTTTCAAAGGAAAAAGGAGAATAGATTTCTTGGAGCAATCAAGGTCAAGACTGGCCCTTTTTTTTATTATTGTTTTGGTGATTATGGGGTTTGATCAGCTCACAAAGTCTCTAATTATAAAACACTTTTCCCTAAACCAGAGCCAAGAGGTTATTCCTGGCTTTTTTAATCTGACCTATGTGAGAAATACAGGTGCGGCCTTTGGAGTATTTGCCGGTCATGAAAGGTGGCGGCACTTCTTTTTTTTATGCATTGGAGGAATAGCCCTCTTCTTTCTTTTTTATTATTTTCTCAAAAATAACAAAAACAAGTGGGTCCTTTTTGGGACATCACTGGTATTTTCAGGTGCCCTTGGAAATTTGATAGATCGGTTGAGATTCGGCTATGTTATTGATTTTCTGGATTTTTATATTGGCAAATATCACTGGCCTGCCTTTAATG
>WFZZ01000203.1 GCA_015489315.1 Deltaproteobacteria bacterium | reverse complement strand
GGCCAACATCTACTTTACCGTATTTTGTAAAAAAGCCTTTTCCGTTATAGAGTTTCTTGGAGCGTGGAAGGTAGATATAGGCCCTCTTGCCGTCAGAAAGAAGGTCGAAAAGTGCTATGCCGAAAGGACCATAACCCCGTAATCTAAGCCTCTTTTTCCCACCGTTGGTCATGAGCCAGCATCTTAGCCTGACCGACTGGATATGTTCTCCCCCCTTTTCCAATTTGAATCGTCCATAGATAGAGACATTTTTTATTGAATTTGCCCTGGTCCAAAGGTCATCTATAGGTGAGGCTGTTTTTTTAAAAAAGAAAGGCAATTTTTCTGTCGGCCTTTTTTGAAAAAGGCTGCAACCTTCAAAAAAAAGGGATGAGACCAGAAACCAAATCAAGAGGGTAATTATGCGGGAATTTCTTGTCATGGCAGGTAAAGGCTATTAGATTTTTCAAAAAAAACAAGTTTTGAGGTAGAGCTAGATATGAATCCCAAACAAATGTGTGATCTGGCAAGAAGGCTTTATGATGAAAGATTCCACTGAAGCCAGGCAGTCTTTTCTGCAGGTTTGCAGATGCTCGATCTTGATTCAAAAGAGGTTATAAGGGCCCTTTCTCCCTTTGGCGGAGGCCTTGGAAGCACGGGTCAGGTTTGCGGTGCCCTGCCGGGTGGACTTGCTGTTTTGGGCCTTTTGATGGGAAAGGATGAGCATTCTAAGAAGGATCATAAGCTCATGTGGAAGCTTTCCTATAAACTGGTAAAGGGATTTGACGAAATCACGAAAAAATATGGCGGAAACAGTTGCAGAGACATAGCAAGAATCGACTGGAAGGACATAAAGGCCGTTAAAGACTATTACAAAAATCCGGAAAGCAGGAGAAAGGAATGCCTTTATGTGATTGGTGAGACGGCCAAGTTTTTAGGGGAACTTATTGAAGAGTATGGATTAAAGGAGATGAGGAGGTAAGCCATGAGTACGGAGGAACTTTTGCCCGAAGGCGAAAAGCTCAGAAAGGCAGTAAGGTGGTTTTCCGAGATGATTAAAGAGCATCCGGAAAAATCCAGAAAGGAAATACTTTCTGAGGCAGAGATAAAATTTGATCTTTCTCCAAAGGAATGCGAGTTCTTGAATAAGAAGTTTTTGTAGTTGTCAGGAGGAAATTTAATGAAGAAATCATATGGGATGATTCTGGCCATAATTGTTCTATCAATCTTTATCTTGGCCCTAAATTGCCCTTCATTTTCTTCAGGTTACAGGGAATATTTCTGGGACTTTGAAGACGTGAAAATAGGAACCCTCCCACAGGGATGGGTGGTGGAGGCCACCAACCAGTATGGGCCTTTGGCCACCTGGAAGGTAAAGGTTGATGATAATGCACCCTCTGGGAAAAAGGTTCTATCCCTCGTAAGGATAAATCATTCATCAGGAAGCACCTTTAACCTTTGCTGGACAAGGGATGTATTTTTTTTGGACGGTGAGATTTCGGTATATTTCAGGGCAAATACGGGAAGGATTGACCAAGGGGGAGGTATCATCTGGAGGGCAAAGGATAAAGACAACTACTATGTTGCAAGGTTCAACCCTTTGGAAGACAATTTCAGGGTCTATTACGTGAAAAAAGCAAGAAGGCATCTTTTAAAAAGCGCGGATGTCTCCCTATCCCATGGCAAGTTTCATTTCATGAAGATCGTTCAAAGGGGCGACAGGTTTGAATGTTATCTCGATGGAAAGCTCTATCTGAAAGGGAAAGACGATACCTTTAAAGGCCCAGGTGGGGTAGGCTTGTGGACCAAGGCAGATGCAGCCACATCCTTTGATGACTTTAGGGTGAAGAGTTTTGGGGACAACAAATGAAAAGACTCCTTCTGGTCCTTTTTGCAATAAATCTTGTCTTTTTACTAGCGGGCTGTCAGAACAAAAAAGAGAGCCCAAAGGAAAAGACCGTTGTTGTCTATGTCTCCGAGGACCAGGTTTTTTCCGAGCCAATTCTTAGGGCCTTTTACGAAGAGACAGGCATAAAGGTCAAGGCGGTCTATGACACCGAGGAGGCAAAAAGCACCGGGGTAATGAACAGGCTCATTTCCGAGCGTTCAAACCCACGGGCAGATGTCTATTGGGCAAACGAGCCAATAAGGGCAGAGGTCTTAAGATTAAAGGGAATACTTACCCCCTATAACTCTCCCAATGCAAAGACTATCCCTCAAGAATTTAAGGACCCAGATGGCTACTGGACTGGTTTTTCCGCAAGGGCCAGGGTCCTGATAGTAAATAAAAAGGAAATGGAAAGGCCTCAATCCATAATGGATTTTTTGGAGCCAAAGTGGAGGGGAAAGGCAGTAATTGCAAATCCACTTTTTGGAACAACAACCTCCCATATTGCAGCCCTTTTCATAGTCCTTGGGGAAAAGGGTGCAAGGGATTTTCTAAAGGGCCTTAAGGAAAATCAAGTTGCAATATCCACTAGCAATGGTGAAAGCGCAGACTTTGTGGCAAAGGGGGAGTATGCCTTCAGCCTTGTGGACAGTGACGATGCCATAAGCCGAATGAAAAAGGGCTTTCCTGTTGAGATGATTTATCCTGACCAGAAAGACAAGGGCCTTGGTTGCTTCATAGTGCCAAATGCCGTCATGTTGATAAAGGGTGCTCCTCATCCCGAGGAAGGCAAAAGGCTTATTGACTATCTTTTGTCAAAGGAGGTTGAGAAAAGGCTTGCCTTTTCAGATTGTGAGCAGATTCCACTTCACAAGGGTGTTGAGATACCGCAAAATATTGTTCCAATTGAAAATCTCAAGGTAATGAAGGTCGATTACAAACTTGTTGCCAAAAAGATGATGGAGATACAGCCCCTTTTGAAAAAATGGATGGGGCTTTAATAGAATCTTAAGGTGGGAAAAAGGGCCTTTTTCCTTCTTGTTATTCTCTCTTTTTTGCTTCTTTGCCTTAGCCCCATTTTTTCAATTATATCAAAAGGCCTACAAGGGGGCCTTTCCATATTGAGGAGCAGGGAGGAATGGCAGTTACTGGGAAACAGCCTGTTTCTTGGCCTTACTGTCTCCTTTCTTGCAACCCTCATGGGCTCGTTTACCGGGATAGTCCTTTTCAAGTGTGACATACCCTTTAAGGTCCCATTAGCCCTGAGCCTTTTTGTTCCTATCTTTCTTCCGCCATACATCCCGGCCATCTCGTGGATGGATATTATTGGCGCAAACTGGATAGACAATCAATGGGCAGGGTTTCTGGGGAGTGTCCTTTGCCTTTTAAATATCTATTTCCCCGTACCCCTTGGGATATCCATGCTTTTTTTGGCATCTGTAAATCCAAGGTATGAAGAGGCGGCCAGGCTCATTTATCCCCAGCGTGAAGTTATAAAGAGAATCACCATACCCCTTGTTATGCCAGGGTTCCTCCTGTCCTTTTTTCTGGTATTTGTTCTTTCTGTAGGAAATTTCAATGTTCCATCCCTATTCAGATTGAAAGTCTATCCAGTTGAAAGCTTTACGGTATTTTCTGCCTTTTATGACTTTGAAAGGGCAATAGCCCTTTCCATCCCGCTGGTTATAATAATACTCATGCTATTTATTCCGCTGTCCCTTTTTCTTTTGAAAAAATCCTGTATTCCACTTTCCCTTGGCTTTAAAAATGTTTCAAAAGGGCTTGACCTTGGAAGGTTCAAATGGCCGATCTTTACCTTTTTGCTCTTATTGTCATTTGTCTTTTGCATTCTGCCTCTAGGGAACATAGTTTTTGACTCCCTTTCCCTCGATGCCTATAGGCTTGCTTTTTCAAGGGGCGGGGACGCCATAATGAGAAGCCTTTTTTACTCCTTTTTCTCTGCAAGCATCATGGCCTTTTTTGGCTTTTTGATTGCTTATGCGAAAGACTTCAAAATTTTTCCACATCTTTCTGTGATAGATGCGATCCTTCTTTTTCTTTTTTCCCTCCCAGGAAACTGTCTGGCCCTTGGACTTATCGACTTATGGAACCGCGAATACACGGGTATGGTTTATGGCAGTTTTATGATAATAGTCCTTGGATTTATCTCACGCTATGCCATATTCTCTTCAACTATCATATATCTTTGGCTTTCTTTGATACCAAAGGTCCTGGATGAAGCGGCAAGGGTATTTGGCGTGAGGGTTATAAAAAGAATTCTTTTCATCCAGGTTCCCCTTTCTAAAATGGGGATTTTGGCCTCATGGATGATCTCTTTTATCTTTTGTTTCAGGGATACTGATCTTGTTATGCCCCTTTATCCGCCAGGGCTTGAGCCTGTTACAGTAAGGACCTTTACCCTTATGGCAAATGGAAGAAGTGACATGATAGCCGCCCTTTGCACAATGACAATGGTGGTGCCTTTATTATTTTTCGTCCTGATTTATCAGGCTTTCAGGGTAAGAAGGCCATGAAGAAGGAAGCTATTGCCTTTAGGGCCGTTACAACCATCCTTTCAGGAGAGATTGTATTAAAGGATATTTCCTTCAGTCTGCCAGAAGGGGAAAGGCTTGTTATCCTAGGGCCTTCGGGATGTGGAAAGACCACGATTTTAAGGCTTATCTGTGGGTTTTTGACACCAGTAAAGGGCTCCATTTCCATTTTTGGGCAGGTTGTTTCTAAAGACGGAAAATGCCTCGTTCCAACGGAGAAAAGGGGGCTTTCCATGGTTTTTCAGGACCTTGCCCTTTGGCCGCACATGAGCGTTTGGGAAAACCTCGACTTTGTTCTCAAGGCAAAGGGCTTATTACAAAAAAGACGTAAAAACGAGATAAAGAAGATGCTAGAGCTTGTCGGCCTTTTGCCTTTCAAGGATAGAAGGCCCCATGAACTTTCTGGCGGCCAGCAGCAGCGGGTGGCCCTTGCAAGGGCCCTTGTGGTCAGACCAAGGCTCTTACTTTTGGATGAGCCCTTTTCAAGCCTTCATAAGGCCCTTAAGATGGAGCTTTGCAGTGAGCTCCTGGCCTTCCAGGAAAGATACGGCTTTTCCATGATCCACGTGACCCATGACGAGGAAGAGGCAAGGGTGCTTGCCTCAGTTCCCTTTTTGAGTTTGTCGTAAGGGATGTTGTCAGTAGTGGAGGAGTGGCGGGAGGAAGTCCCTTAGCTATTGGGAGGCAACATTGTTACTAAGCGGTTATAGGGTATAATAATTTATTATGGAAAACGATAATCGGTCATCTCACGCTGTCCATCCAAGTAAATATCGCTTAATTTTCAGGAAACTATAAATGACTAAAGCAATAATGATTCAAGGCACTGGTTCAGGTGTTGGGAAAAGTATTGTAGTGGCCGCCCTTTGCAGGCTTATAAAAAAAGAAGGGCTGCAAGTTGCACCTTTTAAGGCACAGAATATGGCACTTAATTCCTTTGTTACCGCTGACGGAAAGGAGATGGGAAGGGCCCAGGTCTTTCAGGCAGAGGCAGCAGGTCTTTTACCCGATGTAAGAATGAATCCCATACTATTGAAGCCGTCTGCAGATTCAAAAAGCCAGGTGATTTTAATGGGTGAGCCTTCCAGGCATCTTTCTGCCAGGGATTATTATAAAAAGGCAGAGGAGCACTGGCAGGTTGTAAAAGAGGCCTATGAGAGCCTTAAGAGGGATTTTGATGTTATTGTTCTTGAGGGCGCAGGAAGCCCTGCAGAGATAAATTTGAGAAAGACAGACCTAGTAAACATGAAGATGGCAGAATATGCCAAGGCCCCTGTGATTATTGTGGCAGATATTGATAAGGGAGGGGTTTTTGCAAGCCTTAAGGGTACCTTTGACCTGGTTGAGGACAAATACAAAGAATTAATAAGGGGCTTTTTGATAAATAAGTTCAGGGGAGATGTGAGCCTTCTGACTCCGGGGATTGAGATGTTCGAAAGACTTGTCCCTAGACCAGTACTTGGTGTTTTGCCCTGGTTCAATGATATTCACATTGATGAAGAAGATGGGGTGTTTGTTAAAAAGCTTGAAAAAGGTTCCTGTCATTCAGGAGATATTTTAAAGATTCTTATAGCAAAGGTTCCAAGGATAAGTAACTTTACTGATTTTTCCCCACTTTCCCTTGAAGAAAAGGTAGAGATAAAGATAAGTGATGACCCATCTTTTTTGGATGAAAGTCATCTTTTGATCCTTCCTGGCACAAAGGCCACCACATCAGACCTTGCCTTTTTGCTTGAAAGGGGCTGGAAAGATAAGATATACGCCTTTTTAAAAAGGGGAGGGTTTATTGTAGGTATTTGTGGAGGGTATCAAATGCTAGGGGAGCGAATAATTGATGAAACAGGAAGTGACGGCAGCCCTGGCGAATATCAAGGCCTTTCCCTTTTGCCAATTGTAACAAGGATGGAGGACAAAAAGGTCTTAAGACAAATAGAATTTCCTTTAAAAATAGGTGAAATAACGAAACCCACCTTTAAGGTTAAGGGTTACGAAATACATATGGGAAAGACCGATTTAACAGGAGATTTGAACAGTGACATCGAATTTATTTCTAAAGATTATGGTGTTGAGCTTGGCCTTTTTAATAAAAAATTAAATGTACTTGGTACCTATTGCCATGGAATATTTGATAATGATGAATTCAGGCTCTTTTTTTTAAATCTTGTTAGGAAAAATTTTGGCCTAAATGAACTTTCTTCCACCATAAATTATAGGGCCTTTAGAGAAAGACAATTTGACCTTCTGGCAGACTGGCTAAGGGAAAATTGTGATACAAAGCATCTCCTTTCACTCATTGAATCTTGCCCTGAAACATGATCGAATGTCACTGTAGCTCCTTTTTAGTCATTATCCTTCTTTTGGCCATAGTTTTTGATCTAGTCTTTGGTGATAAAGATACGTCTTTTCACCCAATAAGGCTAATGGGAGCAGCCATATCATTTTTTGAAAAATGGGGAAGGGCAAGTTCCCTTGATAAGAGGCTTTCTGGCGCCTTTATTTGTTTGGGGCTGGTTATAGCTTCCTTTTTTGTCACCTTTTTTCTTGGAAGATTTTTTAAAGGCATTTCCCAGTGGGCCTTTATCCTTTTTTCTGCCTTCATCATCTATTTTGGTATATGTTTGAGGTGCTTGGCAGATGAGGCAAAAAGGGTACATAAGCTTTTAATAAATGGGAAGCTAGATGACGCCAGAAAAAGGCTTTCTTATCTTGTGAGCAGGGATACGGAGAACATGGGAAAGGAGGAAATATCCAGGTCAGTTATCGAAACAGTTTCTGAAAACCTGGTTGATGGCATTTATTCTCCTTTTTTTTATGGAGCAATAGGAGGGCCTTCCTTTGTAATGTCATTTAAAATGGTAAGTACCCTTGATTCCATGATTGGCTATAAGAACAAGGAATACAAAGACCTTGGCCTTTTTTCAGCAAGGTTTGATGATTTTTTAAATTTTGTGCCAGCCAGGCTTTCGCCTTTGTTTATAGCCCTTTCCGCCCTTATCCTTTTTAAAAAGAATCCTGTTTCCATAATCTGTGGTGCATACAGACAGTCACGATACAGTGAAAGTCCAAATTCTGGCTTTCCTGAAGCAGCCTTTGCTCTTGCCCTTGGAGTAAGGCTTGGCGGGCCAACTTCATATGCCAGGGAATTAAAAATGCTTCCTGTAATAAACAAAAATGGAAGGCAGCCTGAAATTGAAGATATCAGGCATGCAATAAGACTTCTTTATTTTTCAGGGATATTATTTTATTTTTGCTTTATCTTTCTGCTGTTATTAACATTTTGAAATTATTAAATAATTAAATAAGGGCGGGGGCTTGACAACTTGTTTCTTTAAACTTATTATTTCCCTGGATTTGACAGAGCGGGAATAACTCAGTGGTAGAGTGCAACCTTGCCAAGG
>WFZZ01000202.1 GCA_015489315.1 Deltaproteobacteria bacterium | reverse complement strand
TCCTAAGGGTGGCGATCATTCGATTTCTTTTGATGAAAATGTCAAGGGCATCACAAATATTCAAAAAGACTGCCTGACTGGCAAGTAACGCTTCAACAGAAGCTCCTTCCCGGCCAATGACACAAATGCCAAGGGCAGCCTCCTTCAGCATGAGTGCATCATTGCAACCATTTCCAATGGCAGCGGTCCTTTCCCTGCCAATCTTTTCTAAAAAGGCGAGTTTTTGAATGTCACCACGTCCAGAAGACAGTTTGTGAATTTCAATCTTAACATCTTCTCCCAGTTCCTTGACAAGTTCATCAGCAGTCTGGTTGGTATCAGCAGTTAAAAAATAAATACTTAAAAGCTTTGATACTTCTCTGAGGCGCTCTTTAACGCCTTCAATAAATTTGCCATCAGTAGTCAAGGTACCATTTATATCCAATATTAGGTTGGAAAGGTTATAAAAGACTCCACAGGGTAAATCAACTTCAAGATTTTTTTGTACAATCATACAATCACCTTCATTAAATATATAAATTTATTTTATAAGCCCTTTGCCTTAAGGGTTTTCGTCTTTATCTACCTTTGCAACAAGTGCCCTTCTAACCTTAGGAGGTAGAAATGCAACAGCCCAGTCAGCTATCTGTTTTAAAAGGGGTACCAATTCTTCTGGACCGTCCCAATATTGGGCGATAACCTTTTCGTCTGTCCTTAATATCAAACGAAGTAGGGCAAGGGCCACAAGATAAATGTCATCGACGAGTCCAAGAAAAGGTATCCAGTCAGGCACTATATCAGCAGGGTTTAACATGTAGGCTATGGTTGCCCCCAATATTGCCTTGTCTGTTTTTGAGACCCTGGAATCTCTCAAAAGATTTATTATGAGACGAAAGAATCGAGGAAGATATGATAGGAAAGAATACTTTCTAGGACGTTTTTTGGTTGAAGGATTTTTCATTATTAATTTATTCTACTACCATGGTAGAATTATTTGGCTTCATCCTCATTTTTGGGAAGATTAAAAAAAGTTTTTGGGATAGTCAACTTTTAACACCCAAGAACGTGCCTTAGATTTTAAAATTAACAGAAAGGGAGTTTAAAGATGGCTGACTTAACAGCAATTTTATATCCAAGATGTATGGTGAAAAAAAAGGTTGGCCTATTGCTTGCCCCATTTTTTGAAGAGATAGCATTGCTAATACCCTCAAGGTCAGATATGTCAAAGGTAAAGTGGAATTATCCTGAAATTCCCTTGAAAATAAAAAAGATTTTGAGTCTTCCAGTAGGTTACGATCCAGATGAGTTTTCAAAGGGGATCGAGGCCATGAAGAGGTGGGGAGAGCAAATGGGTCTTGGCGAACAAGTGACCTTTGAGACATTTTATTCAGCCCTCACTTCAAGTCAGGATGATGAAATAAAAAATGTTATTAAGGCCATTAAGGGAAAAGATGAAAAAGATATACTAACTGCATCTAGGGCCTTTTTGTCCCTTTCCTTGGAAACGGATATAAAGGAGGATGAGCTAGAATCAGAAATGGAATCCATAGATGAAAGGACAAGAAGGCTTTCTGAACTGGTGGAAGAGGCCTCTGAGCTTGGACAGAAAAGAGAGCAAGAAACATTTATTGAACCCCTTTCCAAGCCAAGGGAGAGGCTCAGGGCCTGGATTAGACTGGCCTTAAAGGCAAAAGATGTGTTTGACTTCTGGCCTGTTGGAGAAAGTATTGAAATAAAGGACATCCTTGATGCCTCCTATGAAAAGATTACAAGGGGAAAATTCTCAAAAGATATAACTGATTTCAGGCTTCCTGAAAAAGATAGACTTAAAGATGAGGATTTGATCTATAGGGTTAGAGGGCTTTTTTCAAAATTGCTTGATAAGCTTAAAGATTATAGAGAATGTGATGAAAAGAATCCAGATAAGAAACTTATTCACGAACTATCAGATGAAATCAAAAGTATTCTTGTTGGCTCTGATATTGATAGTGGCCCAAGGCTTATCTTGACATATTATGAGGGTGTAAGCTGGTCAAATCTAATTGTTAATGCGCTTTTAAAGGAGAGCCCCCTTGATAAAGAAATCAAAGGGGGCTGCATTTCCCTTTTTTTAGTGTGAACTTGTAAGATATTTTGAAAATT
This sequence comes from Deltaproteobacteria bacterium, assembly GCA_015489315.1. Taxonomy (GTDB): domain Bacteria; phylum Desulfobacterota; class Dissulfuribacteria; order Dissulfuribacterales; family QOAL01; genus JAADCZ01. The sequence goes on along the minus strand of WFZZ01000202.1, from coordinate 7,044 downwards.
CGTTATCTTTAGAGATAATAAGGACCGTGTTCTTATTGAATGAGTTTTCAAGGATGTCAAGGCTTTTTAGGAATTCATAAAATTCAGGGTCCTTGTTATAGGCCCTTGCATAAATCCTTGCTGCTTGGGCATCTGCTTTGCCCTTAATTTCTTTTGATGTCTTATACGCTTCTGAGATTATGGTCTTTAACTTCTTTTCCTTTTCTCCTTGAATCCTTGCAGCTTCACCTGCGCCTTCTGCCCGAAATTGCTCAGCAATCCGTTTTCTTTCGGCAATCATCCGGGCATAGACCTTCTGGCGAACCTCTTCCACATAATTTATTCGTTTGAATCGAAAATCCAGTATTTCTATTCCAAGGTCTTTAGCCTTTTGGGAGGCTTGCTTTAAAACTTCCTTTGCAAGAAGCTCTCTGCCATATTTTATTGGTTCAAGTCCCTTTTCTTTATCCTCCTTAAAAAGCCCGCTCCTAACAACTTCGATTAATTTGTGGCTTGCAATAACGTTCCTTGTGCCACCATCCAGGATGTCGTCCAGCCTTGACTGGGCAATCCTTTCATTTCTAAGCCTTTGAAAGAATAAAAGAGGGTCTGCAATACGCCATCTTGCATATGTGTCCACCCAGATAAAGCGCTTGTCCTTTGTAGGTATTTGATTTGGCTTCCCATCCCAAGCTAGAAACCTTTTGTCAAAATAGTTTGCTTCCTGAATGAAGGGAAGCTTAAAATGAAGACCGGCTTCAGTTACAGGTTTGCCGATGGGTTTTCCAAATTGAGTGATAATAACCTGCTGTGTCTCATTTACCGTGTAAAAAGCCCCGCTTATTATAAAGAGTGCCACAATTAATACTATTATTGAAATAGATGATAAAATCTTCATGGTTTTTCCTTCCCATTTAGCGAAAGAAGAGGGATTATAGATTTTAGTTTTTCATCAATAATTATTTTTTTCTTTATCTTTGGATAAAGCTTTCCAACGGTTTCAAGAAATAGTCTTTTCCTTGTAACTTCAGGGGCCTCTTTATAGGCCTTTAGCATCTCTTCAAAAAAGAGGGCATCTCCCTTGGCCCTGTTTACCCTATCTGTGGCATAGCCCTTTGCCTCTTGAATCATCTGTAAGGCCTGGCCCTTTGCCTTTGGAATCACCCGGTTATACTCAGCCCAAGCATCATTTATCATCTTTTCCTTTTCCTGCTGGGCCTGGTTTACCTCATTAAAAGAAGGCTTTACTGGTTCAGGTGGATTGGCATCTTGAAGTACAATTTGTTCCACAACAATGCCAGTTTCATACTGGTCGCAAAGTTTTTGGAGTTTTTGTTTGACCTCATCTGCAATTTCCTGTCTTCCTATTGTGAGGACATCTGTGACAGTCTTATCCCCCACAACCTCTCTCATTACTGCCTCGTTCATATCTCTAAAGGTCTGTCGAAGATCTTTCACTTTAAAGAGGAATTTATAGGGGTTTCGGATTCTATATTGCGTTATCCATTCAACTACGGCCACGTTAAGATCCCCGGTGAGCATAAGGGATTCCTGCTCATAGCTTCTGGTGGAATATCTGGTCCTTACACCTGGGATTTCTGTCCTAAACCCAAATTCCTCCTTAAGCTGCCTCTGAATTGGTAGTTTGATAACAGTTTCAACAGGTGCTGGAAATTTAAAATGAAGCCCTGGGTGGGTTTCTCTTGCAAATTTTCCAAATCTAAGGACCATGCCGACTTCCTCAGGTTCCACAGTGTACCAGCAGTTCCATAGTATTGCTCCCAGGATAAAGATTAAGACCAAAGGTAATAAGGAGCGGAACTGTCGTTTTATCTCCTGGGTATTAGGAGGAGGAATATTTGGACTTCTTATTTCCATATAATTTCCTTTCTAAAAATTTTAGAATGTATTTTACAAACACAATGAAAAGAAGTCTATTTTTTCTTTGCCCTGGGGTGTGCGGAATCAAATATTTCCTTAAGCCTTTTCATGTCAAGATGTGTGTAGATTTGGGTTGTGGAGATACTTGCATGTCCCAAAAGCTTTTGAATAGAGCGAAGGTCTGCTCCAGACTCAAGAAGGTGGCTTGCCATGGAGTGCCGGAATACGTGGGGGGTTAATTGTGAGTGAATCGAAAGGTTAAGTCCTAGTCTTTCAGTAAGCCTTTGAACAGATCTCTGGCTTAGTCTTTTGCCCATCCTATTAAGGAAAAATGCCTCTTCTTCAATCTTACGTCTTTTTAAAAGGGCCTCTCTTTCTGGCAGATAATTTAACATTGCTTTCTTGGCAGCCTCGCCAAATGGCACTATACGTTCTTTTTTCCCCTTGCCACAAACCTTTATAAACTCGGAATGGAAGTTTATATCAACAAGATTAAGTCCCACAAGCTCACTTACCCTTATCCCAGTGCCATAAAGGAGCTCTTTAATTGCCCTATTTCTTGTTCCAAGAAAGTCATTGGACTCGTTTCTTTCAAGGATTCTTTTGGCCTCTTTCATTGTAAGACACTTTGGAAGAGGGCGTGCCTTTACAGGGAAGGATACAGGTTCTGCCGGATTTTTTGTAGAAAGTCCATCCCTCACAAGAAACTTAAAAAGGCTTTTTAGACTTGAAAGTTTCCTTGAAATGCTGGTCCTTTTAAGACCTTTTTTTACAAGGTACGAAAGCCACCTTCTCACCTCCTGGGATGAAATGTCATCTACCTTTCTGACCTTTAAAAAGGCGATGAACTCTTCAATATCCCTTTTGTAAGACGAGATGGTATTTGCGGATGCATTTTTTTCAGACGAGAGATATTCAAAAAATTCGCTGGCAACTACCTCAAGCCTTGATGGAGTCATAACTTTTTTTATCTTTTCATTCTTTCAATAATCTTTTTGGGGAAATGGGTTGACTTTTTATCCATAATACTTTGTTCTTAGAGCCTATCACAAAAGGCATCTTGAATAAATGGTGAAAAAGGACGACTTTTTAGAAAGTGAAAGGGATGCTGCCTTAGCCCTTTATTCCATTCGTGGCATTGGCCCTATTAGATTCTTACGGCTTCTAAAAAGGTTTGGCAGCCCTCAGAGATGTTGGAAATTAAGGGACCCAGAGGCCTTGGGAGAGATTCTTCCTGAAAGGATTGTATCAATCATCTTAAAAGGGCCAGATGTTAATGGCCTAAGCAGATTAAAAGATGATCTAGAAGAGAAGTCTATTTGGTGGCTCTATGTAAAGGATGAAGAATATCCTCAATTTCTTTTGGATATCCCAAATCCACCACCAATAATCTTCGGAATCGGAGACAAGACCCTTTTGAAGAAGGATGCCATTGCCATAGTAGGTTCCAGAAAGGCTTCTAGTTATGGCATTAGAGTATGTGAGGAGATGGCTCTTGGGCTGGCTGAAAAGGGTCTTCTCGTTATTTCCGGTCTTGCACTAGGAATTGATTCTTCAGCCCACAGGGCTGCATTAAAGTCAGGTAAAACCCTGGCCGTAAAGGGCTGTGGAGTAGATTATGACTATCCAGTTAGAAATCACTCCCTTTTTGAGGAAATTGTAAAAAATGGTGCTGTAATTTCTGAGCTTTTGCCCGGTACACCGCCTGAACCAGGGAATTTTCCTGCTAGGAATCGTATCATAGCAGCCCTTTCAAGGGCAGTACTTGTGGTAGAGGCAGGTAAAAGGAGTGGTTCTCTGATTACGGCCTACCTTGCCGTTGAATATGGAAAGGATGTCATGGCAATTCCAGGAAGTATCCATTCTTATAACAGTAAAGGATGTCATAAGCTTATAAAAGAGGGAGCATATCTTGTGGAGTCCGTCAGGGATGTGCTTGATATTTTAAATCTTGATAATCTGCCCGAAAAGAAAAATGAAGAAGTGCATGAAAAGGAGATGGACTTTTCTCCAAATATGAAGCTTGTTATTGACAAGCTGGAGGCAGAGCCACAACATATTGATGATATTGCCAGAAGGTGTGGTCTTTCTGCATCGTTGGTTAGTTCAATCCTTCTTGAGCTTGAATTGATGGATGTAGTCATGGCCCATTCTGGTGGAAGATATAGCATTATAAAAAACTTAAACAAATAGCTAAGTGATAGAAAAATATGAAAAAGGGATTGGTAATTGTTGAGTCTCCAACAAAGGTGAGAACACTTAAGCGCTATTTGGGTAATGACTACGAGATAATGGCCTCTGTAGGCCATGTTAAAGACCTTCCCCAAAAGCGCCTTGGAGTTGATAAGGAGAATGACTTTGAACCAGAATATGTGGTCATCAGGGGAAAAGGAAAGATATTAAAACAACTAAAAAGCGCAGCGTCAAAGGTTAAAGACATATACCTAGCACCCGACCCAGACAGAGAAGGAGAGGCCATAGCCTGGCATATTGCCCAGGAATTAAAAAAGGCAAAGGGAAATGGAAAAAGGTTTCACAGGGTCCTTTTTAATGAACTTACAAGAAAGGCAATAATTGAGGCCTTAAAGTCCCCTACGACCCTTAACAAGAATCGGTTTGAGTCCCAGCAAGCAAGACGCATTCTTGATAGACTGGTCGGCTATGAAATTTCACCTCTTCTCTGGGAAAAGGTCAGAAGGGGACTTTCTGCAGGCAGAGTCCAGTCTGTTGCAGTTCGTCTTATATGTGACAGGGAACGAGAGATACAAAATTTTGTTCCAGAAGAGTATTGGTCTATTACTGCAACTTTGGAAGGACGAGAACCCCCGCCTTTTGAGGCAAAGCTTTTAAAGAGAAAATCAAGATCCATAAAAATAGAAAATGAGAAAAAGGCCAAGGACGTTCTAGAGGCATTAAAGGGCCAGGAGTTTAAGGTTGAAAGGGTAAAAAGGGTTGAAAGGAAAAAGAATCCGTCCCCTCCCTTTATAACCAGCACGCTACAGCAGGCAGCAGCCAGACAACTTGGGTTTTCTGCAAAAAAGACCATGATGCTTGCCCAGAAGCTTTATGAAGGTGTTGACCTTGGAGAAGAAGGGCCTGTGGGGCTTATTACTTACATGAGGACCGACTCTGTTCGTATTGCAGATGAGGCAGTGAGGCAGGCAAGGGAATTCATTTCAGAGTATTATGGCGAAAGGTATCTACCCAAGAGGGCTAGGGCATTTAAAAAGGGTAAACAGGCACAAGACGCCCATGAGGCCATTAGACCAACACTTGTATCTAGAACTCCTGAAAAGATTTCAAGTTTTTTGGACAAAGATCTTTTAAGACTTTATACGCTTATTTGGCAGAGATTTGTAGCCTGCCAAATGGCTCCGGCCATTTATGATCAGACTACTGTTGATATAAGGTCAGGTGAGTTTTTGTTTAGGGCAGTGGGAAGTGTTCTTAAGTTTGAAGGCTTTATGAAGGTTTACGGGAAAAATGTCTCCTTGGATGATGAAGACAAACTCCTTCCGCCAATGAAAGAGGGAGATCTTTTGACTTTGCATAAGCTCGAACCAAAGCAGCATTTTACCCAACCACCTCCAAGATACAGTGAGGCAAGTTTAATAAAGGCCCTTGAAGAAAAGGGCATAGGAAGGCCAAGTACCTACGCCACAATCCTTTCTACTATTCAGGACAAGAACTATGTCAAGTTAGAGAATCGTAGGTTTTATCCAACTGAGCTAGGATTTTTGGTGACTGATCTACTCATCTCACACTTTCCAGAGATATTGGATACTGCTTTTACAGCTGAAATGGAGCATGGGCTGGACAAGGTAGAAGAAGGGAAAGTTTCTTGGGTTGAGTTGCTTAGAAAATTTTATGACACCTTTTCAAAAAGGCTTGATTCTGCCAAGGAAAATATGGAGTCAGTGAAAAGAAATGGTGTGGCAACAGATATAAAGTGTAGGAAGTGTGGTGCCAATATGGTCATTAAATATGGTAGGACAGGGGAGTTTTTGGCCTGTTCAGCCTTTCCAAATTGCAAAAATACCATGAATTTTAAAAGGGACGAAGATGGCACCATTATACCCCTAAAGGATGAGCCTCAACCCACAGATTTTAAGTGTGAAAAATGTGGTTCAAAGATGGTCAAAAAGCGGGGGAAATTTGGGGAGTTTTTGGCCTGTTCAGCCTATCCAGAATGTAAAAATACAATGCCCATTCCAACTGGTGTTTCCTGCCCAAGGGAAGGATGTGACGGTGAAATAGTCCAGAAATCCTCAAGGCGTGGCAAGGTGTTCTTTGGTTGTAGTAATTTTCCACAGTGTGATTTTGCAATATGGGATAGGCCAATTTCTGAAAAGTGTCCAATTTGTAATTCTCCGTATCTTTTGGAAAAGATTAAAGGTGATGAAATCCAATATGTGTGCCCTAGAAAGGGTTGTGGTTATGTTCGATCTCTTAATGAGTCTAAAATTAGAGACTTGGAGAAATAAGTACATTAAAAACAATTGGTTATAAGAAATTGTGAGATTTTTTAAAAAAAGGTCTTGCGTAAATTTAAAGGGTGGGCTATATAAGCCGAACCTTGTCGAGGCAAGCGGGCTGACTGGAAAAATATTCTGGACGGCTTTGAAAAATGCCTTGACAAAAAAAATGAAATGCTTAAAATAAATATCGCTCTTTTTGAAAAGCCGATCTTTGAAAACTGAATAGCGTCTGTCAGGTTAAAAAACAAAGAACTCAAGTTGCCGATTGTCGGCTCTATCAATTTAAACTTGAGGGTTTGATCCTGGCTCAGAATGAACGCTGGCGGCGTGCCTAACACATGCAAGTCGTACGAGAAATCCTGCCTTCGGGCGGGAGAGTAAAGTGGCGCACGGGTGAGTAACGCGTAGGTAATCTACCCCCGAGTCTGGGATAACCTCGCGAAAGCGGGGCTAATACCGGATAATATCACCAGGAGGGATCCTGTTGATCAAAGGTGGCCTCTGCTTGCAAGCTACTGCTTGGGGATGAGCCTGCGTCCCATTAGCTAGTTGGTGAGGTAATGGCTCACCAAGGCAACGATGGGTAGCGGGTCTGAGAGGATGATCCGCCACACTGGCACTGGAACACGGGCCAGACTCCTACGGGAGGCAGCAGTGAGGAATATTGGACAATGGGCGAAAGCCTGATCCAGCGACGCCGCGTGGG
>WFZZ01000201.1 GCA_015489315.1 Deltaproteobacteria bacterium | reverse complement strand
TGGCCAAAAATTGTCTCTGATGGCCATTTTTTCGCTTTTGAATCCTTGAAGTTCAAAAAAAGGGCGCAAAATATCCTGAAAAGTGCCTGGAATACCTAAGAATTTTTTAAACCTTTTGGCATGTTATGTGAGTCATAGTTATAAACAACAAAAGGAGGCATCGGGATGAAGTGGGTAACACTGTTATTGACCTTGACAATACTATCAGCTCCAAGCTTGGGTTTTTCATGAGGAATAAGCATACCCGTCAGTTCAGATGGGGCCAAAAAGAAGGTAAGGGTGATGAAGACCAAAACAAAAAGCCAAAAAAAGGAAGAAGGCGGTAAGATTATTTTAACAATTAATGATTCTAGTATCTCTTGAGAATCTGAAACTTACAATTTTGTATTGAAAGGTCCTTTGTTTATCTAGAAGGACCTTTTTTATTTTGAAAATTCTATTTTGTGTACCAAGCAATAAAGGGCTGGGACAAGGAGAAGATTTGAAAAGGTTGCGGCCAAAAGGCCATAACCAAAGGATACTGCCATTGGGCTAAGAATCATAGCCTGGCCTGTTGCAAAAAAGATAAGTGGAACAAGGCTTAAAATTGTTGTAACTGATGTAAGGATTATAGGTCTCAATCTGATTGAAGCAGCATCTAAAAAGGCCTTTTTCTCCTTATTTTCAGCCCTGTGTCTTTTTAGAAAATCAACCATTATTATTGCATCATTTACGGCAACTCCAGAAAGCCCTACAAAGCCCAGAAGAGAAGGAATAGCAAGGTGCTTTCCCATGACAATGTGTCCGAAAACTACCCCTACAAAGGCAAATGGGACCGATGACAATACAATCAATGAATCTCCAAAGGAATTAAACTGAAGCAAAAGAACCAAAAAGATTCCCAGAATGGCCACAATTCCGGCCATCATGAGGTCTCTTAATGTCCTGTCTGCCACCTTTTTTTCACCCTTTATTTCAATACCTACACCCTTTGAGCTTATTTTTTGAAAAATAGGTGTCAGATTTTTCATTACTTGCCTGCTTGTTGTGACCGTTTTATCAATAGAGGCAGTGACTGTTATCTGCCTAATTCCGTTTTCCTTCCATATCCGTGAAAGTCCTTGTTTTGGAATGATGTCACAGATATCCTTGAGGGAAACAAGGACATCTGTGCCCGGAACCTTGATTTTAAGCCTTAAAAATCTCTCTATGTCCCTTCTGTCTTCTATGTATGTCCTTACAACGTAATCATCCCTCACGTCCTTCATTATTCTTGCAGTCTTTAGGTTTAGATAATAGGGGATTATATTGGATGCCAGATAGCTTTCAGTAAAACCAAGTTCTCTTCCTCTTTTGTTAATTTTTAGTTCAAGCTCTATCTTTCCGGGGTCATAGTTGTCAGCAATATTTTTTACACCCTTTTGTCTGGTAAGTGCCCTTTTAAGCATGTTACTTGCGGAAACCACCGACCTTAACATCTCTTTCTTGCTCCCTTTTTCCTTGAAAAGAGAAATTTCAATATCGGCCCTTACTATCCCGGCCTTTGGTTTTGTAACCGTAAGCCTTTGGATATTTATGTCATTAAGCCTTTTTTGCAAAAGGGCTGCAAGCTCCATAGCCGTGTGTTTTCTGGTGCCAGTTTCATAGGTTCCAAGCATGACCAATGGATAAACATATCTTTCAAGCCAGTTTTGTGGGGCAGGTTTTTTCAGATTTACAAATATCTGAAAGAGATCTTCCCCAATGTCGAATTCCATCTTGTCATTAAACGAGGTGCCAATATGGGTAGATATGGAATCAAGGTCATCTGTTGAAAGTGCCTCTTTTATTCTATTTTCTATTATTGAAACTACCTTTTCTGTATCTTCTATGCCATAGTTGGAGCGAAGTTTTCCCCTGATATAGATTTGGTCTGTGTCAAACTGGGGCAGAAGGACAAAGGATAAAAAGCTTTTTGCTGCTAAAAGGGCCAATATGAATATGCCAACTGCACATAGAATGGTTTTTCCCTTATGAGACACAAGGACTCCAAGGATTTTTTTATAAATATTTTTTAGAGGTTCCCAGTTAGAAAAAGGGCTTTTGCCCATCCCAGTTTTATAAAGCTCAAAGGCATGGACTGGCAGAATAAAAAGGGCCTCAAAAAGGGATGCAAGAAGAACAGTGCTTACAAATATGGGGATTATTGCAAGAAATTTTCCAATATCACCACCTACCATGAGAAGGGGTAAGAATGCGGCAACAGTAGTGAAGGTGGCGGCACATACGGGCCAAAAGACCTCCCTTGTCCCCAGGGTTGAAGCCTCAAAGGGGGTAAGGCCCTGTTCCATTTTTCTATATATATTTTCTCCAATTACTATGGCATCATCCACCACCATTCCAAGGGCCATCAAAAACGAGAACAGGGAGAGCATGTTTATAGTTCTATCCTGGTAGTAAAGATATATAAATGATATGAGAAAAGCAGTAGGGATGCCTAAAAGGACTGTCAGGGAAACCCTAATATTTAGAAAAAGATATAAAGATATGGAGACCAGAATGAGCCCTACAACTGCAGATGACTTTACTGTATTAAGCCTGTTTTTGATATACACGGAAAGATCGCTATATACCGAAAATTTAAGACCTGTGTAACGTTTTTCCCACTTGGGAATCATTTCCCTAATCCTTTTGGATAAATCAATGGATGAGCCCTTGGCAGTCTTAAAGATGGTTAGGGATATATTTCTTTTTCCGTCAAAGTGGGAGAGGGTTTTTAACTCAGAAAGCTCTACCTTTATTGAGGCTATTCGTGACAAAAAGACCTTTTTATCGTTAATGTGAAGGATGATTGACTTCCAGAAGGAAACATCCGGCCTTCCGCCGGGAGTTATAATAAAAATGTGGTTCCCCTCTCTTTTTATTTCCCCAAGTGGGCTGTTATTCACCCAGGCCTTTATTAACTTTTCAACTTCATTAGGTGATATTCCCAGTGCTTCAAGCACGTCATTTTTAAAATAAATATGAACCTCCCTTTTTGCTTTACCATTTATAGTTGCCTTTGAAATGTCAGGGATTCTTTCAATCTCCTTCCTGATGGAGTCGGCAACGTCTTGAAGAACGGTTTCATTTGCCCCAGCAATAGAAAGGGTTAGAAGCGGGTACTTTTCTATCTTTCTATAGACTTGTGGGTCATCCATATCTTCAGGGAAGTCCGGCTTTACCACATCAATGGCGTCTCTTACTTTAAAAAGCGTATCCTCCACAGAGGTGGAATCGTCTAGGGTTATGGTTATGAGGCATGAGCCATCTCTTGTGATGGACTCAACCTTTTTAACCCCCTCTATATTTTGGACTTCATCTTCTATGCGGCTTGTAATAATGTCATCAAAGGTGTCTGCCGAAGTCCCTGGATAAAAGGCTGTAATTTCTATTTTGTTGGTGGGGATTGGTGGAAAGATTTCCTGGGGTAACTGAAAGTAGGAAATTATGCCCGTCAGGATAAAAAGCAGGGTCAGCGTGTGGGCAAAGGGTCTTCTTGTTACAAAAAAAGATATAATGTCAAGTGCAAAATCACCCTTTTTAGTTTCCTTAAGTTTCATTAACTTGGGCTAAATATCTATCTCAACTGTGACCACCTGGCCCCACAAGAGCTCTTTTATGGGTTCAAATACCAGTTCAAAGCCATAACTATACAAATAGTCCTGAAGGACATCGGTCTTAATCTTTTCCACTTTTCCTTTAAGATTAAATATCTTTCCATCCGACAATATCAATTTAAAAGGAATGAAAGACTTTTCTTTAAGCCTTTTTCTAATGATGCTAAAACATTCCATTGGAAGGACAATTTTTACCTTAGCTCGGGATGTATCCAGAAGCTTTGAAAGCTTTTCTCCGGGAACTGCCGATTCATAAAGCTCCTTGAAATTTTTTGATACATAGAGGTCTTTTTCAAAAAAGGGTGCGCATTTTTTAATCTTATCCTTAAGTTCAATGATATTTTGTCTGGTTTTAAGGATGGCTTGCCTGTTTTCTATAAGTGAAAGACTGGCAGCGTTAAGGTTTCTTTTAAGGTCCTCAACACTTTGTTCATCAAGGTGTCCCTTTTTCTGAAGTCTTAAATAGCGATTGTATTTCTTTTTTAGTAAAAGGAGATTTTCGTTTAGAACAGTATCTGCATTTTCAAGAGAAGAAAGTACCCCCTTTGAGATATCTAGTTCCTTTTTTAAGGGAAGGGCACAGTCAAGTTCCATAATGGGAGTCCCTTTTGAAAGAATATCACCTTCCTTGGCATTTATTTTTAAAACCCTTCCTGAAACCTCTGACTTTAAAAGTATCCTTCTATATGGGGAATAAACACTGGAAACAACTATTCTGTCCTTACAGGACGATGGAGAAAAGGCAGGTTTTTTATTAAAATCCTGTGAAAAGACCTTTTCCAACAAAGTAAATTGACTCAAAATAATGATCAAAACTAAAAATAGTCCAAATGATGTTTTTGTATTAGATGTCATATCCCCGTGGTGTGATAATCTTACCTTCCCATATGAAACTTTTTGAGTTTCCAATAATCACAAGGCTTTGCATATCTACTTCATCAACAAGCTCCTTGTCCTTTAAAGCTTTTTCCAAGATTGAAACGATCTCTTTTTGTCCCGCTCTCATGGCCCTTTTTACAATTCCAACTGGAGTATCCCCTGATCGAAAACTCGATACAATCTCGAGTGCCCTTGGAAGATGTCTTTTCCTCTTTTTACTCCTTGGGTTATAAAGGACAATTACAAAATCTGCCTTTGCCGCTCCTTCTATTCGTTTTTCTATAAGCTCCCAAGGCGTTAAAAGATCGCTCAGGCTTATTACCGAAAAGTCATGGACAAGAGGGGCTCCAAGGATTCCAGCACATGCAGAAAGTGCAGGCATACCTGGGATAACCTCAACATGAAGTTCATTTTTTGATATTCCATCCCTTTTAAGGACCTCATAAACAAGTCCGCTCAAGCCATAGATGCCCGGATCCCCGCTACATACAAGGACCACCCTTTTCCCTGAAAGGGCAAGCCTTATTGCAGCCTCTACCCGTTCGAGTTCCCGTGTCATGCCTGTTTGGACCGTTTTTTGATAGGGCGAAATAAGTCCATTTAAAAGTTCTATGTATGTCTTATAGCCACATACAACCTGGGCGTTCTTTATTTCATCTATGGCCCTTTCACTCATCCATTCCCTGCTTCCAGGGCCAATTCCAACAACCTTGAGATAGCCTTTGGGTGAAATTTTTTTATCCATGTCCTCTTACTGAAACAGTGAATTTACGGTTGAAGTTACCTTGTTGTCCAAAGGAGAATTACAAAACGGTAAGGGGCCAATGACCTTTAAGCCAGAAAATTCTGAAATTGTCCTCTTGTTGTCTTCGATGATGGTAGAAAGTCCTCTATCATCTTCATCCAAGGGTTGATTGTTGTTTAGTATTATCCCGCAAAGTGGTATGCCCCTTTCATTCAGTGCCTCTATGGATAAAAGGGTATGGTTCAGTGTCCCTAGACCCGCCCTTGCAACAAGGACAACCGTGGCACCGGACTCTTTTAATAGATCAATTAATAACAAATTCCTTTTTATGGGAACCATGAGCCCTCCAACTCCTTCGATTATCAAAAAATCGTTTTTTTCTTCTAGTTTCCTTGTCTCATACAGAATTTTCCCAGTATCTATTTTTACTCCTTCAAGCTCTGCTGCAAGGTGGGGAGAAGCAGGAAAAGAGAGACAATAGGGAAAAGAAATTTCAAGGTTTTTCAATATATCATCTCCAAACGCATCTTTAAGGCAGCCCGTGACATATTCGATGTCAAGACTTTTTTTAGAAGCACCGGTACTTGCCCATTTAATAAGACCAACCTTTTTGCCCTTTTTTAAAAGGATGTCTGTAATGGCTGTTGTGACAAACGTCTTTCCGACTCCGGTATCAGTTCCTGCAACAAATAACTTCATTGGTGTCACCTTTTTTATTTAAGGGGCTATACTAATGGAAAAACAAAGACATTGCATTTTGTAATTTTGTTTTTTGTGGATTTTGAATATATCCTGGAGGGTATTGATATATTTTCATTTGTTGAAAAGGGTGTTTTTTTATCGTAAGATAATTAAAAAAGGTGATAAACATGTATAAGACCGATTCTTGTAATTACACAAGTATAATAAATCGATGGTGGCTATTTTCAAAATTTAGTGGTCCACCCTTCTGATCTATATTTGCTTTAGAGTAAGAAGGCCGTGGACACCTTGCTGGACACGGCCTTTTAAATTTAAGGAGCATATATGACTACTCCGGATTTTAATACCTTCAAAAAATTCTTTGAAAATCACAACATAGTGCCAGTCTATCGGGAGATTCCAATCGATTTCGATACACCTGTTTCCCTTTTTTCCAAGGTCGCTGGCTCACCCTATGCCTTTTTGCTTGAAAGCCTGGAGGGAGGCGAAAGATGGGGAAGGTTCAGCTTTATTGGCATAAGGCCCTTTTTGCTAATAAAGACAAGGGGGAAAAGGGTCTATATAAAAGATGCCCGTGGAGAAGAGCAAAGGGAGGTTGAAAATCCCATTGATTTTTTAAAATCCCTCATGAAGGGAAACAGCATGGTTGAGATTTTTGGACTTCCCAGGTTTTCAGGAGGTGCTGTAGGGTATCTAGGCTATGACATGGTGAGATTTATTGAAAGGCTACCAGAAGAATTGGAAGATACGGCTGGTTTTTTTGACTCCCATTTCATGTTTCCTGAATGCATCCTTTGCATTGATAATCTAAAGCAGACCCTAAAAATAATCGTAAACTGCAGAAAGGATAAAGATATCACCCCTGAAGCCTCCTATGAAAAGGCCACAGGCCTTATCGAAAATATCATAAGAAGAATAAAAAGGGGTATTGATTATCCTGAGCCTGAGCTTGAAAATCTCGGCTTTACCCGTCTTGAGCCTGAAGTTTCAAAAGAGCGTTTTAAGGCCATGGTAAAAAGGGCCAAGGAGTACATAAGAGCAGGGGATATCATCCAAGTGGTCCTGTCCCAGAGGTTTTCAGGAAGGTCAAATATCCCCACCTTTGAGCTTTACCGGGCCATAAGACGCATCAATCCGTCTCCCTATCTTTATTATTTAAGGCTTGGTGATGAGGCCCTTATTGGTTCCTCTCCTGAGATACTTGTTCGTCTAACAGGGGATTTAATAGAGGTGAGGCCCATTGCAGGCACGCGCTCAAGGGGTAAAACAGAAGCGGAAGACAGGGCTCTTGAAAAAGAGCTTCTTTCTGATCCAAAGGAAAGGGCAGAGCATGTCATGCTGGTGGACCTTGGTAGAAATGATGTTGGACGGGTGGCAGAGATGGGATCAGTAAAGGTGGACGAATTCATGGTGATAGAAAGGTATTCCCATGTCATGCATATTGTAAGCAGTGTCACAGGAAGGCTTAGAAAGGGCCTTGATATGTTTGACGTATTTAAGGCCTGCTTTCCTGCAGGGACCGTTTCAGGTGCCCCAAAGATAAGGGCCATGGAGATAATAGAAGAGCTTGAACATGCCCGAAGGGGGCCCTATGCAGGGGCTGTTGGATACCTTGGTTTTAATGGGAGCATGGACCTTGCCATTGCCATAAGGACCCTTTGTCAAAAGGAAGACAGGCTCTATCTTCAGGCAGGGGCAGGCATTGTCGCAGATTCTGTTCCGGAAAACGAGTGGCAGGAGACGATAAATAAGGGCAAGGCCCTTATGAGGGCAATTGAAGAGGTCCAAAGGCAGACTTAAGAAACAGGGAAAAAAGATGATAGTCCTAATCGATAACTACGATTCATTTACATACAATCTGGTCCAGGTCCTTGGTGAGCTTGGGGCAGAGCTTAAGGTCTTTAGAAATGATGAGGTTACAATAGAGGAGATAAAAAGGCTTTCTCCCAGCCACCTTCTCATCTCTCCAGGGCCATGTACCCCTAAGGAGGCTGGAATAAGCGTTGAGGCAATAAGGGCATTTTCCGGAAAGATACCAATTCTTGGAGTTTGCCTTGGGCATCAATCCATTGGCTATGCCTTTGGGGCCAAGGTTGTTCGTGCCAAAAGGCTCATGCATGGAAAGACATCCATGATAAGACACGACGGAAAAGGGGTCTTTAAAGGGCTTTCAAATCCCTTTGAGGCCATGAGATATCACAGCCTAATAGTGGATGAAAAAAGCCTCCCTGACTGCCTTTATGCAACTGCCTGGTCTGAAAAGGATGAGCTAATGGGTATTAGGCACAAGGATTTTTTTGTTGAAGGGGTTCAGTTTCACCCTGAATCTATCCTTACTCCAGAGGGAAAGAGGCTACTTAGGAATTTTTTGGAGGCATAAAAAAGGTGGATATCTTAAAAGAGGCAATAGGGCAGCTTGTTAAGGGGCAGGATCTTTCTCCTTCCATGATGGCAGATGTCATGGATGCCATTATGGAGGGTAAGGCCACCCAGGCCCAGATAGGCGCCCTTTTGGTAGGATTGAGGATGAAGGGAGAGACTCCCCAGGAGATAGGCCAGGCCGCAAGGGTCATGAGGGAGAAGGCCATAAGGATCAAGCCGAAGCTTTCAGAAGGAGAGCCCCTTGTTGATACCTGCGGAACAGGAGGGGACAGGACAAATACCTTTAACATATCTACAACCTCTGCCTTTGTGGTGGCAGGGGCTGGGATAAAGGTGGCAAAGCACGGTAACAGGTCAGTGTCAAGCCGCTCTGGAAGTGCTGACCTTTTGGAGGCCCTTGGAATAAATATTTCCCTATCAAAGGAAGATGTGAAAAGAGCCATTGAGGAAGTGGGCATAGGTTTTTTGTTTGCACCTAATCTTCATCCTGCCATGAAAAATGTAATTGGGCCAAGAAGGGAGCTTGGCATAAGGACCATATTTAACTGCCTTGGACCCTTGACAAATCCGGCAGGGGCAAATTGTCAGGTCCTTGGTGTATTTTCCAAAGATCTTGTAGGTGTTCTGGCTAGAGTTCTTTCCATTCTTGGCATAAAAAGGGCCTGGGTGGTCCACGGTCTTGACGGAATGGACGAGATAAGCCCATGTGAAAGGAGTCTTGTGGCTGAGGTTATAGATGGGAAAATAAGGGAGTTTGAGTTTGATCCGAGAAAATATGGATTTACTCTTTGTCAACCTGAAGAGATAAAGGGTAAGGGTCCAGAAGAAAATGCCAGAATTACCCTTGATATATTGGAGGGGAAGGATTTAGGCCCCAAAAGAGATGCGGTCCTTTTAAATTCTTCCGCTGCAATCCTTGTTTCCGGAAGGGCAAAGGACTTTAATGAGGCCCTTGAACTTTCAAGAAGGAGTATTGATGAAAAAAGGGCCTTAAAAAAGTTTGATGAGCTAAGGGAATTTTCAAATAGATGCATATCCTAGATAGGATAGTAGAACATAAAAGGAATGAAGTGGCCTCTTTAAAGGCAAGAGGGTTGAAAGCTCAAGAATTAGAGCCAGGGCCAAAAAGGGGATTTAGGGATGCCCTTTTGGAGGAAGGCAGTGTTTCCATAATAGCCGAGGTAAAGAGGGCTTCTCCTTCAAAGGGCCTAATTTGCAAGGATTTTGAGCCGGTAAGGATTTCAAAGGACTATGAAAAAGGTGGTGCAAGCGCTATCTCTGTCCTTACAGATAGGGAATTTTTTAAGGGGGATATAGAATTTATCCCAGTCATTAGGAATGCTGTTTCACTCCCCCTTTTAAGAAAAGACTTTATTATTGATCACATCCAGGTTGAAGAGGCAGATATTTTCGGGGCAGATGCAATACTTCTCATTTGTGCAATCCTTGATGATATACTTTTAAAGGAGCTTTTGGCCCATGCAAAGGAGCGTTCCATGGATTGCCTTTTGGAGGTCCATGATGAGAAAGAGGCAGAAAGGGCAATTTTATCAGGGGCAGATCTTATTGGAATAAATAACAGGAATCTTAAGGATTTTACAGTAAGCCTTGAGACAACCTTTAGGGTAAGAAGTATGATTCCTCCTGAAATACCTGTTGTTAGCGAAAGCGGAATAAAGACAAGGGATGACATCAAGAGATTGAAGGAGAATCATATTCAGGCGGCCCTCATTGGCGAAAGCCTTGTTCGGGAAAGGGACAGGGTATCAAAGCTTAGGGAGTTTATAATTAGGTGAAGGTAAAGGTAAAGGTCTGCGGCATAACAAGCCTTTCAGATGCAATGGCAGCAGCAATCCTTGGAGCAGATGCCCTTGGGTTCATCTTTTACAAAAAAAGCCCAAGATTTATCGAGCCAGAAAGGGCAAGAAAGATAATTTCTAATCTCCCTCCAATGGTAAAGACTGTTGGAGTATTTGTAGATGAACAGCCTGAAAATATTAAGGAAATAGGGAAGATTTGCGGACTAGACCTTTTTCAGCTTCATGGTGAGGAGTCGCCAGAGTTTTGTAAAAGTCTTATGCCAAGGTCCTTAAAGGCAATAAGGATAAGGGATAAGGCCAGAGATGAAGAGATCCATGCTTATAAGGGTTCGGTAAGGGGGATATTGCTTGATACCTGGTCAAAGGATGCAAAGGGAGGTACAGGTAAGACCTTTAACTGGGAAATAGCAAGGGATATAGTAAAGGGTTTTGAAGTGCCTGTTATCCTTGCAGGGGGGCTTAATCCAGAAAATATAAAGGATGCCATAAAAAAGGTTAAACCATACGGAGTTGATGTAAGCTCTGGGGTTGAAAAGGCCCCTGGGGTAAAGGATCAAAGGCTTTTGGAGGAATTTTTCATGGCCCTAAAAGGCATTTAATGGCCAATTTTAATTACAAAAATGGAGAAGGCAGTGTTAAAGGAAAATTTTATGACAAATCCGGACAAAAGGGGGCATTTTGGAATTTTTGGCGGCAGATTTGTGCCTGAAACCCTGATGCCAGCCCTTTTGGAGCTTGAAAGTGCCTACAAGGAATTTAAAAGAGACAGGGAGTTTAAAAGGGAGTTTGAGAAGATTTTAAAGGACTATGTTGGGCGGCCTACCGCACTTTATGAGGCAAAAAGGCTTGGTGAGGCCCTTGGGGGAAGGTGCAGAATCTTTCTTAAAAGGGAGGACCTTACCCATACAGGTGCCCATAAGATAAATAATACCATTGGCCAGATCCTTCTTGCCAAAAGGATGGGCAAAAAAAGGATCATAGCAGAGACAGGGGCGGGCCAGCATGGAGTTGCCACTGCAACGGCAGCAGCCTTGATGGGCCTTGAATGCATAGTTTATATGGGCAGAAAGGATACGTTGCGCCAGGCCATGAATGTCTTTCGCATGGAGCTTACAGGCGCAAAGGTGGTTCCTGTTGATTCAGGTACAAAGACCCTAAAGGATGCAATAAATGAGGCCATAAGGGACTGGGTGACAAATGTTGAGACCACCCATTACATCATTGGCTCTGTGGTGGGGCCTCATCCATACCCCATGATGGTAAGGGACTTTCAGAGTGTAATAGGAAAAGAGGCCCGGGCACAGCTTAGAAAAAAGGGCATTTCCCGCCCAGATGTTGTGGTTGCATGTGTTGGCGGAGGAAGCAATGCAATGGGCATTTTTTATCCATTTTCAAAGGACAAAGACGTAAGGCTCATTGGCGTTGAGGCAGCAGGAAAAGGGATTGATACAGATTATCATTCTTCCACGCTTACCTGTGGAGAGCCTGGGGTTCTTCACGGCACCATGAGCTATCTTTTGCAGGATAGATGGGGCCAGATAAAGGGGGCACATTCTGTTGCGCCTGGTCTTGATTATCCTGGAGTTGGCCCTGAGCACAGTATGTACAAGGATTCAGGAAGGGCAGAATATTATACCATTGATGATGAAGAGGCCCTTAAAGGATTCAGGCTTCTTTCAGAAACAGAAGGGATAATCCCTGCCCTTGAAAGTGCCCATGCCATCGCCTTTTTGAAAAGACTTGTCCCTGAGCTTAAGGAAGGGAGTACCATCCTGGTCAATCTTTCAGGAAGGGGAGATAAGGATGTGGCCACTGTTAGAGATATTTTTAAGGGGGATAAGGAGTAATGAACAGGATAGAAAAGAGATTTAAAAGGCTTAGAAAAAAGGGAGAGGCAGCCCTTATCCCCTTTGTTACAGCAGGGGATCCAAAAAAGGAAATTACTGAAAGGCTTGTTGTTGAGATGGCCCGAAACGGGGCAGACATAATTGAACTTGGTCTTCCCTTTTCTGACCCCCTTGCAGACGGTCCCACCATTCAGGCCGCAAGTTTCAGGGCCCTTAAAGGCGGGATGAATACAGGAGCTTATTTTGAATTAGTTCATAAAATAAGAGAAAAGACGGATTGCCCGCTTGTTTTAATGGGCTATTATAACCCTATACTAAAATTTGGCCTTAAGGATTTTGCAAGACGTGCAAATGAGGCAGGAATCGACGGGACAATTATTCCTGATCTTCCTCTTGAAGAGGCCTCAGAATGGATGAAGGTTGCAAGGTCTTTTGATCTATCAAATATATTTCTTGTTGCCCCCAATACCCCCAGTGAAAGGATAAAAAGGATAGTCAAGGCATCTACTGGTTTTATTTACTATGTGTCTGTCCTTGGAATAACAGGGGCAAGGGCTGAGCTTCCCCGGGAACTTTCAAAGGGTCTTGAAAGAGTTCATTTTTTCACTAAAAAGCCTGTAGCTGTCGGTTTTGGTATTTCAAGGCCAGAACAGGTAGAGGGATTGAGGGAAGTGGCTGACGGAATAATTGTCGGAAGCGCCATTGTTAAGATGCTTTCAGAGGTCTATGAAAAGAAGGGAGAGGACGAGGCGATAAAGGAAGTGGGACGTTTTGTGGGTAAACTTAAAGAGGCTACGCGAAGATAGGAATCTGTCTTGTCATTTAAGAAATTCCTACGAATAGTCTTTGACAGGGACCGTTATGATACAATAGATCTTTTTCAGGAATTCCCCGGCCTTAAAAACTTCTTTAAAAGAAGAAAGCTTCATGCCTTTGTAAGAACCATTGGCGACCTGGTCTTTACCTTTATAATCCTTGCCGGTCTTTTTGGCCCTCAGGACCCAAAAAGAAACTGTATTCTTTACCTTTCATGGGGACTATGGTGGCCGACCATTGTGTTAAGCTGGTTTTTTGTGGGAAGGATGTGGTGCGGCTTCTGCCCCTTTCCAGGAATTGGGCGCCTTGTCCAGTCTTTGGGTTTGAATCTCGATCTTCCCGTTCCCAGATTTTTGCAAAAAAATGGGCCTTATCTTTCTGTAATCCTTCTTTGCCTAATTATATGGATTGAAGAGTCAACAGGCATTAAGGAATCTCCAAGGGGAACAGCCCTTTTAATCCTTTCCATTCTGGCTGGTGCGACAATCACCGCAATCTTTTTCCCAAAACAGACATGGTGCAGATATCTTTGCCCAATGGGAAGGCTTATTGGAGTAGGTTCAACCATTTCAATGCTAGAATTCCGTCCTGATTTGGAAAAGTGTAAAGGATGTAAAAGCTTTGCATGTAAAAGGGGTATAGACGGACGCTCTGGATGCCCTGTCTTTCTGGGTGCCTTTAGTGTTCGAAATAATCTGGATTGTCTTA
>WFZZ01000200.1 GCA_015489315.1 Deltaproteobacteria bacterium | reverse complement strand
AACATGCTTTTTGGGTCCTCGGTAATTCCAACATAATTACCAAGGGACTTGCTCATCTTGTTGATCCCGTCTAACCCCTCTAAAAGTGGCATGGTCACCACTACTTGTGGCTCCTGACCGTATTCCTTTTGAATATGCCTTCCAACAAGGAGATTAAATTTTTGGTCAGTTCCACCAAGCTCTATATCTGCTTTTAATGCTACCGAATCATAGCCCTGAATTAGTGGATAGATGAACTCATGAATTGCTATAGGCCTTTGGCTTTGAAACCTCTTTTTGAAGTCATCGCGCTCAAGCATCCTTGCCACTGTATATTTTGCACAAAGCCTTATCATATCGATTGAGCGCATATCATTCATCCAGGAACTGTTAAAGGCAATTTCTGTCTTTTCTGGATCTAATATCTTAAAAATCTGTTCCTTATACGTGGCAGCATTTTCTTGGACTTGTTCTGGGGTCAAAGGCGGCCTTGTCTCTGATTTTCCGGTAGGATCTCCAATAAGACCAGTAAAATCACCGATTAAAAAGATGACCTGGTGTCCCAATTCCTGAAAATGCCTCATCTTTTGGATGAGCACAGTATGCCCAAGGTGAAGATCAGGGGCCGTGGGGTCAAATCCAGCCTTCACCCTTAATGGTGTATTGGTGGCAATGGCGCGTTCAAGCTTCTTTTTTAACTCATCCAGGTCAATAATCTCTTCTGCACCCCTTTGAATAAGTTCAATTGAACGATCTATGTCCTTTTCCATGTTATTTCCTGCCTGAAAATTACTTTGCGTAATCAACTGCCCTGGTCTCTCTTATCACAGTGACCTTGATCTGACCAGGATAATTGAGTTCTTTCTCAATCTTTTTGGTAACGTCCCTGCAAAGCATTGCTGCTTCAGCATCGGAGATGGACTCACTATTTACCACAATCCTTATCTCTCTTCCTGCCTGGATTGCAAAGGACTTTTCTACTCCTTTAAAAGAGGTAGCTATCCTTTCGAGGTCTTCAAGCCTTTTCACATAGCTTTCAAGCATCTCTCTTCTGGCCCCAGGCCTTGCCCCGGAAAGGGCATCAGCGGCCTGAACCAAGACAGCAAGTACACTTTCAGGTTTTACATCTTCGTGATGGGCAGCAATGGCATGGACCACATCCTTTGATTCACCATATTTTTTGGCAAGATCAGCACCAATAATTGCGTGTGAACCTTCTACTTCATGATCAACTGCCTTACCAATGTCGTGCAATAGCCCTGCCCGCTTTGCCTTTTTTACGTCTATTCCTAACTCAGCAGCCATAATTCCACACAAAAAGGCAACTTCAATTGAATGTTGTAATACATTTTGTGTATAACTAGTCCTGAACTTAAGTTTTCCAAGAAGCTTTACAAGTTCCGGATGAATTCCGTAAACGCCCACATCAAATGTGGCCTGCTCCCCTGCCTCCCTTATTGCTGCATCTATCTCCTTTTCCACCTTTTTAACAACCTCTTCTATCCTTGCCGGATGGATACGACCATCTAACACAAGCCTTTCAAGGGCCACTCTGGCAATTTCGCGTCTTACAGGGTTAAAGCCAGAAATTAGAACTGCCTCTGGGGTATCATCTATAATAATGTCTATTCCTGTTGCAGCCTCAATAGCCTTTATATTTCTTCCTTCTCTACCTATAATCCTGCCCTTCATTTCTTCATTTGGAAGTGGAACTACCGATACTGTCCGCTCGGCCACATATTCACCTGCGTAACGGGCCACTGCCAAGGCAATGATCTCTCTGGCCTTTTTATCTGCGATTGCCTTAGTCTCTGCCTCAATTTTTCTAAGTAGTTTACCGGCATCCTGTCTAATCTCTATTTCAAAACTTTCTAGAAGTTCCTGTTTTGCCTCTTCCTGAGACATTCCTGAAATCTGTTCCAGCTTTTCCCTCTGAGCTGAAATGATTGAATCTATCTCTTTCTCTCGCTCTTCTAATTTTTGCTTAAGGTCATTAATCTTTTTTTCTTTTTCCAGAAGCTCTATCTCCTTGGAATCCACAAGCTCCTTTTTTTTCTCTATCTGTTGTTCCCTTTGAAGAAGCCTGCGTTCCTGACTTCTAAGCTCACCCTGCCTTTCTGATGCCTCTTTTTCTGCCTCTTTTTTTATTCTCAGGGCCTCTTCCTTTGCTTGGACCTGAGCTTCCTTAATGATTCGCTCTGCCTCTTTTTTGGAATCCCTGAGAAGTCTTTCAGCTTCGTCCTTCTCTGATGTATGCTCTTTGGTGAGAATAACCTTGGCGATGGAAAAGCCTATGGCTCCACCTATCAAGGCAATGACTATAAATAAAACAACTGTTGTAAAATCTAACATGTGTGGCCTCCATTATTGGAATATTATGCCACACCCCATCTACCAAATATATTTAAACGGAATTGGTGGAGAATTATTCAGGAAAGAACTTTAAACTTATTAAAAAATAGGAATTAAATAAATTGAATAGACAAAAATTCTTAAACCTATTCCTCTTAATTCTAAAATTATCGTATATACAAATCTGCTTGAGCAGAATTAGGAACTCTTACTTCTTCACCAAATCCGTTTATGTAAACCCAGACGGGGTTATAGCTTTTATATATCAAAAGCCCCGCCATGCCGTGGCGCTGAGTCTATTGAACCTGAGCGAACTCAGGTGGGTGTCATATCCGCTTCAGACGGAAAAGGCTGTTCTCCTTTTCCATTCCTCCACGGAGGGATGACTCCCTTGTACGGGGTGTTGGCTCAACAAACATTCAGCCTACCACGCACACAGCAGGGAAGCTTTGTTGAAAATTATAACATACTAATCTTTTTTTTCCAGCACGCGTGAATCTATTTTTTCACTAATTTCTTTTATCTTAATGTTAAGTTTAGTTTCAAGGACTTCAAGCCTCTTTTTGCAGGAAAAAAGCTCATGGCCTAAACTCATTACCACCAATACCATTAGCTTTGAGGGCGGAAGCTTGGGTTGAGCCCTCTCAACTTCTTCGGCCTTTTCTTCTATGTAGAAGGCAACCTTTTGAAGATCAACCTCTTGGTCATCTCCTTTGAGTTCATAAATATTTCCAAAAAGCTTAAGTTTTACCTTTTGTGCCACTCTGTTTAACCTGCATCTATAAATTCAAAACCTCTTTGGGCACCTTGATCCTAGCCCTCTGTAGGAGTTGCTTCACCTCCTGACTCTAGAGCGTTTCCCAAGGAAGATATCCTAGCTAGAATATTTTCCACTCTTTGGCCAATTTCAGTCCTCTCTTTTTTAAGTCTTTCAAGTTCATGGTTAAGACCACTAATCTCATTGTCCCTTTGGTTGAGCCTTTCATTAAGGGCCCTTTTTTCCTCTTCTAGGTCTTTTATATATGCCAAAAGGCTATCAATTTTTTCCTCTAAAAGGGAAATAACCTCTAAACCTTCCATTAATTAATAACTCCTTTCTACTGAGTTGGCTTTTTTTCCAATTAGTTTAGAAAATGCCTTTATTACTTCACCTGAGTAAACCCTTGAATCTTCAATATAACAAAATCCTTCCAGAAATGCCCCTTTTTCAATCTGTGTTCGGCCCTTTAAAATGGAATGCGGCCCAATAAAGGAATCTCTTCCAATGATTACTGTCGGCTCTATGTAAGTGGTCTCAGGCATTGAAAAAGTAACACCTTCATTCATCAATGATTCCCTAATCCTAGAAAGCAGGATCTTTTCAGCCTGAGCTAGCTGTGCTCGTGAATTAACCCCGAAAGAGTCCTCTTGTGTTGCAATTGGAAATGCATAAACCTTTAAACCCTTTTCCTTACCGATGGAGACAATGTCAGTCAAATAATATTCTCCCTGTGCATTATCAGATTTAACTGACCCTAAAAGCTCGAAGAGCTCCTTGGTCTTTACAATATAAGAACCTGTATTTACCTCACAAATCTTCCGTTCCTCTGGATCAGCGTCTTTTTCTTCAACAATTGAATAAAAGTCACCAGCCTCATTTCTTTTAATTCTTCCGTATCCTTTAGGGTCATCCATTTTGCAAGATAGAATGGATATAACTGAACCGCTGTCACAGTGATTTTTATAAAAGGCTTTTAACACTTCTTTTCTAAAAAGAGGTGTATCACCACACGTGATTAAAATGTCACCTGCGAAATCCTGAAAATTGTTCTTGCAGCAAAGGACCGCATGACCTGTCCCAAGCTGTTCTTCCTGATGAACAATTTCAACGCTCCAACTCTTTAAAAATTCTTTAAGAAGCGGGGCTCCATGGCCAATTACTACACAGGTCTTTTCTACCGGCAGAACTTTAAGACTTTCGAGTACATATTCTATGATTGGCTTTCCCAGCAAATTATGAAGGACCTTAGGGATTTCTGATTTCATCCTGGTCCCTTTGCCTGCAGCCAAAATTATTGTTCCCAGTGCCATATATAAAAAGAAAAGGCAAGCTCTAGGCTTGCCTTTTCTCCTCCTCCCCAAAAATTACTGGTGAATTACATTTTGCCAGCTACCTTTAGCCTGGTGAGTGCCCTGGCTAGTGCGGCCTTAGCACGAGCAATATCAATATCTTCCCGACCACTTGCGGCTTCCTGCAATCTCCTTTCTGCCCTTTCCTTAGCTTTAAGAGCCCGGTCAACATCTATCTCTTCCATCCTCTCTGCAGCTTCAGCAAGAACTGTCATCCTATTATTGGATACTTCAACAAAACCACCACTAACCGCCATTTTTTCCTGCTTCCCATCATTTTCATAATGCATTTCACCAATGGCTATGGTGGCTAAAATAGGCGCGTGATTTGCCATAACACCAAACACACCTTCTGTGCCTGGCACTGTACATAAATCCACCTGCTCACTTACTACTAGCTTAGTTGGTGTGACCACTTCCAAATTTAGTTTATTGGCCATTTT
>WFZZ01000199.1 GCA_015489315.1 Deltaproteobacteria bacterium | reverse complement strand
CTCTATGAGGCAATCACTGGCAAAATCACCGACAAGGCAGTTCCATTTACACAAGTAGGGCTTAAAAGGGATGAGATATCTGGGCTTTTCAAAGATCTTGATGATATTATTAGAAAGGCCACCCATAAGGAACCCGAAAAGAGATTTCAATCAGTTGATGAGCTCAAAGAAGAGATAAAAAACGTCATTTTATCCAATAAAAATATATTGGCAAAGGGTTCAGGCCAAAGGACAAAGGGAGAGATAAGACTTTCCAAAAGGGCCTTGGCACTTTCTTTAACACTCGGCATCCTTCTTTTTTTGGCCTTTGTCTTTTGGTCATTTCATTATGTCAGGGAGCACTTTTGGGAAAATTCATCACCAAAAGAGGTAAAAATAGCTCAAAAATTCTTTTATCCAATTGATATGCCAAACAAAATAACTGCTCCCGATGGTAGCACTCTAAGACTTATTCCCGGAGGCAAGTTACTTATTCAAAAGGGATTTCCCCAAAAGGAAATTAGAATTGCACCCTTTTATATGGATGAAAATCCAATCACCAACCAGCAATTTGTTAATTTTTTAAATAAAATCTCAAAAAGGGTACGAGTGGAAAATGGTGCTGTAAAGGAGGACAATGAAATACTTATTTACCTTGGAGAAGTTATTGAGGGCTATGACCCAATTTCCTATGAAGATGGTGTCTTTAAGATGAAGATGCCGGGTCATGCAGCTTGTCCGGTAATTCGAGTTACAGGGTATGGGGCCCTTGAATATGCAAGGTTTTATGGAAGACGCCTTCCCACAAAGACAGAATGGTTTTATGTGGCAAGCCAAGGACAAACAGAATTTCCCAAGGAATTTTTTGCACCCTTAAAGCTTCCTACTCCAGTTATGCTTTTGAAACCAAATACTTTTGGAATTAGGGGCATGAATATCAATCTTGGCTCATGGATAGTGGAATTTTCTGAACCATTAAATGAAGTCAAAAATCTAAAAAGGCCATTTATTTCCTTTGCAATTGCCGGAGGATTCGATAGAGATAAAGAGCCTCAAAACTATATACCCAGCATCATCAAAAGACAGCCTTGGGAAGGTTTTGAAGAAGTAGGATTTCGCTGTGCCAAGGATATTTAAAATGCCTTATTCGAAGAGGATAAAAAAATTCCAAGCTATTTTGGAAGAAAATGGGATAGACCTAGCTCTCATAAGACAGAATGCGGACCTTTTCTATTTTACAGGGACCGTTCAGGATGCGCATCTTTTCATACCCAAGGCTGGAGAAGCTCATCTATACGTTTATAGAAGCCTTAAAAGGGCAAAGGAAGAGTCACCTCTAAAAAATATCTCGGCCTTAAAGGGTCTAAGCCAGCTTGAAAAAATAATTAATGGGCTTGGATTCTCTAATATTGATACCCTTGGCCTTGAATTAGATGTCTTACCAACAGGATTATACCTTAAATATCAATCGTTTTGGCCCAAAGCAAAGACTAAAGACATCTCAAGGCTTATAAGGTTTCTAAGAAAAAACAAGGATGAAGGCGAGATTCATTGCATAAAAGCAGCCTCCAAAATGGCTGAGGAGTCCCTTAAAAAGGTACCGGAGTTCCTGAAGGCAGGGATGAGTGAACTAGAACTTTCAAGCCTAGTTGAGGCCCAAATGAGGCGCCTCGGACACCCTGGTATTTTAAGAATGAGGATGTGGAACCAGGAGATTGGAATGGGGCAGATTGTTTCAGGTTCAAGTGGAGCCATTCCATCATGGACGTCCACCCCAGTTGGTGGAAAAGGTCCCCATCCCGCCTTTGGAATGGGTGCATCCTTTAAAAGAATCAAAAAAGGGGAGGTTGTAAGCATCGATATTGGAGGCTGGGCCAAGGGCTATTGTTGTGACGTCACAAGACCCTTTGTCTTAGGAAGACCTTCCCAAAAAGTAAACGAGTGTTTTCTCTACATTAAGGAACTAATAGATAAATTACATGGAATGCTAAAGCCTGGTGTAGTCTGTGGAGATCTTTATGAATTTTCCATTGAATTTATGGAAAAAAGAGGGCTCAATGAAAACTTTATGGGAATGGGCACAGAACGGGTCCCTTTTGTTGGACATGGCCTTGGTATAGAACTCGATGAATATCCCTTTCTATCAAGGGGGAATAAAATGGAACTTGAAGAAAGAATGGTACTTGCTATTGAGCCAAAGATCATTCTTCCAGATCTTGGTGTCATAGGTTTAGAAGATACCTTTTTGATAGAAAAAAATGGTGCCATTCGCTTGACCGGCCCGGAACAAAATCTTACAATTATTTAGACCTTGGTGCTTGACATTAAAAAATAACTATGATATTTATCGCCACCTGTTGAGACCTGAGCATTCAGATGAACAGGTAGGGCCCAAGGTTTAAAGGGCCGTTAACTCAGTTGGTAGAGTATCTGCCTTTTAAGCAGAGAGTCGCTGGTTCGAGTCCAGCACGGCCCACCACGTCCCCGTCGTCTAGCCCGGTCCAGGACACCGGCCTTTCACGCCGGCAACAGGGGTTCAAATCCCCTCGGGGACGCCAATCTTAAAAACAATAGGGAGCATAAGCTCCCTTTTTTGTTTATGAGATGTTGATAAAAAAGATTATGCTATCACTCTTCTAATGGTGTTATCTAGTTCTGTTAGCCGATAAGGTTTGGTGAGAATGGCAGAAAATCCATACTTTTCGTAATCTGCCAAAAAAGAGGTGTCGCCATATCCACTGGATAAAATAATTCTTACCTTCTTATCAAGTTCTTTAAGGGCTTCCATCAATTCCTTACCCCCCATTTCTCCAGGCATCGTAAGGTCTGTTATTACACAATCAAAGGGATGATTTTCTTTTATAGCATCCTTAAAAATCTTAAGAGCGCTGGTTGCACTATCGGCATCTACTACATCATATCCAAGACCCTTTAACATCTCCTTGGCCATCTCTCTTACTATGTCTTCATCATCTACAAGAAGTATCCTCTTTGGAGAACCTGAAACTTTGAGAGGCTCTTTCTCCTGTTCCTCAACCTGTTTATAGCCCTCTTTTGCCATAGATCTTGGAAGGAGGATCCTAAAAGTTGTACCCTCGCCTTCCCTGCTACACACCTCAATAACACCATCGTGTTTGGTCACAATAGAATGGCAAATGGCAAGGCCGAGGCCGCTTCCAGTCTCCTTTGTGGTAAAATAGGGCTCAAAAATATTGGAAATGATATCTTCTGGAATACCTGGCCCACTATCCTTTATGGTAACTAGGACCCAATCCCTCTCCTTTTTATGGCCAGTAGGTCTATATGAACCTAAATTTTTCATTGAAATCCTTATAGTTCCCTTATCTTTCATGGCCTCTTTGGCATTTAATATTATGTTTTGAATAACTTGGCTAAACTGACCCTTGTCCACATCTACCCACCAAAGGTCCTTTGAAATATCAATATCAAGCTTTATACCACTTCCTCTTAGAATAAATTTAGCAGAATCAATAACTATATCCTCTAGACGTTGGGTCTCTTTTATGGGCGCACCGCCCTTTGCAAAGGTCAAAAGCTGTTTTGTAAGAGACGTTGCCCTCATACACGCAGATTCAGCCTGTTTCAATATATCTCGATCCCTGTTTGAAAGATTTTTAGATAAAGATACAAGATTTATGCTTCCAAGAATTGCCGTAAGGATATTATTAAAATCATGTGCTATTCCGCCAGCCAGTATTCCAACTGCCCTTAGCTTCTCCATATTTAAAAGCTCTTTTTCCATCTTTCTTCTTTGAGTAACATCTCGAAAAACAAGAACAACTCCAAGGATATTGCCATTTACATCTCGAATGGGAGCACCACTATCTACAATTAATCTTTTTGTCCCATCTTTTGAAATCAACACGGAATTATTTGATAGCTCAACCACCTTACCCTTATTAATCACCTTGGCAACTGGATCAGGAAAAGAATTACCTGTCTTTTCATCAAATATCCTAAATACCTCACTTAAATGCCTTCCATAGGCATCTTGCCACTTCCAACCAGTGAGTCTTTCTGCCACTTCATTCATAAGCTCAATCTTTCCGTTGGTGTCTGTGGTAATAACCCCATCCCCAATACTCTTAAGTGTAATTGAGAGTCTTTCCTTTTCATTTTTGAGGGCTTGTAAGGCTGTCTTAAGTTTAGCTTCACGATCACTAATGATCTTAAGCTGCCTATTTGACTCTTCAATCTTTTCCCTTAGGGAGCTGAGCATCCTCAAGAAACTGTTTCTCAAAAGCTCAAGTTCAAATTTGAATTCACCAGGTAGATTGACTTCATATTGACCTTTTGTCACACAATCAGCAAACCTTGAAAGCCTCAGTATTGGGAAAATGACTGTGTTTTGGAGATTTTTAAAAAAAAGAAGACTGATAAGAATAGTTACAAGGACTGTTATTCCATTAATAAATATAAATTTATTTTTTGCAGCAAAGAGCTCCGATTTCTTTATGCTTATCCCAATAAAGCTCTTCCATCTTGGATAATAAATAAAAGTTGCAATAAGGGAGGTGCCATCTATCTGAAATTCCAAAAGATCCTTTGTCTTTTGTGTCTCCTTTAAGACATCCAAAAAATCACTAAGGTCTGTCCTTCCTTTATTGATATAACTATTTGCAAGAAGAAGTTCTCCATCCCTTTTTACCACAAACACCCTGCCACTTTTGCCAAAACGGTATTTAGAAAACTCCTCTAAAGAAATCCTTTTTATCTCCTCAAGGTGCTTAATACTGTCTTCGAGCCCTACCCTTTTTAAGGTTTTGTACCGTCTATCTACATCTTTTACCAGATCATTGAGATGGTTTTTCAGAAGGCTTTGGCCATAATCCTTAATGATGCCCTCCATAAGTAGGATACCAGATATAAAAATAGGAAGGCTTAGGATTAAAATCAGTGAAGCTATAATTGTTGGAAAATATTCACCTAAAGAGCGTGGTCGAAGCCAAAAAAGACATTTTCCAGCCCTTTTGAAGTCATCTTTTCTATCTGACCACAAGATCTACTGCCTCCAATGCCCTAAAAGGAATGTAAATATCAAGTCTTTTGGCGCATTTCATGTTTATAAAGGCCACCTGTCTTGCAGGCCTTGGCCTCATTTCATATATGGTCTTTTTTCCTTCAAAGATATCGGCTGCCATCTTTCCTGCTTCATGACCACAATAGCTAAAGGGATCAAAAAGTCCGGCCAAGATATTACTACCCTTTACATATAAAGGTATGTCTTTTCTTTCTACATCAAGTGTAAGAGCAGTAATCATTGGGATATTTGCAAAATTCAGTTCCCTTCTTGTTTTAAACGCACCAACTATTCCACCATATACATCCACCTTTTTTGCCTTCATCTCTTTAAGGACCTCTTCTACACCCTTTGAAAGATCCAGAAAAATCACTTTAAAACCATGCATTTTTTGTGGTATAAGACCTTGAAATGCAAGTTTAAAAATGGAATCGGCAGGAATCCTAGAATCATAGACATAGGCGTAAACCTTTGCCTTTGGAAGAATAAGCCTAGAGATTCTTAGAAGTTTTTCAGGTGGATACATAAGATAGACACCACTAAGATTTGTCCCTGGCTTACAATCAACAGAGGTTAACATCTTTAGGGCCACAGACTTTAGCACCGGACAAAAAAGCTGTGGGATTTCTTTTCCCTTTAATATCTTTCGGGCCCACATGGAAATCCAGCCACAGGTTACAAAAAGATCAGCGATATTTTGATATCTTTTGACTGTCTCAATTACTAAAGGGATGGATTTTTCATCTGCAGTATCTGTAAGAACATCAATAAATCTTACATTTTTCCCCTCAATATAACCCCTTTCGGAAAGACCTGTTTTAAGACCTCTTACCACCGTTGAGAAAAAATTTGGCTCAATCCTGTACCTTATAATTACAACTGTCCTCTTTCTATTGCTTTTATTAAGAACTTCAGAAGAAAAAACTTCTTGGCAGGATAAAAAGAATATTATTTGAAAAATGCTAAAGAATATAAAGGAAGTATTTATAATCTTTAATTTCCTCACAAGATATTACCAGATATCTATTTATATTGAATTGGCTAAAAGTGTACCAAAAGCGATACCTTAAAAAGAATATCAATTATTAAGTTTCATATAATATCTTTAAAATTAATTGTCCACCAGATTAAAAAAACTGAATTTTTAAAAAAAACGGGGGGAAATTAGATGGAATAAAACCTGGAAAGGATAATAA
Organism: Deltaproteobacteria bacterium; assembly: GCA_015489315.1. Classification (GTDB taxonomy): domain Bacteria; phylum Desulfobacterota; class Dissulfuribacteria; order Dissulfuribacterales; family QOAL01; genus JAADCZ01. The sequence continues at coordinate 8,562 of WFZZ01000199.1, read as the reverse complement.
AAAAGGGGGGCCGTAACCCCCTTGAATTCTTTATCTTTTACAGGCATCTTCCAAAAGTCCAGCCAGTTTTTTACCAGAAAGAAGCATTCCGCCAAAGATTGGTCCCATCCTAAAGCCGCCATAGACAGCAGCTGTGGACATACCACATACAAAAAGTCCAGGATAGACCTCCTTCGTGTTTGTTACCACTGCCTTTTCGGCAGTTTCTGCAAACATGCTCCTTTCACCCATTGGTTTGCCGGTTGGAGTATTCAAAGTCACATCATTCTTTCTGGAAAACACCCTCACGACATCATGGTCATGGCCTGTTGCATCTACCACGGCCTTTGCCTCAAAGGTTATTGGATCAACAGGTAGCTGGTTAAGTTGGGTAAGGCTATTATTAACAACTACCCCAACTACCCTTCCGTCCCTTACAAGAAGGTCTTCACAAACTGTAAGGTTGAATATATTGACACCTCGCTTTGTGGCCTCAAAAATCAGACCTGATGCAAAGGTTATAGAATCAACCACATGGTAAGAATCCTTATAGGGAGTTGAAGGGATATTAAAATCATCAAGAACTCCCTTTGCTTCATCTTGAATGATGACGAATTTATACCCCATTCCTCCGCCCCAAATGCCTCCTCCCGGAGCAAGCCTTTTTTCAAGAATGGTTATATTGTATCCCTTTTTGGCCAGATAGCCGCCTGCAACAAGGCCACTTGGACCACCACCAACTATAACCACATCACTCTCATAGGCCTTTTCAAGGCTTTTCACATGATTTTCGACTATTCCTCTTGTAATATCAATCTCTCTCATATTCTGACTACTCCTTTTAGACCTTTTTATTACTTTTGCTCTTTTAGAACCAAAAAGACACAATATTCACCACACATGGTGCATGCACCCTGGCCTGAACGCTCTTCCCTAACCCTTTTTGCCTTTTCAGGATCAATGGAAAGGGCAATCTGCTTATCCCAATCAAGGGCCTTTCTGGCCTTTGAAAGCTCATTGTCCCAGTCAATTGCGCCCCTTAGACCCTTTGCAATATCTGCTGCATGGGCAGCAATTCTGGCTGCTATCACACCATCAAATACATCCTGAACAGTTGGAAGGCCGAGGTGTTCGGAAGGTGTCACATAACAGATAAAGTCAGCACCTGACATGCCAGCTACACTTGCCCCAATGGCAGAAGTTATATGATCGTACCCTGGCGCAACATCTGTTACAATTGGCCCCAGAAGATAAAGGGGGGCATTATTAGTAAGCCTTTTAATTCGCTTAACAGACTTTTCTACAAGATGAAGTGGCACATGCCCGGGCCCTTCAATCATGGTCATAACGCCTCTATCAAAGGCCCTTTTCTGTAGTTCACCTAGGACCTCCTGTTCTCCAATCTCAAGGCTATCGGATGCATCGTAAAGTGCCCCAGGACGCATTCCGTCTCCAAGGCTAAGTACACAATCATACTTTTCAGATAGATCAAGGAGCCTGTCATAATGCTCGTAAAGGGGGTTTTCCTTACCAGTACTTCTGATATAGGCTGCTGTAATTGCCCCTCCCCTTGACACAATCCCTTCAAGGCGAAGTTCAGGCGGATACTTTTCAATCAGCTCCCTTGTGATCCCGCAATGGACTGTTATAAAATCCACGCCCTCTTCCATCTGGGCCTCGATGATTTCAAAAAACTCATCTACATCAAGCTTTATGACCGCACCCCTTTTTATCCGGGCTGCTGTTGCCTCTTCATATATTGGCACGGTTCCAATAGGGACAGTTGATTCTTCGAGTATGGCTGTCCTAATCTCCTTGATGTTATCTGCCAGGGAAAGATCCATAACTGCATCTGCTTTTGCTCTAAGGGCTGCCTTAAGCTTTTCCCTTTCATAGTCAAAGTTGGATGTGAGGGTGCTCGCCCCAATATTGGCATTCACCTTAGTCCTTACACCCTGGCCAACTACCATGGCCCCCCTCTGGCTCCTGTAGCCAAGGACCACGGCCGTGCCCTTAAGGATATTGGCTGCAAGCCTTTCAACCTCGATTCCTTCCTTCTTGGCAAGTTCCTTCAATTTTTCGGGGATTATTCCCCTTCTTAGTTCTGTTAATAAAGTTGCCATATAAGCCTCCAAAGCCCTGGATACAAAATAAAAAGGCCGTCCAGCTTTGGGACGGCCTTTTAAAATCCTTTGGCAGAAATTTTAAAAAGTCGTTTCCCTACGCTGGCATTACCCAGGTCAGGTTTAAGGGTCGTTGGCAGACTAGCCAACCTCTCAGCCTAGTTCACCCAGGCTCCCCTAACGAACTATTTTTATCTTTATTATACTGTTCTTTTTTCGTCAAGGAGTTCTATTTTTCACATTAAGAAATCAATGCCCAACATGGCCACTTTTTCTCTTTATATGGACAATTTTAAAAAGATGCCCTAAAAAGACATAGGTATTCACCCACCAAAAATAGAAAGGATTTAAAAATGGCTCGGATACAATTTTTTGGTGCTGCTCAGACAGTTACAGGTTCATGCCACCTTCTGCAATTTGGAAAAAAGAGAATAATTCTTGATGCAGGCCAGTTTCAAGGTCCTTGGGAACTCGAAAAGCTGAACTATGAAGGGTTTGGATTTGATCCATCTAAAATTCATGCCATGATCTTAAGCCATGGCCACCTTGATCACTGTGGAAGGATCCCCCTTCTTCAAAAAAGGGGATTTTCTGGAAAGATATACTGTACCCCGCCCACCATTGACATTTCCCTTTTGATACTAATGGATGCCGCACATGTGCAAAAAGAAGAGTTTTTATGGAAAAGAAGAAGGCTTACTCGTGCAGGAATAGACGTAAAAGAGCCCCTTTTTGACCTTGAAGATGTCTATTTCTCAATGGAGCTTTTTGAAAAAGGAATTCCCTATGGTAAAAGGGTGGAGATTGTACCTGATATCCATGTAACCTTTCATTTAAATGAGGCAGGGCATGTCCTCGGATCGTCCCAAATAGTAGTTGAATACAGGAATAAGAAGGGCAAAAGAAGAAAGCTCCTTTTTACAGGAGACCTTGGAGATGGAGGCCGTCCCCTTGTCTATGATCCAGAACCCCCTGAAAGGGATGTAGATGTCCTCGTAATGGAATCTACCTATGGTGACAGAGACCATAAATCCTATGAATCCTCAGTAGAAGAACTTGAAGAGGCTATAATCAGTACTGTAAGAAGAAAGGGAACGGTTTTAATCCCGACCTTTGCTCTTGAAAGGGCCCAAGAAATCCTTTTTCACATTGGAAGGATGAAAAGGGAGGGAAAGCTCTCAAAAAGGGTGCCGGTATTTCTAAATAGCCCCCTTGCCATAAACCTTACAAGGATTTTTCTAAAACACTGTGACTATTGCAATCACGAATCCTTTAAGCATCCAACCAAAAAGATGATATCTCCCTTTAAGTTTCCAGGCCTTTATTTCACAGAAACTGCAGAAGAGTCCAAGGCCATACACAACATTCCGGGGCCAAAGATAATACTTGCTGGAAGTGGAATGATGACAGGAGGAAGGATTAAGCACCATCTTAAGCACAATCTTTGGAAGGAGAACACCACAGTAATAATTGTAGGTTTTCAGGCCCAGGGCACCCTGGGAAGAAGGCTAGTAGATGGTGCTAAGGAGGTAAAAATATTTGGAGAACAAATATCTGTAAGGGCAAAAATTTACACCATAAATGGTTTTTCTGCTCATGCAGACAGGACAAACCTCATAAACTATGCAAAAAGGGCAAGACCCAAAAAGATTTTTGTAGTGCATGGAGAACCAAATTCATCAAATGCCCTAATAAAGACCCTAAAAAGGGCCTTGCCAAGAACAGAGGTCATTTATCCAAAGTTTAAGGAAAAGTTTGTTATTTAGCCCTCTTTACTCAAAAGACCCACAATTTCAAAAAAGCGACTTTTGCCTTGGGTTTTTCCCCTTTTTCTTTTTTAGCCCCGTGTCCTTAGGCCTATCTTCCTTTTTGGAAATGGTGCTTATCTTTCCATAGACCCCGTCGAAACCCGGGGTTACACTCACCTTTTCTTCTCTCATGGAGATAATGCCATCTACCACCTCTTTGGGCAAGACACTTAAAAGTTCCTCTTTATCCTTCCAGAGAAGGATGTCAAACTCGGTTCCAAGCATTTTTAGGGCAGAAAGATATTCCTTTCTCACCCTCTTTGTTATGCTCTTTACACCAAAGACCTCTGCAATGATCTCTTCAAGGGGCACTAGGTGACAGTTTGGAAGGGCGGTTTCAGGGACAAAACCTTCAGGCCGATCTGAAAGGTCCTCTACCCTGTGACAGACCCCGATTGTCAAGGGCCTTTGGCAGACAGGGCAGATACCAGAAAGTGCCTTTGTCTCCTTAGGAGAAAGGGAAACACCACAACTCCTGTGGCCATCAAAGTGGTATTTTCCCTCTTCTGGAAAAAACTCTATGGTTCCCAAAAAACCAAGGCTTGGCTCCTTCATTGCCTGGATTATGGCATTATAGCTTATTTCGCAAGAAAAGACATTTGCCTCCCTCCCAAGTTTCCAGGGAGAATGAGCATCTGAGTTGGAAACAAGAGTATAAGAGTCAAGGCAAGAAAGGCGCCAATTCATTTGGGGATCTGATGAAAGACCTGTTTCAAGGGCATGAATGTGTCTGGTCTCCTCCTCAAAACATTCTTCAATGGAGTCAAATCCAGATTTTGCCCCAAAAAGGGAAAACCATGGTGTCCAGATGTGGGCAGGAACCACAAAGCACTCAGGACTTGCCTCCATCACAAGCCTTACAAGCTCCTTTACCGGAAAGCCAAAGATCGGACGACCATCTGAGCTAATGTTTCCAATCTGTTTAAGGCGTGCCTGAATCTCCTCAACCACCTCAAAATCAGGGGCAAAAATGACTGTATGGATTCTTCTGTTTTTGCCACCCTGGGTAAAGATATTTGAGACCTCAGCAGTCAAAATAAATCTCGTACCTTCTGGATCTTCTTTACATACAAAAAGGCCATTTCCTATTGGCTCGAGCTTTTCTTTTAATTCCCTTAAGTATCCAGGATGAGTAAAATCTCCAGTTCCGACAACCTTTATTCCCTTGAGCTTGGCAATTTTGTTTATTCCAAGGGGCTCCATTTCCCTGCTGGTGGCCCTGCTATACTTTGAATGTATGTGAAAATCTGCAATAAAACTATTTTTTGGCCACGGCGGCCAGGCCTTTTTCATCTGTTTCTCCTAAAATTCGATGATTATATTAAATTTGTGTCTTTTTCGAAAAAACATACTCCTTTTAAAATTAAAAAAACAGGTTGACAACTCATTTAAATGGGTGAAAACATAACCTTTTGAAAGCAGTTGACTTTGAGGGCTAATTAAGACCATGCTAAAAAAAATCCAACCATCTCACAGGACAGAACATATCGAATATGCCATAAGGGATATCCTTATAGAGGCAGACAAAAGGCAAAAACAGGGTGGAGACCTTATATATCTTAATATTGGCGACCCAGTTCTTTATGGATTCACTACACCAAGGCACCTTCTAGATGCCACATATAAGGCAATGCTTGAAATGCACACAAGCTACAGTGCATCTGAAGGTGTACCAGAGGCAATTGAGGCCATTAAAAAGGAGGCCGAAGGGCGTGGCATAAAGCCCTATGAAATACTAATTACAACAGGTGCAAGCGAGGCAATTGATTTTGCCCTTTCTGCTCTAGTAAATAAGGGTGAAAATGTCCTTGTTCCCTCCCCTGGTTATCCGCTTTATAATGCTCTCTTAAGTCGTCTTATTGGCGAAGCAAGGCCCTATCTTTTAAATGAAGATGACCACTGGCACCCTGACATTGAACACATGGAAAGCCAGATTGATGAAAAAACCAGGGCCATTGTTTTAATCAATCCCAACAATCCCACAGGGGCTGTTTACAGCAAAGAGACCCTTCTTCAGGTGATTGAGCTTGCAAAAAAATATAATCTTCTCATCATGAGCGATGAGATCTATGATAAACTTATCCTAAACGGAAAGGAACATATCAGCATTGCCTCCCTTGATCATGATGTCCCTGTTGTCACCTTTAATGGCCTTTCAAAAAGCTACTTGGCACCAGGCTTTAGAATAGGATGGGCAATTATTAGCGGGGCACCTGAATTGGTTGAAGACTATACTGAGGCAATGAAAAAATTGGCCCGAGCCAGGCTTTGTGCAAGTCACCCAAAGCAGTTTGCCATTCCAGTAGCACTAAACGGTAACCAATCCCACCTAAAAGAGACCCGCCAAAAGCTAAGAAGCAGAAGGGACCTTACTGTTCAAAGGCTTAATGCAATTCCCGGAATCTCATGCCAGGAGCCAGAAGGTGCTTTTTATGCCTTTCCCAGAATAGAAATGGATATAAAAGATAAAGATTTTGTTAAGATGCTAATTAGAGAAACCGGTGTAGTAGTAGTCCATGGAAGTGGTTTTGGAAGCCTCCCCAAAACACCGCACTTTAGACTTGTATTTCTGCCGGAAGAAGAGGTATTAAACGAGGCCTATGACAGGCTTGAGAAATTCATGAAAAGGCATTTTTAGTCTTTTTTTACAAAAAAATTTGCATAAAAAAATTTAATCTAAAAATAAAAAAAGCCGATCTAATCTCAAAGAGACTGAAAGTTATGTCAAAAAAACTTTTTAACCCTAGCGGGTAAATTATTTTAAATGAAAAATAAAGAAAATTTTCACTATGAAAGTGGCTCTTACCCCTTCCCTTTAATTGACGTCCTTGATGCGCTTCCCATTCTTGTATCAATCCATGATCGACAATTTAGAATAATTTTCATGAATAAAACCTTTAAAAGGTTCTTTCCAAAGGCAACTATTGGACAAAAATGTTATTGCGTAGTTCACGAAGAGGATAACCCTCCTTCCTACTGCCCATTGCAGCAAACACTTCTAGATAAAAAAAGCCATAAAAAGATCTTTATACACGAAAAGCTTGGACGCCAATTCTATGTCCAAACAACCCCTTTAATAGATAAAGATCAAAAGTTTATTGGTGGGATTCACATAGTTCATGACGTTACAGAAGCTAAACTCTTTGAAGAAAAGTACCTTAAAGAAAAGAGCATAAGCGAATTCGTATTTGAAAAGGCACCAGGTGGAATAGCCTTTGTAATAAATAGAAAATTTTTCAAGGTCAACGAGGCCTTTGAAGAGCTAACAGGTTATTCAAGAAATGAACTAATCGGAAAATCCACAGAAATGCTCTTTAAAGACAAAAAGACCTTTGAAAAATTTGGGGAGATAGCCTATCAAATCCTTAACAATCAAGGCTTTTTTCAAACAGAAGGGTCGTTGAGGAAAAAAGATGGCAATCTTATTTCCGTAAGGGCAAGTTGTAGAAAGATAGAAAAATTTGGGCAAAAAGATGAAATGGCCTATATCTGGATCATTGAAGACCTTTCAAGGGAAAAGGAATTAGAAGAAGCTAAAAATCAGCTTATGGAAAGACTAAACAGGGCCCAACGCCTTGAGTCCCTTGGAGTGTTAGCAAGTGGTATTGCCCACGACTTTAACAATATTCTTACCCCAATTATGGGTTACACAGAGCTTGCCCAATGTTTTTCAAATGATGAAAGAATCGGTCAGTATCTTAATACTATTTCAAAGGCAACATCAAAGGCAAAGGAGCTAATTGATAACCTACTTAAATTTTCAAAGGGGTTTAAAGATGAATTAAGTAGAGTAGATGTCTCTGAATGCATCAAAGATACGGTAAAACTCCTTGAAGGAATTGTGCCATCATCTGTGATAATAAAGACTGCCATAGAAGATGTCCCCTATAAAGTGAAGTGCACTCCAGGACAAATGAATGAAATATTAATGAACCTTTGCACCAATGCCATCCACGCCATGGATGAGAAGGGAGAAATGGAGATAGGCTGTAAATTGATAATACTTGATAACGAAAGTCTTAAAGATTCATCCTATAATGTAAGGCCAGGGAACTTTATAAAATTATGGGTATCCGATACAGGATGTGGCATGGATGAAAAAATAATAGGTCGAATATTTGATCCATACTTTACCACTAAAGGTCCTCATAAGGGCACAGGCCTTGGGCTTGCCATGGTAAATAACATAGTTAAGGAAAGTAATGGCTTTATAAAAGTCAAAAGTAGCCCTGGTAATGGAACAACCTTTGAAATATTTATGCCTGCCTATGGAGGGGAAAAAGAAGAAGACATAGGGCAGTGCGAGGAGTGTAAAAAGGAGAAGTGTCTAGAGGGTATTAAAATCCTTCTTGTTGACGATGAAGAAAGTGTCCTTATGATCTCTGAAGAATTTTTAAAGGTTGCTGGAGCAACAATAAAGACATTCTCAAATCCGTTAAGTGCTCTGGAAGCAGTAAAAAAAGGTGAATTCATACCGGACATTCTAATTACAGACCTCACCATGCCCAATATGACCGGAGACATCTTGGCTGAAAGGATGCAAGAGTTAATCCCTGGTCTTCCTGTAATTATAATTACTGGCTGGGGACATCAGGAGGGGAATATTGGAGAAAAATTTTCAGTTGTAAAAAAGCCCTTTAGATTACGAGAAC